>NZ_VMLD01000003.1:0-96242 GCF_013276485.1 Streptococcus sp. 4886 | reverse complement strand
CTTTGAGGTTGCAGATAAAACTGACGAAGTCAGCTCAAAACACTGTTTTGAGGTTGCAGATAAAACTGACGAAGTCAGCTCAAAACACTGTTTTGAGGTTGCAGATAAAACTGACGAAGTCAGCTCAAAACACTGTTTTGAGGTTGCAGATAAAACTGACGAAGTCAGCTCAAAACACTGTTTTGAGGTTGCAGATAGAACTGACGAAGTCAGTAACATATACCTACGGCAAGGCGACGTTGACGAGGTTTGAAGAGATTTTCGAAGAATATTATCTTTTCACATTCGGTCTCCTTATATAAAAAAGCGATTCATTTTGAACCGCTTTTTCTTATTTATCGCCCTTGTTACGAATAACAAAGCCTGTTTGCTTTTCACTTGAAGTATTGCGTGGTTTTTTATTGTCTTTATTACGGTAACGTCTGTCTTTATCAAAACGGTCATTGACACGACTTCCTTTTTTGAAATCATCACGGCGACCACCACGACGGTTGTCTCCACGGCGATTATCACGACGGTCATCTCCATGACGACCTCCCTTAGCTTTACCACCGAAGGCATTACCTGATGGTTTAAATGGCAGTGGTTTTTCACGCGCAATCTCCACTTCAGGAAGGCTATCAGGATCTTGAACAGTGAGACTCAAGATATACATTGCCAATTCTTCTGGAGTAAACTCAGCAGCTAGCTTACGAGCATCCTTACCAAATTTCTCAAAATTAGCACGAATGGTTTCATCTGCAAAATCACGTTCGATTTTCTTGAGAGCTACCTGTTTTTTAGCTTGGAAAGCTTCTTCTGCACTTGCAGGTTTAAGACCTTTCATGCGTTTCTTAGTCAAGTTTTCAATAATTTGAAGGTAGCCCATTTCGTTTGGAGCAACGAAGGTAATTGATTGACCTGATTTACCAGCACGACCTGTACGACCGATACGGTGAACATAACTTTCAGGATCTTGTGGAATATCGTAGTTGTAGACATGGGTCACACCTGAAATATCCAAACCACGTGCTGCCACGTCTGTTGCAACCAAAACATCAAGATTACCGTTTTTAAAATCACGAAGGACACGAAGACGTTTGTTTTGGTCCAGGTCTCCATGAATTCCTTCTGCACGGAAACCACGGATTTTAAGTCCACGAGTCAATTCATCTACACGACGTTTGGTACGACCAAATACGATAGCAAGTTCTGGTTGTTCCACATCCATGAGACGAGTCATAGTATCAAATTTTTCTTGTTCCTTGACACGGATATAGTACTGGTCAACCAATTCTGTGGTCAATTCCTTAGCCGCAATCTTCACATGCTCAGGTTCTTTCATAAACTGAACACCGATACGTTTGATGGCATCTGGCATAGTTGCTGAGAAAAGAAGAGTTTGTCGATTTTCAGGGACACGGGAGATGATAGCTTCAATGTCTTCAAGGAAGCCCATGTTGAGCATTTCATCCGCTTCGTCAAGGATGAGCGTTTCAATGTCTTGCAATTTCAAGGCCTTGCGTTTAATCAAGTCTAAGAGGCGACCTGGAGTTCCCACCACGATATGGGCACCCGATTTAAGAGCCTTAATTTGTTTTTCGATGCTTGATCCGCCATATACTGAACGGACTTTGACTCCCTTACTACGACCAAATCGGAAGAGTTCTTCTTGACTTTGGACAGCGAGTTCACGAGTTGGTGCAATCACCAAGGCTTGGATGGTCGCTTCTTCTGTACGGATTTTTTCAAGGGTAGGCAAGCCAAAGGCTGCAGTTTTTCCTGTACCAGTCTGAGCTTGACCGATAACGTCCTTGCCTTCAAGGGCCAAGGGAATAGTTTGTTCTTGGATCGGACTAGCTTCTACAAAACCAGCTTTTTCAATCTCTGCTAGCAAATCAGCAGACAAGTTTAAGTCATTAAATTTCACGTTATTCTTCTTTCTAAAGGTGGTGCGAAGCCACCCTATAGGGCTTAGTTTATACTTTTCTTTTTATGACGTATTTTCATATACTGGATACAAAATCGTGTTGCTTCTTTTCCACAAAAGAAAAGTACTGTTTTCTTTGCAACCCATCTAGTATAACACAAGACCAGAGCAAAAGATAGCCTAATTTCTCTAGAAAATCATGTAAGCGGTTTTTGGCTTTCCTTTTTGATGGAACGACCTAGATAATAAGACAAAGCCAAGGCGATACTATATAAAATGATAAAAACGAACAAGGTTTGTGTGTAAGAATGAGCCATTTTATAAGTCTCTGCTAATAAAATAGGTCCTGCTAAACCAGCCATTGCCCAAGCTGTTAAAATATAACCATGCAGAGCGGCCAATTCCTTGGTTCCAAAAATATCACTGAGATAAGCTGGAATCAAAGAAAAACCAGCTCCATAGCAAGTCATCAAAATAGACATAGCGACTACAAAGAAAACGGAATCTGTAAAGAGCCAAAGTGAGAGAGAAAAGAAAAGATTGACAAGCAGTAATATACTAAAGGTTAGAGGGCGACCGATATAGTCAGACAAACTCGCCCAGAGCAAGCGACCAAATCCATTGAAAATCCCTAAAACGCCCACCATTACTGCTGCATGACTTGTAGACAAGCCAGCCATCTCCTGTGCCATTGGCGATGCCGCTGAAATTAAGCCTAAACCACAAGCTATGTTGATAAAGAAAATAATCCAAAGTATATAAAACCGATTGCTTTTTAGAGCCTGATTTGCAGCCATTCCTTGCGTCAAAGAGGCTGTTTTTTCTTTCCCTGAAGCAGATAAAATTGCAAGCTCTTGCTCATTTGGACGCTTAATGAATTGTGAAGCTAGGAGCATGATAATAAAGTAACTTGCACCTAAAATATAAAAAGTTTCTACAAGCCCTACCCCTGCGATGAGATGTTGCGCTATGGGACTAGTCAATAAAGAAGCAAAACCAAACCCCATAATCGCTAAACCTGTTGCGAGACCACGTTTATCAGGAAACCATTTTATAATCGTTGACACAGGGGTAATATAGCCTGCTCCCAAACCAAGCCCACCTAAAATACCATAAGCGAGATACAACAACCACAGTTCCTGACGGTCTATTGCAAATCCTGTTAAGATATTTCCACCTGCGTATAGAAAAGCAGATAGACTCCCCATGACTCTCGGACCAAATTTTTCTACCAAACGCCCCATAAATGCAGCCGATAAGCCTAAACAAAAGATTGCTAGACTAAAGGCAAAGGCAACAGAAGCCTGATCCCATCCCGTTTTTTCAATAATAGGGTTACGATAAACACTCCAAGCATAAGTAGAACCCAGCATTAAGTGTAAAATGACCCCAGCAAAGGCAATAATATAACGATTCGATTTCATAAAACCTCCTATTTTCGAACATTTATTCTATCTTATATAAAAATAGGTAGGATTTTAGTTTATCAAGCTTGTCAAAAAATTACTAGTTTTTTGTCTGGAAAGCGTTTTTATCTTTTTCTGTCTTTTTCGTAGCAGAATTGTGCAAAAGTTTTTCTCTTGTGCTAGAATGAAATGCGAATAGGAGGAACTCTAAATGTTAACTTATGATTTAATCGTTATCGGATTTGGTAAGGCTGGTAAAACACTAGCTGGTAAATTAGCTTCAGCTGGCAAAAAAGTTGCCCTCGTTGAACGTAGTAAAGCTATGTATGGTGGAACTTGTATCAACATTGGTTGTATCCCAACTAAAACCTTGCTAGTTGCTGCTGAGAAAGACTTATCTTTTGAAGAAGTCATTGCTACCAAAAATACTATCACTGGTCGCCTCAATGGTAAAAACTATGCTACTGTTGCTGGTACAGGCGTGGATATCTTTGATGCGGAAGCTCACTTCCTTTCAAATAAAGTCATCGAAATCCAAGCTGGTGATGAAAAACAAGAACTAACTGCTGAAACAATCGTCATCAACACTGGTGCTGTTTCAAACGTCTTGCCAATTCCAGGACTTGCTACAAGCAAGAATGTCTTTGACTCAACAGGTATCCAAAACTTGGACAAATTGCCTGAAAAACTTGGAGTCCTTGGTGGCGGAAATATCGGTCTTGAATTTGCTGGTCTTTACAACAAACTTGGAAGCAAGGTTACAGTCCTAGATGCCTTGGATACATTCCTACCTCGTGCAGAACCTTCCATCGCAGCTCTTGCTAAACAATACATGGAAGAAGATGGTATTGAATTGCTTCAAAATATCCATACTACTGAAATCAAAAACGATGGTGACCAAGTGCTTGTCGTAACTGAAAACGAAACTTACCGTTTCGATGCCCTTCTCTATGCAACTGGACGTAAACCAAATGTAGAACCACTTCAACTTGAAAATACAGATATTGAACTAACTGAACGTGGTGCTATTAAAGTAGACAAACATTGTCAAACAAACGTTCCTGGTGTATTTGCAGTTGGGGATGTCAACGGTGGTCTTCAATTTACTTACATTTCACTTGATGACTTCCGTGTTGTTTACAGCTACCTTGCTGGAGATGGCAGCTACACACTTGAAGACCGTCTCAATGTTCCAAACACCATGTTTATCACACCTGCACTTTCACAAGTCGGTTTGACTGAAAGCCAAGCAGCTGATTTGAAACTTCCATACGCAGTGAAGGAAATCCCTGTTGCAGCCATGCCTCGTGGTCACGTAAATGGAGACCTTCGCGGAGCTTTCAAAGCTGTTGTGAATACTGAAACAAAAGAAATTCTTGGAGCAAGCATCTTCTCAGAAGGTTCTCAAGAAATCATCAACATCATTACTGTTGCTATGGACAACAAGATTCCTTATACTTACTTCACAAAACAAATCTTCACTCACCCAACCTTGGCTGAGAACTTGAATGACTTGTTTGCGATTTAAGTTGAGATTTGATCGTATCGAACAGCCCTCTTTGGGCTGTTTTTGCTTCTGCGAAACACCAAATCTGTCTTTTCACTCTTTTGTGATATAATAGAAACATGAACTTAAAAACTACTTTGGGCCTTATTGCTGGGCGCTCTTCCCACTTCGTTTTAAGCCGTCTTGGCCGTGGAAGTACGCTCCCAGGAAAACTTGCCCTTCAATTTGATAAAGATATTTTACAAAACCTAGCTAAGAACTACGAGATTGTCGTGGTCACTGGAACCAACGGAAAAACCTTGACAACTGCCCTCACTGTCGGTATTTTAAAAGAGGTTTATGGTCAAGTTCTGACCAACCCAAGCGGTGCCAACATGATTACAGGAATTGCGACAACCTTCTTAACAGCCAAATCTTCTAAAACTGGGAAAAATATTGCCGTTCTAGAAATTGATGAAGCCAGTCTCTCTCGTATCTGTGACTATATCCAGCCAAGCCTTTTTGTCATCACCAATATCTTCCGTGACCAGATGGACCGCTATGGTGAGATTTACACGACTTACAAGATGATTTTAGATGCTATTCGTAAGGTGCCTACTGCCACTGTTCTTCTTAATGGAGATAGTCCACTTTTCTACAAGCCAGCTATTCCAAATCCTGTAGAGTATTTTGGTTTTGACTTGGAGAAAGGCCCCGCCCAACTGGCTCACTACAATACCGAAGGGATTCTCTGCCCTGACTGTCAAGGCATCCTCAAGTACGAGCACAATACCTATGCAAACTTGGGTGCCTATATCTGTGAAAGCTGCGGATGTAAACGTCCTGAACTGGACTATCGTTTGACAGAACTGGTTGAGTTGACCAACAATCGTTCTCGCTTTGTCATTGACGGCCAAGAATACGGCATCCAAATCGGTGGTCTCTACAATATCTACAACGCCCTAGCTGCGGTTGCTATCGCCCGTTTCCTTGGTGCAGATTCACAACTCATCAAGCAGGGATTTGATAAGAGCCGTGCAGTCTTTGGACGCCAGGAAACCTTCCATATCGGTGATAAGGAATGCACCCTTGTCTTGATTAAAAATCCAGTCGGTGCAACCCAAGCTATCGAAATGATCAAACTAGCTCCTTATCCATTTAGTCTATCTGTTCTTCTTAACGCTAACTATGCAGACGGTATTGACACCAGCTGGATCTGGGATGCTGATTTTGAACAAATCACTGACATGGACATTCCCGAAATCAACGCTGGCGGTGTTCGCCATTCTGAAATTGCACGTCGCCTCCGAGTAACAGGATATCCAGCTGAAAAAATCATTGAAACAAGTAGTCTGGAACAAGTTCTTAAAACCATTGAGAACCAAGACTGCAAGCATGCCTATATCCTAGCTACCTATACTGCTATGCTGGAATTCCGCGAACTGCTGGCTAGTCGTCAGATTGTTAGAAAGGAGATGAACTAATGGTTTATACTTCACTTTCCTCAAAAGCTGGCAATTACCCCTATCAGCTCAACATTGCCCACCTCTACGGAAACCTCATGAATACCTACGGGGATAATGGAAACATTCTCATGCTCAAGTATGTGGCTGAAAAGCTGGGAGCTCATGTGACGGTTGACATCGTTTCTCTCCATGATGACTTTGACGAAAATCATTACGACATTGCCTTTTTTGGTGGTGGTCAAGACTTTGAACAGAGTATCATTGCAGACGATCTACCTGCTAAAAAAGAGAGCATTGACAACTACATCCAAAACGACGGTGTGGTTCTGGCTATCTGCGGCGGTTTCCAACTATTGGGCCAATATTATGTTGAAGCTTCAGGTAAACGTATTGAAGGGCTAGGGGTCATGGGACATTATACCCTCAACCAGACCAATAATCGCTTTATCGGGGACATCAAGATTCACAATGAAGATTTCGATGAAACCTACTATGGTTTTGAAAATCATCAGGGCCGTACCTTCCTCTCAGATGACCAACAACCACTGGGACAGGTAGTCTATGGAAATGGAAATAACGAAGAAAAAGTCGGCGAAGGGGTTCATTATAAAAATGTTTTCGGTTCTTACTTCCACGGGCCTATCCTCTCTCGCAATGCCAATCTGGCCTATCGCCTAGTCACTACTGCCCTCAAGAAGAAATACGGTCAGGACATCCAACTCCCTGCCTATGAGGACATTCTCAGCCAAGAAATCGCTGAAGAATATAGCGACGTCAAAAGCAAGGCTGACTTTTCTTAAACAAAGTAAAACTATATCAAAGAACTCCGTTATCTTGTCGGAGTTCTTTTTGTCTGTTCTTTTACCCTTCTCCCTTGCATTTTCTCTCATTTTTTGCCAAAATAGAGGGGTAGAAAGAAGGTAGCATATGTCTAAATTACAACAAATCGTAACATATCTTGAATCAGAAAAACTAGACGTCGCTGTCGTATCTGACCCCGTCACAATCAATTACCTCACTGGCTTTTACAGTGATCCCCATGAACGCCAAATGTTCCTTTTTGTCCTAGCAGATCAGGAACCTCTCCTCTTTGTGCCAGCCCTTGAGGTTGAGCGTGCAAGCAGCACTGTTTCCTTCCCAGTTGTAGGCTATGTGGATTCTGAAAATCCATGGCAAAAAATGAAACATGCTCTTCCACAACTTGACTTCAAACGTGTCGCTGTTGAGTTTGACAATCTCATCTTGACCAAATATCATGGTTTAAAAACCGTTTTTGAAACTGCTGAGTTTGAAAACCTCACTCCTCGTATCCAACGCATGCGCCTCATCAAATCAGCTGATGAAGTGCAAAAAATGATGGTTGCAGGTCTCTATGCGGACAAGGCTGTTAATGTTGGTTTTGACAATATTTCTCTTGATAAGACTGAGACAGATATCATCGCCCAAATTGACTTTGCTATGAAGCGTGAAGGTTATGAAATGAGTTTTGATACCATGGTCTTGACTGGTGATAATGCTGCAAATCCACACGGTATTCCAGCAGCAAACAAAGTTGAAAATAACGCCCTTCTCCTCTTTGACCTTGGTGTTCTAGTCAACGGCTATGCGTCAGATATGACTCGTACGGTCGCTGTCGGCAAACCAGACCAATTCAAGAAAGACATTTATAACTTGACTCTTGAAGCTCAACAAGCTGCTCTTGACTTTATCAAACCAGGTGTGACTGCCCATGAAGTGGATCGCGCTGCTCGTGAGGTCATTGAAAAAGCTGGTTACGGCGAGTACTTCAACCACCGTCTTGGTCACGGTATCGGTATGGATGTCCATGAATTCCCATCTATCATGGAAGGAAACGACATGATCATCGAAGAAGGCATGTGCTTCTCTGTTGAACCAGGTATCTATATCCCTGGTAAAGTCGGTGTCCGTATCGAAGACTGCGGTGTTGTTACCAAGGATGGCTTCGACCTCTTTACAAGCACCAGCAAAGACTTGCTTTATTTTGATTAAAATTTTTCAAAAATCTTCCCACAATAAAACGCATAATATCAAGTTTTTTCAATACCTGATACTATGCGTTTTTTCTGATTTTTAGGACTTTCTCCACAGCCTCTTTACTTAATCTTCTTGATACTTTGGCTAAGGATAAATCCTACAATCATCCCTACCATATTTTGCATGAAATTTGGTAGAATTTCTGGTAGAGCTGCAGCCCAGCCATTCATCAATGTAGAACCCAAGGCGTAACCCCCTACCATAGCAATCGTTGCCAAGATAAGGCCTAACCACTGAGCTTTTCCTTTAAATCCTGCGAAAAATCCCTGTAAGCCATGGTTGATTAAACTAAAGAACATCCACTGAGGGTAGCCTGATAAGAGGTCAATCAAGAAACCTGCTAGTCCTCCGACTACAGCCCCTTCACGACTACCAAAGTAGAAGGCCGCAAAGAAGACACCCGCATCTAAAAGAGTTAGAATGCCTGTCGGTGTTGGAATTTTTAAGAAATAACCTAGAACCACAGAAAGAGCGGTTAATAGGGATACAAGGGCGATTTTAGTTGTTTTGGTTTGCTTCATATTGTCTTACTCCATACTGATCTGCTTGTGCAATGGCACGGTAAACGAAAGCCTTAGAGCTTTCTACTGCTGGTAAAAGTTCATCACCTTTAAGCAAGTGACTGGCAATGCTAGAAGCAAAGGTACAACCTGCACCAGCATTTTGGCCTTGGATGACAGGATTTTCTAGGACTGTAAAGTTTTGTCCGTCATAAAAGACATCTACAGCCTTGTCCTGACTAAGGCGATTGCCTCCCTTGATAATGACTGCTGGCGCTCCTAATTCATGCAATTTCTGTGCTGCAGTTTTCATATCTTCAAGGGTTTTAATCTCTTGATCTGCTAGTAATTCTGCTTCAGGAAGATTAGGCGTAATCACACTGACATGAGGGAAAAAGCGAATCAACTCTTGGCAGAGTTCACTAACTGCTACGTCGTGCGTTTCCTTGCAGACCAAGACAGGATCCAGAACCACAGGCACTCCTGGTCGTTGTTTGATAAAGTCCAATGCCTTCTCAGCTACGCTGACAGTTGGTAGAAGACCAATCTTAATCCCCCCAAACTCCACATCACGCAAGCTATCTAATTCATATTGAAAAATGACATCGTCAGTTGGAAAGACTTCAAATCCTTTTTCTGTCAAGGCTGTCAAACAAGTCACTGCTACAAAGCCATGCAAGCCGTTCAAGGTATAGGTAGCCAAATCAGCTGACAAACCACCACCACTAAAAATATCATTTCCAGAAAGTGCTAAAATACGATTATTCTTCATAACGAATCTCCTTTAAATATAAACCATTTGGTGCTGCAGTGGGACCTGCAAGCTGCCTGTCCTTTTTCTCCAAGATGAGGTCAATCTGCTCTACTGGCATGCGGTTATTGCCAATTTTGAGTAGCGTCCCCACCATATTGCGAATCTGCTTATACAAGAAACCATTTCCTGAAAAGGTAAAGGTCAAAAACTGGCCTGTCTCATCCACCCTAAGGCTAGCTTCTGTAATAGTGCGAACCTTATCTTCTACACTAGTCCCAGAGGCTGTAAAGCCAGTGAAATCATGGGTTCCTTCTAGCTTTTTGATTGCAATCTGCATGCGTTCCACATCGAGTGGGTAGGGAAAGTGAGTGGCATAGTGACGGCGCATAGGATTCTTGGGACGTCCTCTATCCACAATAAACTCATAAGTCTTGCTATGCTTGGCATAACGGCAATGAAAATCATCTGCCACAAGCTCAATCGAAATCACATCAATATCTTCAGGGGACTGGGTATCCAAAGCAAAACGGAGCTTCTCCTCATCCATCTGATAAGGCAGGTCAAAATGAATAACCTGTCCCAAAGCATGAACCCCACTATCTGTCCTACCAGCACCGTGAACAGTGATGGCTTGCCCCTTATTCAATCTAGTCAAGGTTTTTTCAATTTCTTCCTGAACACTACGCGCATGAGGCTGGCGCTGAAAACCAGCAAAGGCGTAACCATCATAGGAAATAGTTGCTTTATATCTCGTCACAACTTCTATTTTATCAAGAAATTAATCTGTAGACAAGGTTCTAAAATAAATATTGTCTGGGTACAAAAAACTCAAAAGAAAAACCTAGGAAACCAATCCTAAGCTCTCTTTTGGAGTAGGTACATGACAAAGATAGAGGTTACAATTAACCAAGATCCTAAGATAGCAAAGACCAACATCCCATTGTGAGTCATCAAGCCAATTGCACCTAGAACCAATGGGGTCGTAAAGGCTCCGAAACTACAGCCTAATACGGCAAATGAAGTTGCTTGATTGAGGAGTTTAGCTGGAATTCGTTCAGAAACAAGTTGAAAGACCGTCGTCAAGGCTACACTGTAGGCAAAACCAGCCAGAATGCTTCCTGCCACTACCACCCACAAGGATGGAGACAAGGCAATCACAATTTGCCCCAAACCAAAAGTAATACCAGACCAGAGGAGCAGTTTCTCTTTAAAGATAGAAATCAAGAAAGAGAAACTCACACCAGCCACAATCCCGATCAACTGCATGACACTAAGAACAAAACTAGATAACTGGGCATCTCCAAGTCCTCTTTCCACCATCAAACTTGGAATACGGATGGTAATAGCTGTATTGGTACAAACTACCACTGCTGCTTCTATAGCTAGGGTAAAAATCAAGCCTTTCATTTCTCGAGTTAAGTGACTTGCTTCCTTCGCTTTTTTCTTGACTTCTTTCTTTTCTTTTCCATAAGGGACAAAGAGCAGATAAAGGGTCAGCACCAAAAATCCAGCACTATAGGCTAAGAAAGTAGCTGTCCAACCAAATGACAACAACTGGCCGACTGCCAAGGTAATGAGAGAAGCTCCAACAACCTCTGCAGAACCACGTAGCCCTAACATCTGAATTCGCGTTTTCCCTTGATAGCGTTCACTGATAATAGAAATTGCCTTAGCATTAATCATCCCAACACCCAAACCAAAAAGAATCCGTGTTCCAAAGACAAAGGGATAGGCTTGATACCAAAAGGGTGCTGTTCCACTCAGTGATAAAATCAACAATCCCAAACTAATCTGTAATCGCTCAGGAAATATTTTTTCTAAGAAACCATTTAGTAGTAACATAATCATAATTCCAAAGGAAGGCAAGCTAGCCAAGAGCTCAATTTGTTCCTTAGGATAGCCTTGATAATAGTCAAACATGGCTGGCAGGGCACTTGAAATCGAAAAGGAGGTAATCAAAACGAGGGAGAGAGCCAAAATACTGGCCCGTTCTAAAAATTGTTTCATGAAATCTCTTTCTATCTTTCTCTTAATCTTCTACTTTTTTGATCGTTATCAAACAAGCAAGAAAAGAAGAAGTCCCATTGGTTTGTAGACTCCTTCTTAAACTCGAAAATGAATCCCTTGTGTCTTATACTCAATGAAAATCAAAGAGCAAACTAGGAAGCTAGCCGCAGGCTGTACTTGAGTACGGCAAGGCGAAACTGACGTGGTTTGAAGAGATTTTCGAAGAGTATTAGGATGACTTTCTCTTGATTTGCTTAATAAAATAGAAGATAAATCCTGCCACCATATAGGCAACAAAGATAATCAGACACCACTTGAACACGACATCCCAACCCTTGTTCACATTCAAAAAGAAGTAAGGGAAAGGATTATCCTTGGCATTTGGAATATTGAGTTTTAAAACCAAACCATTAAAGAGAGCAAACATCATATACAGCAAGGGTAAAATCGTCCACACAACTGGATCCCAAATCTTGTATTGACCCTGTTTGTCAAAAAAGAGGGTATCTGCGAAAAACCAGAGGGGAACGATATAGTGGCAAAGGAAATTTTCTAGGGTATAGAAATTAGTCGCAATAGGCGCTAAGAGGAAATGGTAAATCACACAGGTAATCATGATACTCATGGTGACTCCACCTTTTAAGCGCAAGAGACTTGGTCTTTGCCAGTTTTCACCTACACGGCTCATAACCTTTAAGAGATAGAGCGTAAAAATAGTTACTAACAGATTTGACAGAACCGTGTAATAGAGAAGCATCCCAAAACCACCATGCTTGGTAATTTCAAGATAAACTCCCGTAAAAGCCGCTAGAAACAAGAAGATACGGCTATAAAATACAAGTTTATAGTGTTTTGACATGTTTAAATTTTCTTCACAAACTCTGATTTGAGTTTCATGGCACCGAAGCCATCAATCTTACAGTCGATATTGTGGTCGCCTTCTACGATGCGAATATTTTTCACGCGCGTCCCTTGTTTCAAATCTTTTGGCGCACCTTTTACCTTCAAGTCCTTGATGAGAGTTACTGTATCACCGTCAGCCAATTTATTTCCATTGGCATCGATAGCAACAAGACCCTCTTCTACATCTGCAACTTCAGCAGGATTCCACTCATAAGCACACTCTGGGCAAACCAGTAGGGCACCGTCTTCGTAGACATACTCTGAGTTACATTTTGGGCAATTTGGTAGGTTGTTCATGGTTTCTCCTTATCATCATTCGCTATTCTTTGAAAATCAAAATTTCTCGAACAGCAACTATTATACCCTAAAATCAGCATTTTGACAAATTTAGAAAAAAACCGATATCTATCTATCGGCTTTTCTACATTTACATTCTTTTTTTAGCTTCTGCTTTGATTTTTTCAACTACTTCTTGAATGTTCAAACCAGTTGTATCAAGGTAGACAGCATCCTCTGCTTGTTTGAGAGGCGAAGTCTCACGATGACTATCCTTGTAGTCACGCGCAGCAATTTCCTCTTTTAGAGTTTCAAGGTCTGTTTCAATTCCCTTGGCAACATTTTCCTTGTAACGACGCTCTGCTCTCTCATCAACAGAAGCTACTAGGAAAATTTTTAATTCTGCTTGTGGCAATACAACAGTCCCAATATCGCGACCGTCCATGACAATCCCGCCTTGTTGGGCAATCTCTTGTTGGAGAGAAACTAGTTTCTCACGCACTTGAGGAATTGCTGCAATAGCAGAAACATGATTGGTTACTTCATTTTCACGGATAGGATGGGTAATATCCACATCCCCTACAAAAACAAGCTGTTCCCCAGTTTCTGAACGCCCAAAACTAATTGGATGCTGGTCCAACAAGGCTAGAAGGGCTTCGACTTCTTCTACTCCTAACTGGTTTTGGAGAGCCATATAGGTTGCCGCACGATACATGGCACCTGTATCTAGATAGGTGTAACCAAAATCCTTGGCAATAATCTTT
Organism: Streptococcus sp. 4886; assembly: GCF_013276485.1. Taxonomy (NCBI): domain Bacteria; kingdom Bacillati; phylum Bacillota; class Bacilli; order Lactobacillales; family Streptococcaceae; genus Streptococcus; species Streptococcus sp. 4886. The sequence continues at coordinate 82,716 of NZ_VMLD01000003.1, read as the reverse complement.
GCGACTGTACTCTTACCACTGGAAGCAGGACCGTCAATAGCAATTTGAATTGTTTTCATATCAACTCCTATTTTATTTTTATAACATCACCTGGATTAGCAAACCAAGACCCTGTAGCCATGTGCCCAGGATTTAAGGCTTCTAACTGTGCAATGGAGATTCCAGCACGAGCGGCAATGGCTGCTTCCCCTTCTCCAGCCAAAACTTTTATCGTTCCTTCAGGATTAGCAGCTTCTTCTGAACTACTAGAAGTAGATTCTGGCTCTGAACTTTGCTCAGGCTGGGAACTGCTTGAAGATGAGACTTGTACTACACTTGCATCAGAATCGTGAAAATCTTTCAAGGCTGCTGTGCGATTACTCCCCCCCGATGATAGATAGATGAGAACAATAATCATCACGACTACAATCACGAAGAAAATACTAGCTAAAATCGTCAAGACACGATTAGCCACTACATCTCTGCCTTGAGTTCTCTTACGACGCTCTGCTCTTGATTCTTCTTGATCATAAATATCTTCTTGCCACGGTTCTTTTTCCATACCCTACTCCTTGTTTTTTTTTACTTTTCTTATTACAATATAAATATGAACATGAAAATCACACTTATACCTGAACGATGTATCGCCTGTGGGCTTTGCCAAACTTATTCTGATTTATTTGATTACCACGATAATGGAATCGTGCGTTTTTACGATGACCCTGACCAACTAGAAAAAGAAATTTCTCCTAGTCAGGATGTCTTAGAGGCTGTTAAAAATTGCCCAACTCGCGCCCTGATTGGAAACCAGAAAGCCTAAATCAATGGCGATAATCCACTCCCTCTAGTTTAGCATATTTCCATGTAAAATTATAGTCTTTTCACTTTATTTTTTTCTGTAAAATCAGGAAGGTCACTTTTTTCTTTGATGAGATAAAGTGGTCTTTTTTTGGTCTCCAAATAAATTTTACTGATGTACTTGCCGAGAATTCCAATGGTCAAGAGTTGAATGCCTCCAAGAAAGAGAATGACAGCCATCAGAGAGGTCCAACCTGATGTCGGATTGCCCAAAATGAGAGTCCGAACCACAACAAAAAAGGTCATCAGTAGAGAAATAAAACAAGATAGGAGACCAGCTACGAAAGCTATAATCAGGGGAAAATCTGAAAAATTAACAATCCCTTCAATGGAGTAGAAAAAGAGTTGCCTAAAACTCCAACTGGTCTTGCCAGCCTGCCTTTCGACATTTGGATAGTCCAGATAGTGGGTTTTAAAGCCGACCCAGGCAAAGAGTCCCTTAGAAAAACGATTGAACTCAGTCAAACTTAAAATGGCATCGACTACAGACCTTCTCATCATACGAAAATCACGGACACCTGACGGCAGGGCTACTGGGCTGATTTTTTTCATAAGGCGATAAAAGAGATTAGCGCAGAGACTACGTAAAACTGGTTCTCCTTCCCGACTAGTTCTCCTTGTTCCAACACAGTCCAAATCTGCATTTTGGTCTAGTAAGTTTTTCATCTCAAGCAACATACTAGGAGGATCCTGGAGGTCTGCATCCATTACCACCACCAGATCTCCTGTCGCATATTGTAAGCCTGCATAGAGAGCTGCTTCTTTGCCAAAATTTCGTGAGAAAGAAATATAATGCACTGCCGGATTTTGCTCCCGATAGGTCTTTAAGAGTTCCAAGGTCCCATCACTTGATCCATCATCGACAAAGACATACTCGATTTCTGTTTCCAAATCTGGAAGTAAAGCTTCCAGAGCCTGATAAAAAAGAGGAAGTACTTCCTCTTCGTTTAAACAGGGGACAATGATTGATATCACCATCTTAGTCTTCAAATCCATTTGGATGCTTGCTTTGCCAACGCCATGCGTCTTCACACATTTGGGTGATGCCGAGTTCTGCTTCCCAGCCGAGTTCTGCTTTGGCTTTTGCAGGATCTGAATAGCAGGCCGCGATATCTCCTGGGCGACGGTCTACGATGCGGTAAGGAATTGGGCGTCCCACTGCTTTTTCCATATTTTGGATAATTTCAAGAACTGAGTATCCTTTACCTGTTCCAAGGTTATAAACGTTTAGACCTGAGCCTTTTTGGATTTTTTTCAGAGCTGCAACGTGACCTTTAGCCAAATCGACAACGTGGATATAGTCACGAACACCAGTTCCATCTTCCGTATCGTAATCGTCTCCAAACACTTGCACTTGCTCTAATTTCCCAACGGCTACTTGAGTCACATATGGCAAGAGATTGTTTGGAATACCGTTTGGATTTTCTCCCAAATCACCACTCTCATGGGCTCCGATTGGGTTAAAGTAACGAAGCAAGACAACATTCCACTCTGAGTCTGCCTTGTAGATATCTGTCAAAATTTCCTCAAGCATAAGCTTAGTGCGGCCATATGGGTTGGTCACTGAAAGTGGGAAATCTTCCAAGATGGGCACTGTGTGCGGATCCCCGTAAACTGTCGCAGAAGAACTGAAAATGATGTTTTTACAGTTGTTTTCTTCCATGACCTTCAAAAGACTAACAGTCCCAGCTATATTGTTGTCATAGTAGGCAAGAGGGATACGTGTTGATTCGCCAACAGCCTTCAAACCAGCAAAGTGAATGACACCTGTTGGTTCTTCTTGTTTGAAAATGTCTCTAAGGGTATCTGTATCACGGATATCAGCCTCATAAAAAGGAATCTCAACTCCTGTAATTCTCTCAACAACTTCTAAACTTTTTCTGTTACTATTAACAAGGTTATCCACCACAACAACCTGATGACCTGCTTGGATTAACTCAATAACAGTGTGGGTTCCGATAAAACCTGCTCCACCCGTTACTAAAATCTTTTCTTGCATCTTTTTTCCTCGATTCTCGGATTTTTTCTTATTTTACCATTTTTGATAGGGAATGTCATTTGCCATCCTAGAGGGTAGGATAAAATTTCAGTAAAATCTTATTGTTTAACATAGTTTTCAATTGAGTAGTTTGCTGGGTCTAAGGTCATTTCCCTGCTTTGTACCAGTTGTGCTAGGTGGTAACCAATGATAGGACCAGTTGTAAGGCCTGATGAACCTAGTCCACTAGCAGCATAGACACCTGCTAAGCCAGGTACTTGCCCAAAGAAAGGTGAGAAATCACTGGTATAGGCACGGATTCCCACACGCTCAGATCTTGAAGTAGCTTCGGCCAAGATCGGATAGTGAGGCAAGGCGACCTCCTCCATTTGTTGGAGTAAGGTTTCATCTACCGTCAAATCAAATCCCATATCATTTTCATGAGTAGCACCTAGAGACAATTTCCCACCTGCAAAAGGAATCAAATCCCACTCCCCTTCTGGCATAACAACAGGGTATGATTCTATATCTTGGGCAAGCTGATAATCTCGGAGTTGTCCTTTTTGAGGACGGACATCCACAGCATAACCCAAGGGTTCTAACATATCCCCCAACCAAGCTCCCGTCGCCAAAATAACCTGATCAAACACCTCTTCACCAATCTGGTAACCTGATGCTAACGGTGTCAGAGTCACTTTTTCTTTGACCAGCTTAACCTGACTGGCTTCCAGCAAACGAGTCACTAAGAGTTGACCATCTACTCTCGCTCCACCAGAAGCATAGAGCAAGCGGTCAAATCCCTGTAAGCCAGGGAATAATTCATTAGCTGATGCTGGGTCCAGAATGGCTAATTGCCCTATCAAGGGAGATTCTTCTCTGCGCTGGAGGGCTAGTTGATAGAGTTCTTCCAACTTAGTTTCATCCTTTTTCAGGAGAAAGACTCCCGAACGCTGGTAAAAGTCGATCTCTTGTCCTGACTTCTCTAAATCAGCCAATAAATCCACATAAAAATCAGCCCCCAAGCGCGCCATCTTGTACCAAGCTTTATTGCGGCGTTTGGAAAACCAAGGACTGATAATTCCTGCTGCAGCCTTGGTTGCCTGACCCTGTCCATGGTCAAAAACGGTCACCTCTAGGTCACTTTCTTTCGAGAGGTAGTAGGCAGCTGTTGCTCCCACAATTCCTGCTCCGATAATAGCAACTTTTTTCATTGTTTTCACTTTCTAACTAGATATGGTGGAAAGGATTGGTCGATGCTTGACTAGGTACAATATCGATTGTCCAGCCCTTTTCTCCTTTCCATTGATTAAGAAGCTCTGCAATTTTTTCCACAAAAAGCACTTCAATATAGTGACCTGGGTCCAATGCCAACAAGCCATCTGACAACATATCCTGGGCAGTATGGTAGTAGATGTCACCAGTGATATAAACATCTGCCCCTTTTGCTAAAGCATCCTTATAGAAAGACTGCCCACTACCACCACAGATAGCCACTCTTGAAATAGGCTTCTGCAAGTCATTCTCTTGATAATGCACCAATCGAAGACTATCTAGGCCAAAGACTTGCTTGACATGTTGGGCAAAATCCCCAAAGGTCTGAGGCTGAATATTCCCAATACGTCCAATTCCACGTTCAGGGCCAGTTTCCTGTAGATAAGTCGTCTCCTCAATTCTCAGCATCTGACAGAACCAATCATTAAGGCCATTTTCAACGATGTCAATATTGGTATGGCTGACATAAACTGCGATGTCATGCTTGATGAGATCAATGTAAATCTGATTTTGTGGACGGCTAGCTACCAAATCCTTGATGGGACGGAAAATCGGCGCGTGCTTGACAATAATCAAGTCTACACCCTTTTCAATAGCTTCAGACACCGTTTCTTCACGAATATCCAGAGTCACCATGACCCTTTGTATCTCCTTATCCAAAGTGCCAATTTGCAGGCCACGACTGTCTCCCTCCATGGAAAATTCCTGAGGGCAAAAGGCTTCATATGCATTAATTACTTCACTTGCTAGCATGGAGAACCTCCTTGATGGCTTGAATTTTATCTACTAGAACTTGACGTTCCTCCAGATTTTTTTCTGGGATTTGTCCGAGGGCAAACTCTAGCTTAACAGCTTCTTTTTGCCATTTTTGGACAAAGACTGAACTGACCTCTTTGGACAAGAAGGGACCAAAGCGAACATCACTGGCTGATAGCTTCATTTGTCCAGCTTCCACCACCAAAATTTCATAAAACTTGCCAGCTTCTTCTAGAATACTTTCTGCCACAATCTGAAAACCATTGTCTTGCAACCAAATGCGCAAGTCGTCTTCACGATTATTGGGCTGGAGGATCAAACGCTCTACATTAGCTAACTTGTCCAAGCCTTCTTCTAAAATCCTAGCAATCAAACGACCTCCCATGCCAGCAATGGTAATGACAGACACTTGGTCTGCCTCTTCAAAAGCTGCCAGCCCATTGGCTAAACGGACTTGGATTTTCTCCTTTAGGCCGTGAGCCTCAACATTTTTGACCGCAGACTGATAGGGGCCTTCCACCACCTCACCTGCAATGGCGCTTCTGATTTGGCCTCTCTCAACCAACTCGATAGGCAGATAAGCATGGTCACTTCCCACATCTAGCAAAATGGCTCCCTGTGGCACAAAGGAAGCCACTAATTCTAATCTCTTTGAAATCATTTTCTCTCACTTTCCAAAACTCTATTATCTCTTATTATACCACATTTCAGCCAGCACTCCTGCACCTAAAAAGACCGCAATCCATAGATTGCAGCCTTTATTTATTTTCTAGCTTGATAACGACTGGTTAGAATGAAAATCACGGTAAAGACCAACATCATGACACCATAAACAGGTAGCGTTTGTCCTGTCAAGGTTGAAATTTCAAGTAGTTTTTGGATTCTTGGGAAGAGAGCTGTCGCTAGGAAGCCTCCTACTGACCAAACAATCAAGAGGACACGCCAGAGAGTGAATGGCATGCAGGCTCTAAATACGGATAAGAAACCAATTGACCCCAATAGATAATAGAGTAGAGTTGAGATTTCTAACTCAGACCAACCTTGGCTACTTCCAAATATTTTCACAAAAAGAACGCTGAACACGACCATGAGAGCGCTTGGTAGGGCACGAAGCATGGATCTTCTGAGGAAGTTTGGTTCGACAGGTTTGATATTTCTCTCAAAAGTCAGAACGAATGGTGGGAAACCTTCCACGAATTGGTCAATCATGGTAATCTGGATTGGAATAAAAGGGAAAATCAAGATCCATTCAGACCGTCCCAGAAGAGCACTGGCAATACAGATAACTGCGAGCAAGAATGAGTAGATGGTCTTTATCAAGAAAATCGGTGCGATGTGGGCAATGTTATTGACCACACGACGACCTTCAAAGAGAATCTCAGGAACATCATTAAAGTCAGAGTTCAAGAGAACCAGATTGGCAATCTGACGAGTCGCTGGATCTCCCTCAGCCATTACGATGGAACAATCCGCCTCACGAAGAGCCAGGATATCATTGACTCCGTCCCCTGTCATAGCTGTTGTATGCCCTGCTTTTTTCAGAGTTTGGATGATGAGTTTTTTTTGATGAGGGGAAACACGTCCGAAAATAGCTATCTCTTCAGCCATAACAATCAATTCTTCATCAGTGATTTTTGAACAATCTACATAGCTATGGTAGTCCGCAAAACCAGCCTTCTGGGCAATGCTGGACACCGTAACTGGATTGTCACCAGAGATAATTTTCAATCCCACTTCCTGAGAACGGAGATAGTCCAGCGTCTCTGCTGCTCCTTCTCGAATGGGATCCAAAATTTCCAGCAAGGCTAGAGCCTGAATATCAGATGGTTTTTGTGGTTTGTGATGGTCTAATTTCTCCTGACTGAGAGCTAAGACCAATACACGTGAACCTCTCTCCAAGGCCTCTCTGGCTTCTGGGACCTCAGAATCCAGCAACATCTCAGGCGCCCCTAAGAAAGCTGTTCCCAAACCCTCTAACTCCATGGCTCCCCACTTGCGGTCGCTAGAGAAGGGAAGATTCGAAAGCATAGGATAGGCTACTTGGCCTTGGAAACGCTGGCGAATGGCTTGAGCTGTTGGATTTTTATCCTCACTGTGAGCTATGTAGCTGGTCAAAATGCTGGCAATAGTCTCTTTACCATAAGTGTCCGTCAGCGGAAGAACAGCCTCCACCTGCATCTTGCCTTGGGTGATAGTGCCCGTCTTGTCCAGACAGAGCATGTCCACGCGCGCCAAGGTCTCAACAGAGTACATCTCCTGCACCAAGACCTTTTTCAAGCCCAACTTAATCACCGCTGTCAAGAGCGAAGTAATGGTCAAAAGGGCAATTCCCTTAGGCAACATTCCCAGCAGGGCTGTCGACGAATTTACAACGGATGACTTGAGAGGCAGGCCTTTTAAAAGCAAGGCTTCTAGCAAGAGAGCCAGACCAAAGGGAATGATAATCTTTCCAGTAAAACCAGCTAACCTGTCCAGCGATTTCATGATACGGGAGTTAATCGGTTTAACGGTCTTGGCTTCCAGCATGAGCTTGGCAGCATAGTTGTCTGCACCTACATGATGGACACGAGCTAAAACTGCACCACTGGCTAAGAAACTTCCTGACAAAAGCAAGGCATCCACTTCCTTTTGCACCAAATCACTTTCCCCCGTCAACATGGCTTCATTGACTTCTGCAAATCCTTCCAAAACCAAGGCATCACTAGGAATCTGCTCTCCAGCAGACAAACGAATAACATCTCCTAACACCAATTCTTCCGGATTCAGAGTCACTTCTTGGCCATCACGAATGGTTTTGACCTTTTCCTTGGTCATGAGATTGAGCTTGTCCACCATGTGTTTAGCCCGCAGCTCGGTCACAATCCCAGAAAAAGCGTTAAAGCAGATAACAGCAAAAAAGACCAAATTGCTCCAAGCCTGCACAAAGGCAAGGGCCAAAGCAATGGCAAAGTTCAAAGCGTTAAAAAGGGTAAAGACATTTCGTTTGATGATTTGCCAAGTGCTGGTACTGGCCGAAGCAGTAAAATCATTGACCAAGCCCTTAGTCTGTCTTTCCTTGACTTCTCTTTGGGTTAATCCCATAATCTTATTTTTATCCATAAATTCTATCATATCATTTTTTTTAACAGAATTCTAATCTCATCCCAAATATGCACCTAGTCAAGGGAAAAGTTTGCCAGCCCTCCTTTGATAAGGTATAATAATAACAAGAAAATAATCGAAGGAGATCGCATGTTTTATACTTATTTACGTGGATTGGTTGTATTACTCCTATGGTCCATCAATGGCAATGCCCACTATCATAATACTGATAAAATTCCTAATCAAGATGAAAATTATATTTTGGTTGCCCCTCACCGTACCTGGTGGGATCCTGTTTACATGGCCTTTGCGACCAAGCCAAAACAATTTATCTTTATGGCCAAAAAAGAACTCTTTGCCAACCGTATATTTGGTTGGTGGATTCGTATGTGTGGTGCCTTTCCTATCGACCGTGAAAATCCTAGTGCTTCTGCCATCAAATACCCTATCAATGTTCTCAAAAAAAGTGATCGCTCTCTCATCATGTTTCCAAGTGGGAGCCGTCACTCAAACGATGTCAAGGGTGGCGTAGCCTTGATTGCCAAGATGGCCAAGGTCCGTATCATGCCGGTTACCTACACAGGTCCTATGACCTTGAAAGGCTTGGTTAGCCGTGAGCGTGTCGATATGAACTTTGGAAATCCAATCGATATCTCAGATATCAAGAAAATGAATGATGAAGGCATTGAAACAGTCGCCAATCGCATCCAAGCAGAATTTCAACGTCTGGACGAGGAAACGAAACAATGGCACAATGATAAAAAACCAAACCCACTCTGGTGGCTTATCCGCATCCCTGCCCTTATCCTTGCGGTTATCCTCGCTATCCTAACTATCATCTTTAGCTTCATCGCAAGCTTCATCTGGAATCCAGATAAGAAGAGAGAAAAACTTGGTTAAATAAATACAACAATCCCTTGGCAAAAGCCAAGGGATAAATCTTTTATTCAATTTTCCATTTTTGGGCCAACCAGCTGGAAAAAGCTAGGAATCGTTCAACTACTTGTTCATGGTGTCCATAAGGATCAAAGACAAACTGGCCGTTCGGATAGTGTTTCTGAAGACTGGTATGGATTTGCTCAGCATAGACCGGTGCTTGAGCCAAGCGATTGGTATGATGGGCTCCTTCTGTTTGACCGTTCTGTAAATACAGCAAACAGTCCAAATTTTTCACATTTTCTTCCTTGCAGTAAGTCACAAAATCAGGATACCAAAAGGAACCACAGATCGAAAAGACACAGGAAACCTTGTCAAAGCTGAAAAGACTGTAGACTGCCACCAAACCACCTAGTGAATAACCTCCGTAGGCAAGGCGAGTTTCGTCCAGGCGATAAAGAGACTGCAACTTGTCTAAAAGACCTCCAAATAAATGATCATGATAGACCTTGGCCTGACCTCCAAAATCTGGAGCTCCATCTCTCAGAGCAGCTGCCTTCCAAGGAGTGTAGTCATCTAGGCGATTTTTAGAGGTCAAGCCCACTAAAATCACAGTATCGGACAGAGACGATAGGAAATCCAAGTTTCCATCATTCAATAAAATAGCTGGATAGGTTTGATTGGGGTCGTAGTTAGAAGGAAGGCTGACCTTGACTTGGATTCCTTCCCAATCAAACTCATTATTTATTGATAAAGTCATTGATTTTCTCAAGGGAATCAATCACTGCTGGACCATAATCCATCAACTCATCGTAAGAGATAGTCATGATTTTTTGATTCTTAATAGCAGGAACACCTTCCAAAACAGCATTTGCCTTCATCAACTCTACTGCGTTGGCATCCAATTTTTTGTTGCGGTCGCTGGTTACATAGATAATCAATTCAGGATCCATTGACACGAGATTTTCCAAGGTCAAGCCCGATGTTCCCGTTGCAACATTTGTATAACCAAGTTGATTTAACAAACTTTCTTGCAAAGCAGACTTGTAGGCACCGAAGGTTTGATCATTATAAGCAACCATAATCAAAGCCTTTTTCTTTTCACCTTGGCTTGCTGGATTTGCTTTCTTAACAGCGTCAATTTTAGTTTGTAATTGGGCTGCGTATTCATTAGCCTTGTCCTGAACATTAAAAATCATTCCAAGATTTTTGACATCTTCTACGATATTCCCCAAATCTTGCTGAATTGTTGAGAGAGAAGCCTTTTGAGTATAAACTGGGATTTTATTTTCATTCCAAGTGCTAACTGTCCCCAAAGATTTTTCAGAAAACATCATGTTTCGACCCATCACAGCGTCTGGCTCATAAGAAAGGACTGTCTCTTGTGAGACTGTTTTTTTATCCCCAATTTGAGGAATAGTCGCAATCGCGTCCTTGTATTTGTCCGTCACAGCATTGTCAGGGTTGAGCATGCCAGCAATTTTATCTTTCAAGCCTAACTCCAATAAGATTTCAGTGGTTGAAAGATTGTTGGTAATAACTTTTTCAGGTGTCTTGTCAAAGACTTGTTCAACTTCATTTCCCTTAGCATCATAAGTTTTGATCGTTAACGGATAAGTCGTCTCTGTGCTGGCCTTTTGACTTGTTTCTGTGCTAGATTGTGTGGTAGCTGTTTCTGTAGTAGTATTGCCACAAGCTGCCAAAGTTAAGGTAGCTACTGTTACGAGTAAAATGCTTAGTGTTTTTTTCATCTTGTTTTCCTTTTCATTCTTATAAATAGTGAATCATAGCTTGCTGATCCTCGGTCCAAGTAACCTGACTTTGAACTCCATATACAGTTTGCAATGACTCAGGGGTGATGGTCTCCTTTGGAGTCCCTTGGTAAAGGATTTCCCCCTCTTTCATCAGATAGAGATAATCCGAATAGCGACAAGCAAGTTGAATATCATGCAGGACAGCTAGAACATTGACCTTGAGATTCTTCACAATGGCCAGCAAGTCTAGCTGGTACTTGATATCTAGGTGATTAGTTGGTTCGTCCAGGAGCAAGAGAGTCGGTTCTTGTGCCAAGGCCCGTGCTAACAAGACTCGTTGCTTTTCTCCCCCTGAAAGAGACGAATAGAGACGAGTTTTCTTCTCAAGCATATCCACCTTGACGAGGGCATCTTGAACGAGAGCATAATCTCTTTCCCTTTCCTTCTGTAAAAAATAGAGGTGGGGAGTTCTGCCTAGCAAGACGATTTCTTCAACTGTACAATCAAACTGTAGCTGGTTAAACTGGGTGACAACTGCCATTTGCTTGGCTGTTTCTTTGAGTGACCAATGCTCCAGCGGCTTTCCATCTAGGCTTATCAAGCCTTTGTCCGCCTTTTCCTGACGATAGAGGAGTTTAAGTAGACTGGTTTTCCCGCTTCCATTTGGTCCTAATATCGTGTGAAATTGATTCCCTTCAACCTTAAGAGAAACTCCTTTGAGGATTTTTTTCTCTCCCAGTCCAAAGTGGACATCCTGACAAATCAAGTCCATATCAGACCCTCACCTCCCTTCGCCTACCTCCAACAATGTAAATAAAGAAGGGAGCACCTACTAAGGCTGTGAAAATACCAATAGGAAGCTCTGCGTTTGGAATGATGATACGAGAGAGTACGTCTGCCCAGATGACAAAGAGGGCACCTAGCAAGGTTGCAACAGGAAAAAGCCTCCTGTAATTCGTTCCTACTAACCCTCGAGCTAAATGTGGGGTAATCAGACCGACAAATCCAATAATCCCACAGGTTGCCACCAAGACTGCTGTCAGCACAGCCACCATTGTCACATAAAGATACCAATAAAAGCGTAAGGGAATCCCCAAAGTTAAAGCAGCCTCATCTCCCATCATCATCGCATTGAAAACACGATACTGAGTAGAGAAAAATAGAAAGGCCATTCCTACTACTATAGTTGGCAGGACCAAGTCTGCCCAGGAAGTCCCAGCGAGCGAGCCCATGGTCCAAAACTTAATGGTCATCACACTATCCGCATTAGCGCCAACTGAGATAATAAAGTTGGAAAAAGCCAGAAAGAGAGCATTGACCACCGTTCCTGATAAAATCAGGCTAGAAGTTGTCATCCTTCCCTGCATAGAGGCTATGATGAGGACAGCAATTGTTGCCAAAATAGCTCCAAGAAAAGCTCCAAGGCTAATCATCACTTTTAAACCAAGAATGATGCTTAGGGTTGCTCCTAGAGTTGCACCAGCAGAGATGCCTAAGACATAGGGCTCAGCGATGGGATTGTTCACTGTAGACTGCATCACGCTACCACACATAGAAAGACCTGCTCCTACTATCAGACCTAATAATACTCGAGGGAATCTCATGTTCCATACAATGGCAAGAGTAGACTTGGAAACCTCTCCTATCTCAAGAGGAAATCCCAACCTGCTCAACATAATCCGATAGGTATCTCCTAGATTAATCGCAACAGATCCCATAGAAACTGCTAGAAAGAGAGAAATCCCTAAAATACCTAGCAAAATAAGCAAAAGTATCACAAATTGCTGGTCTTGTCGGCTTCCAGAAAATTTGGAAAGCATGCAAACCTCCTTTGATAGAATCTTAAAAATTTAGAAAATTCTCATGAAAAGTATACCATATTTTCAACAATGGAACAAGATGAGAAAAATAAATATAGTTGGTCTTACAGTGCTAATAATCGTAACCGAAGATTATACTTGAGTATATCGAGGTAAAGTGACAACATAAAAAGCCCTCTGAAAATCAGAGAGCCAATTTGAGCTCGGGATAAAATCCTAGTGAAACAAAAAAATCTACACGGTCAGAAAAGTCTCTATCGTGCCATTTTCATACATGATGTATAGTCCAAGTACAATGAATACTAAGGGCACAATGATTCGCTCGTATTTTTCAATTGTCTCGAATATTAACGGAATAGAGGATAACACCCGACTAATCTCGCATAAGATAATTATGCCGATTACAAACACAAGCAAGGCCACGAGGGTCTGTGACCAATCTAACGAAGCAAAATAAGGTATATAGATACCTAAATTATCTCCGCCAGACGCAATTGTCAGCAATGTAACTGTCCAAAACAGTTGATTTGCCTTGCTTTGTTCTAATCTTTCGATAATTTCTTCCTCTTCTTCCTCTTCTTCCTCACCTTCTCCAACAATTGCAAAGCGAATCCCTAAATAGATAGGGATTAAACCAAGCAATCCAACCATCCATTCTTCAGGCACGAAATTAACGACATAAGCAGCAACTAAACTCGCCCCTACAAGTAAGCCTGTGCCTAGATATTGCCCCGCATAAATATGCCATTTTTGTTTATTCTGTGATAGCTGTGCAAATAAAATAAATAAAATAATTAAATAATCGATACTGGTGGAAATATAAACACCAATAGCAGATATGATTGTCTGTCCCATAAAAAACCTCCTGTATTGGTCAGTAATAAATCAGCAGATTTTAGGAGAGCACAGACACATTAATTTAGCTATCGCTAGTGGGTAATTTCGAACATAGGAAAGCATTTTACTCCTCCTCAAAACGTAGTTACAAAGTAATTTCTAACTGGAATTCGGTGACTACTTCCATGTAAATTATAACATACTATACTTTACTTCGTAAAGTGTGGGCTCTCCGAAGGGGCTTGCAGACAGCTACTCGGCTTTTCAAGCCGAGTAGCTACGCACCCTTATGGTGTAATTAGCTGATACCATTTGAGGTTTTTGTAGTCTCCAAAATTGTGACCGATAAAACCTTAATGAAAAAGCCCTCTGAAAATCAGAGAGCTGATTTAAGCCCGGGCTAAAATCCTAGTGAAAAAGATGAAACTCCTTGCACTCATCGAACACTGTGTCCTTTCCCTATTTTCATACGGATTTTTGACGCCCTTAGCATCATAATTCTTGCTGGATAAATCGTTTATAGACTAGGCAACGAGGAGAAGAATGTACGAAACTTTCAGTGAAACAAAAAAAATCTCCCCGAAGGGAGATCATTCTGGTTTATTTTACCTTACAGTGCTAGGAACCGTAACCGAAGATTATACTTGAGTATATCGAGGTAAGGTGACAACGCAATGTAAGTGGAAAATAAAGCAGATTAGCGACGAAGTCCTAGAGAGTTGATCAACTCACGGTAACGGTTAACGTCGTTTTTACGCAAGTATGCAAGCAAGTTACGACGGCGACCGATTTTCTTCATCAATCCACGGTAAGTAGCGTGGTCTTTTTTGTGTTGTTTGATGTGTTCGTTAAGGTGGTTGATTTCCCAAGTAAGGACAGCAACTTGAACCTCTACTGAACCTGTATCACCTTCGTGACGTGCATATTGTGCGATGATTTCATTTTTTTTCTCTTTTGAGATTGCCATGATGTTTCTCCTTTTTATTTGGCTTCATCCGAGTGACAGGTTGGCATGCCTGTAACCAAGAAGAAGTTATTTGTCTTTACGACAATCCCTATTCTACCAATAACTAACTTCTTTGTCAACAGATTTACTTTCTTGTTTTAAATATGCTATAATAATCATAGCAAGAAATCTAAGTTGTCTGTTTTTTAAAACGAGGTGATTATCATGCCTAGATTCTATTCCCATCTCCCCTACTATCTGGTCATATTTTTCTTTTATTGGCCACTTTATCAGTTGTTATCACTAATTATTTCTGACCCCCTTTTGCTCAAGAGTCTCTACGTAAATAATATTCTCTTCTTTACACCTCTGGTAATCTTGATTGTATCGTTACTCTATAGCTACCGTTTCCGTTTCTCTCTTTGGTGGTTACTGGGGAACGGACTGCTCTATTGTTTTACCATCATTACTTTCAGAGAATTTATCCTTCCCTACTTCCTAGCCTATGAAGTCTTTGCCATAGTTGGTATGGCTGTCGGTATTGGTATCAAGCGTATTCTACAAAAAATGAAAAACAAAAAACTTTCACAAAATCCTTGAAAAATCTCACAATCATGCTATAATAATCCATAGAGACAAGTCACTTAATCCCTTTCTACTAGAGAGTGCGTGGTTGCTGGAAACGCATAGGAAGCCTAAACTGATACTACTCTACTGACTTTTATGAAAACATAAAACGGTGGCCACGTTAGAGCCGATCAGAGGTGTTCCTCTCTTTTGAGGAACATAAATGAAGGTGGAACCACGTTGCGACGTCCTTTCGAGGATGTCGCTTTTTGTTTTTCAGAAGGAGGAAGAATGGTGCTTTACATGATTGGTGGATCGCCTTGTAGTGGAAAGTCAACAATTGCCTCACTTCTTGCTAGACAATATCAGCTACGTCATATCAAACTCGATGATTTGGTAGACGAGATGATGAGTCAAGCAAGTGCAGACTCCCAACCAATTTGCCTTCTTAGACAGGATAGAAGTCCGGAACAAATCTGGATGAGAAATCCAGAAGAGATGGCGGATGAAGAATGGCACTTTTATGAGGAGATTTTTCCTTATGTAAAATCTTACTTGATAAAAAATCAAAACAGGCATCTCTTGGTGGAGGGAGCAGGACTGTTGCCTCACTTGGTTAAGGAGCTTGAATGTCCAGCGTCTTCCTATCTATGCTTAACTCCGACAGCTGATTTTCAGAAAAAGCATTATAGACAGAGAGAATGGGTTCCTTATGTCTTGGAGGGAACAACCAACCCTGATAAAGCTTTTGAAAACTGGATGCAACGAGACATTCTTTTTGCCCAAATGGTTCGTAAAGAAGCAATGGAATTAGGATATTCTAGTCTCTTGACAGATGGTAGTCAATCAGAAAATCAGACTATGAAAGAGGTTGCTCGGCTCTTAAAATTGTCCAACAAAAAATAATAAATATTTAAGGAGAACATCATGATTAACATTACTTTCCCAGATGGCGCTGTTCGTGAATTCGAATCTGGCGTTACAACTTTTGAAATTGCCCAATCTATCAGCAATTCCCTAGCTAAAAAGGCCTTGGCTGGTAAATTCAACGGCAAACTAATTGATACAACTCGTGCGATCACTGAAGATGGAAGCATCGAAATTGTGACACCTGATCACGAAGATGCCCTTCCAATCTTGCGTCACTCAGCCGCTCACTTGTTCGCCCAAGCAGCTCGTCGTCTGTTCCCAGACATTCACTTGGGAGTTGGTCCAGCCATCGAAGATGGCTTCTACTACGATACTGACAACACAGCTGGTCAAATCTCTAACGAAGACCTTCCTCGTATTGAAGAAGAAATGCAAAAAATCGTCAAAGAGAACTTCCCATCAATTCGTGAAGAAGTGACTAAAGACGAGGCACGTGAAATCTTCAAGAACGACCCTTACAAGTTGGAATTGATTGAAGAACACTCAGAAGACGAAGGTGGTTTGACTATCTATCGTCAAGGTGAGTATGTAGACCTTTGCCGTGGCCCTCACGTCCCATCAACAGGCCGCATCCAAATCTTCCACCTTCTCCATGTAGCAGGTGCTTACTGGCGTGGAAATAGCGACAACGCTATGATGCAACGTATCTATGGTACAGCTTGGTTTGACAAGAAAGACTTGAAAAACTACCTTCAAATGCGTGAAGAAGCTAAGGAACGTGACCACCGTAAACTTGGTAAAGAGCTTGACCTCTTCATGATTTCTCAAGAGGTTGGTCAAGGGCTTCCATTCTGGTTGCCAAATGGTGCGACTATTCGTCGTGAGTTGGAACGCTATATCGTTGACAAGGAGTTGGCTTCAGGCTACCAACACGTCTATACTCCACCACTTGCTTCTGTTGAACTTTACAAGACTTCTGGTCACTGGGATCATTACCAAGAAGACATGTTCCCAACTATGGACATGGGTGACGGGGAAGAATTTGTCCTTCGTCCAATGAACTGTCCGCACCACATCCAAGTCTTCAAACACCATGTTCACTCTTACCGTGAGTTGCCAATCCGTATCGCTGAAATCGGTATGATGCACCGCTATGAAAAATCTGGTGCCCTCACTGGTCTTCAACGTGTACGTGAAATGTCGCTCAACGACGGTCACCTCTTCGTTACTCCAGAACAAATCCAAGAAGAATTCCAGCGTGCCCTTCAGTTGATTATCGATGTTTATGAAGATTTCAACTTGACTGAATACCGCTTCCGCCTCTCTCTACGCGACCCTCAAGATACTCACAAGTACTTTGACAACGATGAGATGTGGGAAAATGCCCAAACCATGCTTCGTGCAGCCCTTGATGAAATGGGCGTGGACTACTTTGAAGCCGAAGGTGAAGCAGCCTTCTACGGACCAAAATTGGATATTCAAGTTAAGACCGCTCTTGGAAAAGAAGAAACTCTTTCTACTATCCAACTTGACTTCTTGCTTCCAGAACGCTTCGACCTTAAATATATCGGAGCTGATGGTGAAGAGCACCGTCCAGTTATGATCCACCGTGGAGTTATCTCAACTATGGAACGCTTCACAGCTATCTTGATTGAGAACTACAAGGGTGCCTTCCCAACATGGCTAGCACCTCACCAAGTAACTCTCATCCCAGTATCTAACGAAAAACACGTGGACTACGCATGGGAAGTAGCTAAAAAACTCCGTGACCGTGGTGTCCGTGCAGATGTAGATGAGCGCAATGAAAAAATGCAGTTCAAGATCCGTGCTTCACAAACAAGCAAGATTCCTTACCAATTAATCGTTGGGGACAAGGAAATGGAAGACGGAACTGTTAACGTTCGCCGCTATGGCCAAAAAGAAACACAAACTGTCTCAGTTGATGACTTTGTTCAAGCTATCCTAGCTGATATCGCCAACAAATCACGCGTTGAGAAATAAGAACCAAGTAAAAAGTCTTTAAAATCAAAAAAACGCATAATATCAGGTGTTGAATGACCTTGTTACTATGCGTTTTATTCTTTATAATTTAGCTATTTCAAAATTACAAGTTCTCCATTCTTAATTTCCCAAACTTGGTCAAACTTACTTAATAATTCGTTTTGGCGATGTAAAGTAACAATGACGGCGCTTGGTAGTTCCAGAACTCTTTCCAATTCCATTTTAAACTGATTAGTATCCAAGGCAGAGAAAGGTTCGTCTAGGATAAGCAATGGATTTTTACGATTTTTCTCACGATTTAAATACATTCGTTGTTGCTGACCACCTGACAGGGATTGTGGTGGAATTTTTTCAAAATCTTCTTCTCTGAATTTTTCATTGAAACTATTGAATAGCGTTACATTATTTTCATAACTCGAAATAAATGTATGTTCTTGTTGCAGAATCATACCGAATCTTCCCCAAAGATGGTCCAAAACAAGCCCATCTAGCACAATTTGTCCTTCAAAATCTTCATCTGTTCCATTTAAAATGTTGAGAAGACTACTTTTTCCAGACCCATTCTTACCAATAAGCGCAATTTTATCCCCTTTTTGAATCGTAGCGGAAGTAATTATCAATTTTGATTCTCCCAGTTGTTTGGAAATGTTTTTCAAAGTAATCGTATCAAAAGAATGTTGAGGTGCTTGAACTGAAACGGGTCTCCCAACAATGTTTTGAAAACTCTTGATTACAGGCTTTACGGACTCTAACATTTGTAAATCATAAAGGATTTCCTGTATTGGTTCAGAAAAAGCATTAATATATCCGAAACTCGCCACCACCTCAGGAATACCGAGTTGCTGGTGAGATAGAGAGTAGGCTAAATAAATAAACAGAACAAGACTAATGAATTCAAAAGAAACACCTGTCAATAAGATGCCTGTAATTTTTGTCAAACCATACTTAAAATACTTATCCTGCAAATTCTTTAGAGAACTCTTTTGTTGATTCAAAAAATGCGACATAGTTAGTTTATTTACCAAATGATGTCCCATGAGCAAATCCTCCAAAGTTCGATAGTAATCTCCTTGTTTTTTCAAGTAAACCTGTCTACGATTAGCGGTCAACTTCCCAACGATTTTAGGAATTTGAATACTAATTCCAGTAGAAAAGATTAAAATCAGTGATACAATAGGATTAATTGTTCTGCTAATAATGAAAGCGTAAATGATGATACGTAAAATTTGTTTGATAAAACTCATCAATGGAGGAAGGTAATCCTTTTCCAACGAATCTAGGTCATTAGATTGATAGGAAATATACTCTGCTACTGTTTTCTGCTTGAAATCGTGGTGACTGAGTCCCAGAAGTGAACGAAACCACTCATTTTTCAAAGTAGTCGAAAAGATAATCCCCTGCTTCCAATCAAGTATCATTTGGATATAGTTACAACTCAAATAGCCTGCCACTGACATAGAGTAACCATATAGAGCTACTTGATAATCCCCTTTGATTAATGCCTGCGTGAAATACGGTAACAAAGCTGTGCAGATATTCGATACTACACCAAAAAGAAAATTAAAGAAGAGATACCATCTAATAGTTTTAAGATATGGTAGCATATACGATACTCCTTTCTAATGCGTTTTTTTACATATCGCAGAACAATCTCTACTATTCCCTATTTCAGATAGTGCGATACTCGGACATTGAGTGCAATAATTGTAAATCACACAAGTACTGCCGTTTTTACTATCATTCAAAATATAATTTGCTATTTTGTAAAATATAGGTCTATCCCATGTTTCTTTGATAGATGTAAAATGAATATTTCCAATACTTCTATTGAAAGTAAGCTTTTTCAGTTTTTCTAACGATTTAGGCTATTTCGTGACACACCCACAATCCGTGAAAATTCTGGTTATATCAGATTATGTGATTTTCGTAAGAATTTTATATTGTCTCCAATCATGGCAGTCTCCTTTTACTTGATAAAACTATTGTAACATTTAGAAATTAAAAACTGGTTCAAAATCAATAGAATGTGTGTATTCGATACATTCAATAAATTCTTGGAAACAGTTCCACACCAGTTACACAAATCTATATACACCTATCTCATTCAAAATAAAAAGAAAGCTGCAGTTCTTTTAATCCTGTATCAACGATTCATTCTGAAATCGAATAGGAGACATTTCCCAAGTCTACAATTCACTTCATCTCAAATTAATTTTTGTAATTCACCTTTAGTTTATAGATTTTATACTCAACAAAAGTATAAAGCATACAAAACTTCACTTTGAACCAGTATTTATACTATATTCCGTATTAAAAATTCTATTATTGGTTTTGTAAAAAACAGTCTTCAAATATCCTGAAATATAGCAAAAAGAGATTGGGTAAAAACTCATTGTCTCTTCTCACTCAATTATCAGATTCATATCGGAAAACTTAATTCTTACTATCGTTCCTTTTCCAACCTCAGACTCGATACAAATCTGGTGCCCCAGTTCTTCAGAAATCTTCTTAGATAGATAGAGGCCAAGTCCAGATGACTGCTGAGTTAGGCGTCCATTATATCCTGAGAAACCGCGTTCAAAGACTCGGAGGACATCACTATTTTTTATCCCGATTCCTGTATCCTTGATACAGAGTTCCTGGCCTTCCATATAAATCTCCAGACCACCTTCCTTGGTGTACTTGAGGCTGTTTGAGATGATTTGCTCAATAACCACTAGTAGCCACTTTTTATCCGTCACAATTTCTTTATCAAGGTCATATAGGTTGACATTTAGGCCTTTTTGAATAAAGAAAAGAGCATATTTACGAATTATTTCCTTGACCAAATCCTCGATTTGCACCTGCTTTAAGACCAAATCATCATGGAAACTTTCTAAACGCAGGTACTGTAAAACTAGATTGGTATAGGAATCAATCTTGAAAATTTCCTGTTCTAATTGCTGCTTCAGTTGGCGGTCGGCTACTTCTGCAACTAAGAGTTGACTGGCTGCAATGGGGGTCTTTATCTGATGGACCCACAAGGTATAGTAATCCAACAAATCCGTCAGTTTTCTTTCTGCGTCAGACCTCTGCTGATAGAGTTCCATCTCACACGCTTCTAATTTTTCTGCTAAAGCTATTTCCAATGGAGATTTGGCTTCCCTCTCACCATAGAGAAGTTCCTGACGATAGACCTGCATTTCAACCAATATGTCCCAAGTAAAAAATAAGATGGTTACAAAACAACACAAGAGGAAAAAGTAGAGAAAGTAAATTCCCAAACTGGCAAATAAAAACTGAAAGAGCAAAACTAGAAATGCTAAAGCAAGCAGATAGACAAACAGACGACTACGGGAGCGCAGATAGGCTAGAAAAAATTGTTTCCAATCAAGCATGCTTCAGACCGTACCCTATCCCTTTCTTAGTTTCGATAAATCCTACCAAGCCCTGCTCTTCCAACTTTTTACGCAAACGAGCCACATTGACAGAGAGGGTATTATCATCAATGAAAAAGTCACTGTTCCAAAGTTCCCGCATCAGGTCATCACGCGCTACGATATTGCCCGCATGCTCAAACAGAACTCGTAAAATCTGGAATTCATTCTTAGTCAAATTCAAGACTTGCCCTTGATAATGTAAATCCATGGATTTGGTATTGAGAATCACACCGGCGTATTCCAGTAAACTCTCGTCACGCCCAAACTCATAGGAACGACGCAACAAGCCCTGAACCTTGGCTAAAAGAACCTGCTGGTCAAAAGGCTTGGTCACAAAGTCATCCGCCCCCATATTGATTGCCATGACAATATCCATAGCCTGATCTCTCGAAGACAGAAACATGATGGGTACCTTGGAAATCTTGCGAATCTCCTGACACCAGTGATAGCCATTAAACAAGGGCAAGCCAATATCCATGAGGACCAGATGAGGTTCCGACTGAACAAAAAGACTCAAAACTTCCATAAAATCTTCTACCAGCACCACTTCAAATCCCCATTCAGAGAGCATTTTTCCGACTTGTTGACGAATGACCTGATCATCTTCTACTAGTAAAATCTTGTGCATGCGCTCCTCCTTTTCTATTATTATAACAGATTTTTCCATGCTGGAAGGTCTGAAACTGAATTTGAAAGAGCTTGTTTTTAGCCAACAAAATGAGGCAACCCTACTAGCTAATTTGAGGGAAATTTGATAAGATAAACAAAAAGAAAGGAGCTCTTATGGCCAATATTTTTGACTATCTTAAAGATGTCGCACACGATTCCTTTTACGACTTACCTTTGAATGAATTAGACATTTTAGCCCTAACAGAAATCACCTACCTCTCCTTTGATAATCTGGTCTCCACAACTCCTCTGCGACTTTTAGACCTGGCAACTCAGGTTCCAAGGGAGCCTAACATGTTGACCAGCAAAAATCGCCTCCAGCTATTAGATGAACTAGCTCAACACAAACGCTTTAAAAATTGCAAACTCTCCCATTTTATCAACGACATCGACCCTGAGCTTCAAAAACAATTTGCGGCTATGACCTACCGCCTCACTCTCGATACCTATCTGATTGTCTTTCGTGGGACAGATGACAGTATCATTGGCTGGAAGGAAGATTTCCACCTGACCTATATGAAGGAAATTCCTGCTCAAAAGCACGCCCTTCGCTATTTAAAGAACTTTTTTGCCTACCATCCTAAGCAAAAGGTCATTCTGGCTGGGCATTCCAAGGGAGGAAATCTAGCTATCTATGCTGCTAGCCAAATTGAGCAAAGTTTACAAAATCAAATCACAACAGTTTATACCTTTGATGCGCCTGGTCTCCACAAAGAACTGACACAAGCTGCAGGCTATCAAGGGATAATGGATAGAACCAAGGTCTTCATCCCACAAGGATCTATTATCGGTATGATGATGGAAATCCCTAACCACCAAATCATCGTGTACAGTACTGCCTTGGGTGGTATCGCCCAGCACGATACCTTTAGTTGGCAGATTGAGGACAAGCGCTTCGTCCAACTGGATAAGACCAACAGTGATAGCCAACAAGTCGACACAACCTTCAAGGAGTGGGTGGCCACAGTCCCTGACGAGGAACTTCAACTTTACTTCGACCTTTTCTTTGGCACCATTCTTGATTCTGGTATTACTTCTATCAATGACTTGGCTTCCTTCAAGGCGCTTGAACACATTCATCATCTCTTTGTCCAAGCGCAATCCCTCACTCCAGAAGAAAGAGAAACCTTGGGACGCCTTACCCAGTTATTGATTGATACCCGTTACCAAGCCTGGAAAAATAGATAAAAAAACTTATGAAAAGGTAAAAAACTTTTCATAAGCTTTTCTTGTTTTAAAGAAGAATTCACTCCTTCATTTGACTCTCTGCATCGGCCACGACTTGTTCTAAACTGGTCTGACCAAGCTCTGCCTCCATAGCCAACTGAATTCTCTCCAATTTTTGATCCAAAACATCATGAATATGAGCTCCAACTGGGCAATTTGGATTTGGATTGTCATGGAAACTAAAGAGTTGACCAGTCTTACCAAGACACTCAACCGCTTGATAAACATCTAATAGACTAATGTCTTTGAGGTCCTTGACAATCTCTGTTCCCCCTGTTCCGCGCGCGACTGAAATCAGCTCTGCCTTCTTCAACTGGGACAAGGTCTTTCTGATAATGACAGGATTGACCCCAACACTAGCAGCCAGAAAATCACTGGTCACCTTGCTTTCCTTCCCCTCGAGGGCAATAATTATCAGCATATGAGTCGCAATGGTAAATCTACTTGGAATTTGCATCCTCTTCTCCTTTTTACGAGGCTCCCCTGCCTCTACTCTTCTTTTTCTTTTATTATACCCTTTTTAGTTGTAATGTCAATCGTTACCACTTTTCAACCAAGCATCTAATTCCCTATCATAACCCTCTTTCTGGGCTAATTCTCTCAGAAATTCCTGATTATGAGTATGGTGGATACCATTGACCAGACTTTCATAGTAAACCTCAAAATAAGGAAGTTTGAGGTCTTTAGCCAGCTGCAATTCAGCTGCCACATCGTAGTCTACCCGTCGGAAGTCCATATCTACCAAGCCCTTGCCATCAAACTCCAAAATCATGTACTGGGCTCGCAAGTCCTTCCGCAGCTGAGCGTCCAAAAAGAAAGGTTGCCCAATCGAACCCGGATTGACAATCAATTGCCCACCAGTCCCGTAACGAAGCAACTGCTGGTGAATATGACCATAAACAGCAATATCACAAGGGGGATTGGTCACCAAGCGGTCAAAGTCCTCTTGTGCTCCAGTATGAATCAACTCACGCCCCCAGTTCTTATCAGGCAGATGATGGCTAATTCCTACCGTCAAATCACCAAACTGACGATGAATCTGGAGAGGTTGATTGTGGAGCATTTCGATTTCTTCTAGGGAAATTTCCTCTAAAACATACTGGCACTGGCGCAAGAGATAGCGTTGACTGGGACGAGTACTATCCAATTCCTTGCGGACACCATGCCACAGACTATCTTCCCAGTTTCCCAAAACTCTAGCTGTAATCGGTAGTTGATCCAACAAGTCCAAAATCCTTCTACGCCCTGTCCCTGGCATGAGAATATCTCCCAAAAGCCAGTATTCATCCACTCCTAGCTGCCGAGCATCTGCCAAAACAGCCTCCAAGGCGGTGGTATTTCCATGAATATCTGAAAGAAGAGCTATTTTCGTCATATCCATCTCCTCGTTTTTTCTCTTGCAATAAGTATAACATAAAAAGTCACAGCTAGAGAAATCTAGCTTTTTTTGATATACTAGATAAAGATATTAGACAAGAGGAAGCGAATGACCCCGAATAAAGAAGACTATCTAAAATGTATTTATGAAATTGGCATAGACCTGCATAAAATCACCAATAAGGAAATTGCGGCCCGCATGCAAGTCTCTCCCCCTGCTGTAACTGAAATGATTAAACGGATGAAAAGTGAAAATCTCATCCTAAAGGACAAGGAATGTGGCTATCTACTGACTGACCTTGGACTTAAACTGGTCTCTGAACTCTACCGTAAACACCGCTTGATTGAAGTTTTTCTAGTTCATCATTTAGACTATACGAGTGACCAGATTCATGAGGAAGCTGAGGTCTTGGAGCATACTGTCTCTGACCTTTTCGTGGAAAGACTGGATAAATTGCTAGGTTTCCCTAAAACCTGCCCCCACGGAGGAACCATTCCTGCCAAGGGAGAACTCCTAGTTGAAATCAATAACCTGCCACTAGCTGACATCAAGGAAGCTGGCTCCTATCGCCTAACTCGGGTGCACGATAGTTTTGACATTCTCAGTTATCTGGACAAGCACTCACTTCACATCGGTGATCCGCTCCAAGTCAAGCAGTTTGATGGCTTCAGCAACACCTTCACTATCCTTAGTAAAGATGAGGATTTACAAGTAGGTATGGACATTGCCAAACAACTCTACGTCGAGAAAATCGACTAATTTCTCAAGTCCCCTACTAACCCTGAAAGTTTTATTTTCAGGGTTTTCTTATCTATTTTTTATATCAAAAAAGATAGCAAACGCTTTCACACTCCAACTAAATATTGTATAATAATTATAGAAAACATTACGTCACTAACATAAAAAAAAGGAGGGCTTATCATGAAAAAAATCATCTCCATCAAAACCATTCAACTTCTTGTCATTGATGGAATCATGCTGGCATTTTTGACATTTAAAGAGGGGCTTACTTGGGATTGGATTTTGATTTACAGTGGTTGGCTCATTTTCTTTCATCCTGTGCTATTGACCTATCTGTCCAACCAGCTTTGTGACTACTTTAGTCAACTCTATTCCCAGATTAGACCGAGATTCTGGCGTTTTTCCTTGCAAATCCTCCTATGGGATAGTCTAATGATTCTCTCCTTGATATTTTTAAGTCGCATCCCACTTTTCCTTCAGGGTACCCTCCTCATCCTAGGACATTTCATCCCCTCCTATCGCATAAGCCAAAGTCTGAAAAGAGACTTCCCCAAGGCCTATCAGAAACAGATTTCATTTTGGAGTATTTTATGATAGATGAGAAAGACCAAGCCCAGCCGGCTTGGTTTTTCTCATCTATTTTTAGTATCAAGGATAATGGTGACTGGTCCGTCATTGACCAACTCAACTTGCATATCCGCTCCAAAGATACCTGTCTGAATGGGTACTTCTTGCGCTAATTTTTGATTGAAAGCATCATAGAAGTCTGATGCCATATCAGGTTTGGCTGCTCCTGTGAAGGCTGGACGATTGCCTTTCTTGGTATCCGCAAAGAGGGTAAACTGAGAAATAGAAAGGATTTCTCCTTCAATATCTTTGACAGACAGGTTCATCTTACCTTCTGCGTCTGAAAAAATCCGCATATTGACAAGCTTTCTCACAGCATAGTCCAAATCTTCCTCTTGGTCCTCTGGTCCAACACCAACCAGCAATAAGAGTCCCTGATTGATTTTCCCCTGAACCTGACCTTTAATGCTCACTTGGGCTTTTGTAACCCGTTGGATAATGATTTTCATAATAGCCTTTCTAGTTAAGAGCTAGGACAATTAGCCGTTGGTCCGTTTGACAGAGTAAACTTCTGGCACACTCTTAATCTTATCTACGACCGTGGTCAGCGTAGAGAGGTTGGCAATACCGAAGGACACATGGATATTGGCAAACTTCATATCTTTGGTTGGTTGAGCGTTAACAGTTGAAATATTCTTGGTTGTGTTTGAAAGAACTTGCAATACATCGTTCAATAGTCCTGTACGATTGAGGCCGTAGATATCAATATGGGCCATATACTCTTTATTTGAGCTAGAGTACTGGTCTTCCCATTCCACATCAAGGAGACGTTGCTCGTAGTTTTCTTGGGCGCGCAGGTTCATACAGTCCACACGGTGAATAGCCACACCTCGACCCTTGGTAATGTAACCGACAATATTGTCACCAGGCACTGGATTACAACACTTGGCAATCCGCACAAGAAGACCTGAGGCACCTTCAATAACCACACCACCCTCATGCTTGACCTTGAGGGTTTCTTTGTTTTCAACCTTGACTTCGCCACCCTTGACAAGTTCTTCTGCCTCCGCCTTGGCCTTGGCACGTTCTTCTTCACGGCGTTCCTTTTCAGTCAGACGGTTAAAGACGGTAATGGCACCGATTTCGCCAAAACCAATGGCTGCAAAGAGGGATTCTTCTGTCTTGTAGCTGGTCTTTTGCAGAACTTGGTCCATATGACGCTTGTCCATGAATTTATTGGCCACATAGCCGTTTTCTTGGAACTGGGCCATCAACATCTCACGACCCTTGTTAACAGACAATTCCTTATCTTGATTTTTAAAGAATTGGCGAATCTTGTTACGCGCCTTGCTGGTTTTGACCATATTGAGCCAATCACGGCTCGGCCCAAAAGAGTTGGGGTTGGTAACAATCTCAACCTGATCTCCTGTCTTGAGCTTGGTTGTCAGTGGGACCATACGACCATTGACCTTGGCACCAGTTGCTTTTTCCCCAACTTTTGTATGGATTTCGTAGGCAAAGTCAATCGGTCCTGAATCTTTGGGAAGAGAACGGACAGCTCCATCTGGGGTAAAGACGTAAATCTCCTCAGCCAGATAGTTTTCCTTAACAGAGTCCACAAATTCCTTGGCATCATCAGCCTGGTCTTGGAGCTCCATCATCTCCTTGATCCAGTTCATCCCAATAGCCGATTCCTTGCTGTTAACCTGCCCCTTAACGCCTTTCTTATAAGCCCAGTGAGCCGCAACCCCGTACTCAGCCACCTCGTGCATGGCCTTGGTCCGAATTTGGAATTCAATCGGCCCTTTTGGCCCATAGACAGTCGTATGGATAGACTGGTAACCATTGGCCTTGCGGTTGGCGATATAGTCTTTGAAACGGCCAGGCATGGGTTTCCAAAGTTCATGCACGTAACCAAGCATGGCATAAACATCACTTTGGGTATCCAAAATACAACGAATGGCAATCAGGTCATAGATTTCCTCAAACCGTTTTCTCTTGTCCTGCATTTTGCGGAAAATCGAGTAAATATGCTTGGGACGACCGTAAATCTTCCCTTTCAAGTGACGATCTGTCGTATATTCCTCTAATTTTGTAACTACCTCATCCACCAAGGCTTCACGCTCTCTGCGCTTTTCCTTCATCATATGGGTAATCTTGTAAAACTCCGTTGGGTTGAGATAACGGAAAGACAAGTCTTCCAATTCCCATTTGACACTAGAAATCCCCAGACGGTGAGCAAGCGGTGCATAGATTTCCATAGTTTCTTTGGAAATACGCTCCTGCTTGTCTTTTCGAAGGTGTTTCAGGGTCCGCATATTGTGCAAGCGGTCAGACAGTTTGACCAAGATAACACGGATGTCCTCAGACATGGCCATAAGCATCTTGCGATGATTTTCCGCTAATTGTTCCTCGATTGATTTGTACTCGACCTTACCAAGCTTGGTAACCCCATCTACGATTACCCGTACATCAGGACCAAACTCCCTTTCCAAATCGTCCAAGGTCGCATCTGTATCCTCCACCACATCATGCAAGAAACCACAAGCTACCGTTACGGCATCCAGCTTGAGTTTGGCTAAAATACCTGCCACTTGGATGGGGTGAATGATATAAGGTTCACCTGATTTACGATATTGACCACTGTGGCAATCCACCGCATAGACCAAGGCCTTATGGACAAAATGGACATCCTCTTCCGTTAAATATTCTTTGGTTAAAGCGACAACTTCTTCGCCTGTTAAATTCACTTCTTTTGGCATCTCTACTCTCCAATTCTTCCTACCATTTTATCACTTTTTTAAGAATATGAAAACTAGATTGGAACAGAATAAGAAAAAAATAATTCAGAATTGCTTGATAATTCTGAATTATTAGTCTATAATATATTACGAAGTTAGATTTTAAACTTAGGTGATAGAAGGAGAGATAGAAGAACGGAAACCATATTGTAACCGAAAGACTTTCTGACTTCCCCAATTCCATTGAATATACGAAAGATAAACGGTGGAATTCGTGTCACATACACTGGTACCTTGACTGGATTTTAGAATTAAAATCCTCAAGATGCTTTCTTTTATCCTTTAGTTTATAAGGAGAACACCTATGAAAAAAACTGCTATTTCTATCTTTGCTCTCCTAGTGTTAGGAGTTAGCTGCCTGTTCCTATTCAGCCAGCAAAGTTATAAAAAAACAGTCGTTCAATACTATGCTAACGACCAGAACCTGCCCAATAGGATAACTTATAGTGAATATAGCGATAAACGAGAAGCCAACTATGGTGGCACTCTAAACATCACATCTATCAAACAAGCTAATGACGGAGTTTATGCAACCTATGAAGGGCAATTGACACCTCTCCGATATTGATAAATTGATAACCAGCCTGTCTTCATCTAGTCATGCTGGTTTTTAAGTTCATCCTAAATCCTTACCTATTCTCCCTAACTGTGCTATACTTAATTTAGTACATTCTTTGAGATTGGAGCTAGTATGAAAATCCATAAAACCGTGAATCCTGTTGCCTATGAAAACACCTATTACCTAGAAGGCGAAAAGCACCTCATCATTGTCGATCCTGGTAGCCATTGGGACGCTATTCGCAAGACGATTGAGAAAATCAACAAACCCATCTGTGCTATTCTATTGACCCACGCTCATTATGACCATATCATGAGTCTGGACTTGGTTCGTGAGACTTTTGGCAATCCTCCTGTCTATATCGCAGAGAGTGAAGCCAGCTGGCTCTACACTCCTGTCGATAATCTCTCTGGTCTCCCTCGTCACGATGATATGGCAGATGTGGTCGCAAAACCTGCAGAGCACACTTTTATCTTTCACGAAGAATACCAACTAGAGGAATTTCGTTTCACTGTCTTGCCAACACCAGGACATTCTATCGGTGGTGTTTCTATCGTCTTTCCACAAGCTCACTTGGTCTTGACAGGTGATGCCCTGTTCCGTGAAACTATCGGACGAACAGATCTTCCAACTGGTAGTACGGAGCAACTTCTCCATAGTATCCAGACCCAACTCTTCACTCTACCAAACTACGATGTTTATCCAGGACATGGTCCAGCTACAACCATCGCTCACGAAAAAACTTTCAATCCCTTTTTCTAGTAAAATGATGACAATCAATAGCACAATTTAAGTAAACTATCCAGCAAATCTTTCCACTATAAAAGGCATCCTATCAAGGTTTTCACACCTGATTGGATGCCTTTTTTCTGATGACTAAATTTTTTGCCTTACCAAATAATCACGCGCTCTTCTGGTGAACGCCACATACCGTCTCCTTCTTTGACATCATAGGTTGTAAAGAAATCATCGAAGTTTGGTACTTGTACATTGACACGGAGTTTGGCTGGCGCGTGCACATCGACGCTGGCCAAAAGTTTCATAAATTCTGGACGACCTTTCATACGCCAGATGCGACCGAAGTTGTAGAAGAATTCTTCTGCTGAGAAGTCTGGTTCTCTCTTAGCTGCTTCAAGGGCTGCAGCGATTCCTCCCAAGTCAGCCACGTTTTCTGACACAGTCAATTTACCATTGATGGTTGCTCCATAAGAATCCTGTCCATCAAACTGGTCAATAACTTTTTGTGTTTTCTCCTTGAAGGCAGCATAGTCGCTCTCTGTCCACCAATCCTTGAGGCTACCATTTTCATCAAAGGAAGCTCCGTTGGTATCAAAGGCGTGGGAAATTTCATGGGCAATAACTGCCCCAATCCCACCGTAGTTAGCAGAAGATGACTGATGCAAGTCATAGAAAGGAGCCTGTAAAATGGCCGCTGGAAAGACAATCAGGTTCTTCTGTGGATTGTAGTAGGCATTGACCATATGAGCAGGCATGCCCCATTCCTTATAGTCTACAGGCTGGTTCCACTTGCTCCAACTGTGCTTGATTTCCACACGCGCAAAGGCTAGAGCATTGTCAAAAAGACTAGCAGTCTCATCCACTACCTTGTCCTTGTAGCGTGCTGGCAATTCTTCTGGGTAACCAATATAAGGCTTGATGACATTGAGTTTGACGATGGCCTTGTCACGAGTTTCTGGAGTTAGCCAGTCATTTTTGGCCAAGCGCTCCTTATAGACATCAATCATGGTTGCCACTTTTTTCTCTACATCTGCCTTGGCCTCTGGAGAGAATTTTTCATGGGCATACCAAAGACCTAAGGCTTGTTTGAAAGGACCTTGTGCTAGCTGGTAGGCTGCCTTGACCTTGTCTTTGGCTTCTGGAACTCCTGAAAGCGCACGGCTATAGGCACCTGACAAGACACGGATTTCTTCTGTTAAATAGCTGGTTGAGAGATTCACAACACTTAAAATTAAGGTTGCCTTGAGGAGAGGCCAAGCTTCTTCACTATAGAATTGGTCTGCGGCTTGCCAGAAACGTTCCTCGTCTACGATAACCTTGTCTGGTACTTGTCCAAGAACAGCTTGGAAGAAGTCATCCAAAGGTAGGGCAGGCGCAAATTTCTTGAAATCTTCATAAGCATATGGATGGTAAAGTTTAGCATATTCTGAACTTTCTTCATTAGAAAGAACTACTGCTGCAATTCGGCTGTCCAATTCAAGTCTTTTCTCTAGCAAGTCTTCAATTTCTTCATCAGAGAAATCATAAGCCTTGAGGAGATTTGCGCTGCTTTCTTTCCAAAGAGTCAAGAGCTCCTGGCGCTGAGGATGGTCTTCTGCATAGTAGGTCGTATCTGGCAGGATCGTGCTTGGAGCACTAGCCCATAGAACATTGATTCTGGCATCCATAAAGTCTGGCGATACACCAAAAGGAAGGAAATTAGGTTTTCCTGCAAGCTCAAACTCTGCTAGTTTAGCTGTAAAATCCGCAAAAGTCTCCAATTCTTGGAATTCTTTAAGAAGTGGTAAGACAGGTGTGATACCGTCAGCTTCTCTCTTGTCAAAATCACGAACTAGGCGGTGATATTTGACAAAGTTTGCCAAGATAGCATCCTCAGGCACCTCTTCTCCTGCCAACCACTTGTCTGTTGTCGCCAGCATCAGATCTTCAATTTCCTGGTCTAAATCAACAAAACCTCCCGTTTGAGACTTATCTGCTGGAATTTCAGCTGTCTGTTGCCATTCCCCATTGATAGCATCATAAAAATCATCTTGATAACGTGTCATCTTGTTCTCGCTTTCATTTGTACTTGTTTTTAGCTTAACAAAAATTGCTTGGGAATGCAATTAAAAATGAACGGATGTTTCCCATTGTTTTTCAGTTATTATTTTAATTTTTTCAAAAATTAACTTGACTTAATTTTTTTTTTAATGTATATTAAGAGACAGGAGGAATATAAGTTTATGATACGTATCGAAAACCTCAGTGTCTCCTACAAAGAAACGTTGGCACTTAAGGATATTTCACTAGTGCTCCATGGACCGACAATTACAGGTATCATTGGCCCAAACGGTGCTGGAAAATCAACATTATTAAAAGGGATGCTGGGAATTATCCCACATCAAGGTCAGGCATTTCTCGATAACAAGGAAGTTAAAAAATCCTTACACCGAATTGCCTATGTCGAACAAAAAATCAATATCGACTACAACTTTCCCATCAAGGTCAAGGAATGCGTCTCGTTAGGACTCTTTCCCTCTATCCCTCTCTTTCGAAGTTTAAAGGCTAAACATTGGAAGAAAGTGAAAGAAGCCCTTGAAATCGTCGGTCTAGCTGACTACGCTGAACGGCAAATCAGTCAACTGTCTGGAGGTCAATTCCAGCGGGTCTTGATTGCCAGATGTTTGGTACAGGAAGCCGACTATATCCTCTTGGATGAACCCTTTGTTGGGATTGACTCTGTCAGTGAGGAAATCATCATGAATACGCTGAGAGATCTGAAAAAAGCTGGGAAGACGGTTCTCATCGTCCACCACGACCTCAGCAAGGTTCCCCACTACTTCGATCAAGTCTTGCTTGTCAATCGAGAAGTGATTGCCTTTGGTCCAACCAAAGAAACCTTTACCGAAGCCAATCTCAAAGAAGCTTACGGTAATCGACTCTTTTTCAATGGAGGTGACCTATGATTGCAGAATTTATCGATGGATTGCAAAAATTCCATTTCCTACAAAATGCCTTGATAACAGCCATTGTCGTCGGGGTCGTAGCTGGAGCTGTAGGATGTTTCATCATCCTACGCGGGATGTCACTCATGGGAGATGCCATTTCACATGCTGTCTTACCAGGTGTAGCCCTCTCCTTCATCTTGGGCCTTGACTTCTTTATCGGAGCCATTGTCTTTGGACTGCTAGCTGCCATCATCATTACCTACATCAAGGGAAACTCGATTATCAAAAGCGATACCGCCATCGGCATTACCTTTTCTTCTTTCTTAGCCCTCGGTATCATCTTGATTAGTGTCGCTAAAAGTTCAACTGACCTTTTCCATATCCTTTTTGGTAATATCCTAGCCGTCCAAGATACGGATATGTTTATTACTATGGGTGTTGGGGCAGTCATTCTCTTGTTAATCTGGATTTTCTTCAAGC
This sequence comes from Streptococcus sp. 4886, assembly GCF_013276485.1. NCBI lineage: Bacteria > Bacillati > Bacillota > Bacilli > Lactobacillales > Streptococcaceae > Streptococcus > Streptococcus sp. 4886. The sequence goes on along the minus strand of NZ_VMLD01000003.1, from coordinate 49,615 downwards.
AACTCTTGATAACTTCCTTTGATGAACTCTTGGCCAAAGCCATGGGAATGCCTGTCAATTTCTATCACTACCTTCTCATGGTACTCTTGACTCTCGTGTCTGTGACAGCCATGCAAAGTGTCGGAACTATCCTGATTGTAGCCATGCTGATTACCCCAGCTGCAACTGCTTATCTGTATGCTAATAGCCTGAAAAGTATGATTTTCCTTTCCTCAACCTTTGGAGCGACAGCTTCAGTTTTGGGGCTCTTTATCGGCTATAGCTTTAACGTTGCGGCAGGTTCTAGTATCGTGCTTACAGCCGCTAGTTTCTTTCTCATTAGCTTCTTTATCGCTCCAAAACAACGATATTTGAAACTAAAAAATAAACATTTGTTAAAATAAGGGGTAAAACCCCAATAAATTGGAGGATCTAATGAAAAAATTAGGTACATTACTCGTTCTCTTTCTTTCTGTTATTGCTCTTGTAGCATGTGCTAGCGGAAAAAAAGATACAGCTTCTGGTCAAAAACTAAAAGTTGTTGCTACAAACTCAATCATCGCTGATATTACTAAAAATATTGCTGGTGATAAAATTGATCTTCATAGTATCGTTCCGATTGGGCAAGACCCACACGAATACGAACCACTTCCTGAAGATGTTAAGAAAACTTCTGAGGCAGACCTCATTTTCTATAACGGTATCAACCTTGAAACAGGTGGCAATGCTTGGTTTACAAAATTGGTAGAAAATGCTAAGAAAACTGAAAACAAAGACTACTTTGCAGTCAGCGAAGGCGTTGATGTTATCTACCTTGAAGGAAAAAATGAAAAAGGTAAAGAAGACCCACACGCTTGGCTCAACCTTGAAAATGGGATTATCTTTGCTAAAAATATCGCTAAACAATTGAGCGCAAAAGACCCTAACAACAAAGAATTCTATGAAAAAAATCTCAAAGAATATACTGATAAGTTAGACAAACTTGATAAAGAAAGTAAGGATAAATTTAATAACATCCCTGCTGAAAAGAAACTCATTGTAACCAGCGAAGGAGCATTCAAATACTTCTCTAAAGCCTATGGTGTCCCAAGTGCCTACATCTGGGAAATCAATACTGAAGAAGAAGGAACACCTGAACAAATCAAGACCTTGGTTGAAAAACTTCGCCAAACAAAAGTTCCTTCACTCTTTGTAGAATCAAGTGTGGATGACCGTCCAATGAAGACTGTTTCACAAGACACAAACATCCCAATCTACGCACAAATCTTTACTGACTCTATCGCAGAAGAAGGTAAAGAAGGCGACAGCTACTACAACATGATGAAATACAACCTTGATAAAATTGCTGAAGGATTGGCAAAATAATCCTCTGAAAAACGTCATTCTCACATGAGCTGACGTTTTTTCTATGCACACATTTCCGGTCAAATCATTGGAAAATTCTGACCGTTTCAGCTACAATGGAAGAAAAAAGATTGGAGTATCCTATGGTAACTTTTCTCGGAAATCCTGTGAGCTTTACAGGTAAACAACTACAAGTCGGCGACAAGGCGCTTGATTTTTCACTCACTACAACAGACCTTTCTAAAAAATCTCTGGCTGATTTTGATGGAAAGAAAAAAGTCTTGAGTGTCGTACCTTCTATCGATACAGGCATCTGCTCAACTCAAACGCGTCGTTTTAATGAAGAACTGGCTGGACTGGATAATACGGTTGTCTTGACTGTTTCAATGGACCTCCCCTTTGCCCAAAAACGTTGGTGTGGTGCTGAGGGAATTGAAAATGCCATCATGCTCTCAGACTATTTCGACCATTCCTTTGGACGTGATTACGCCCTCTTAATCAATGAGTGGCACCTATTGGCACGCGCGGTCTTTGTCCTTGATACTGACAATACTATTCGCTACGTTGAATACGTGGACAATATCAATTCTGAGCCAAACTTCGAAGCCGCAATTGCAGCTGCTAAAGAACTATAGAAAAAATCCTCTGTCACAAAGAGTTTCCTGCTCTTTGAAACGGAGGATTTTTGTTTACGAGTAAATACCAGTTCAATCAGATAAGAACAACTACCTTATACTCTTCGAAAATCTCTTCAAACCACGTCAGCTTTATCTGCAACCTCAAAGCGGTGCTTTGAGCAACCTACGGCTTGCTTCCTAGTTTGCTCTTTGATTTTCATTGAGTATTACTCTACAGATTTCAGGGCTTCAAGCATATCAACCTTTCTCAGATGATAATTGACAAAAAAACCAAGCAAGGTCAAAATGATACTTACTGCCGTCACGGGGATTACATAGACTTCCCAGCCTACCTGCGGATAAAAGAGAATGGTCGCAGGCGAAATCATTTGAATCAAAAATTGGTGTAAATAGAAACCAGATACCAAACCAAGTACGATTCCCACAAGGGACAGCACAATCGTCTCACGGTAAATGTAGAGGGTGACTTCATTATTATGAAAACCGAGAACCTTGATAGTAGAGAGTTCACGGATTCTCTCAGCTACGTTGATATTGGTCAGATTGTAGAGGATAACAATAGCCAATAGAACCGACACGATGACCAAGATGGTCATGGTCTGATTGAGTGAACTTGCGACCGAGTCAAAGAGTCGAATGGCTGAAGCATTCTGGACAACACTGGACACCGCAGATTGATTCATAAGCAAGCCGGCCTGTCTTTCGATACTAGGAGCACTGGTATCCCTTAGCGAGACCAGATAAGTGTTGGCTTGGGGTAGCTGTCCATAAATTTGCTCATAGCTAGCCTGACTCATATAAATAAAGTGACCAACGTAATTCTCAGCAATGGCAGCGACCGTTAGTGCCTTACCTTCAATTTCTAGAGTCTGCCCAACCTTGACACCTGCCAGCTGGGCAAGTTTAGCTGTAATAACGACGCCATCTTTTAATGTCAGATCCTGCTGATGATGTTGCAGATGGATAAAGGGAGTCAAATCTTCCTTCTCTGTCATCATAAGAGTAATGGTTTGAAGACCAGCCTTACCTTTGAAATCCTTGTCTAGCGTTTTAGAATAGATTTTCTGATAGGCTTGAATATCCTGCCCTTTCAACACTTCTTCTAACTCTGCCTTGTCCTGATTGGTCGCACTAGGGTTTTCAGAGACAATCATCTGATACTGTTGGATTTGTTGAAACTGTCTAGACGGAACTCCTGCTACAGAGGATTGGATTCCCAAACCTGCATAGAGCAAAGCTACAGAACCTGCCACACCAAAGATCGTCATCAACATCCGCTGCTTATAACGGAAGATATTGCGAGCAGTTACCTTATGAGTAAAACTGAGACGGCGCCAGATAAAACCGATGCGCTCCAGTAAGATTTTAGCTCCTTTAACAGGAGGTTTAGGCAGTAAAAGATGGGCTGCTTCATCATGAAGTTCCCTCCGAGCCACCAGATAGGCTGGTAACACACTCGCCAACCAACTCAAACCAAGAGCCAGTAAGCTATAGGTCCAATAGAACTGAATCTGGGTTTCTCCCACCACCATGCCTTTTGTAATGACACTTGAAATTACACTAGCTAGTAAATAATGGCCAAGTATACTACCTAGAGCTGTTCCGACAGTTCCAGATACTAGACCGTAGAGAAGAAACTTGGCGATAATATCCTTACTACGATAGCCCAAGGCCTTAAAAATCCCTGCATGAGTTCGCTCTTCATCCACAAAACGAGTCATAGTTGTGAAGGTCACCATAGCCGCTACGGCATAAAGCACTACAGGAAAGATATTGCCCACTGCCCGAATACTGGCTGAAGCATTACTGTACATGAGGTAGCCTTGACTGCCAGGCATGGTCTGACGATTATATACTTGATATTTGGGCTCAGACAAATCATCCAAGACTTGCTGATGTTTTTCTAATTTTTCCTTTTCTTGGGCTAGATTTTGTTCAGCTTGCTTTAGTTTGTCCTCTTCCTTGCCCAGTTCCTGCTTGGCTTGGGTAAGTTGAGCACTAGCCTGCTCTCTCTGAGCTTGAGGAAACAAGGCTAGTTGACTTTCTTGAGCCTGTATACGAGCTTGAGCAGCTGCTAAACGACGCTTGCCTTCCTGCAAATTAGTCTGAGCCTTGTCAAGGGTCTCTTGCCCCTTGTCTAGAGACTCTTGTCCTTCTTTTTTCAAAAGTTGCAGACGTACCTTGCCATTATCTGATAAAGTTTGTTCAAGGTCTTCCTGATGTTGCTTGGATTTTTCTTCATAAGCTGATGAAAAGGCATTTAAACCTGCTAAATCTTGATATTTCAAACGAGCTATATTGTAGACTTTCTGATCAAATTGACTAGGTAAAATCACCCCATAGGCTGTCAGAGTCCCACTTCCACTTCCTGCGTAGCCCATATCTCGCTGGGAGAGGATTTCAGCCGAATCCACAAAACCAGTAATGGTATAAGTATGGTCTTTTAAAGAGGAATGACCCTCTTCTTTTTCTTTAAAACTAATCTCCTGTCCCACACGATATTGACCTTGCAAATGACTTGCCAAGGCGATTTCCTTATCTGACTGCGGAAGTCGTCCCTTTCTTAGCTGAAAGGTTGAAATTCGATCTGGTTTGGAGTACAGCCGAATGGCATCCTGCCCATTATCCATAGTCACATCTGTCAAATAGCCAAACTCAACCTCTGCGCCCTGCGTCTGTTTTAGTTCTTCTTGATCTGTTTGATCCAAGCCATAGTTAGACATGACTGCCAAATCCAAGGTTTTAGCAGTTGTTAAATAAGCATTAGCTGTTGCCTCCATGTTGGGACTGGTTACTTTGAGACCTACTAGGGCTAGAGAGCCCAACATCATCAAGGTCAAGATGGATAAAAAACGCCCCTTTGAGCCTGTGAAGGACTGAATTAAGTCCTTCCAATAGGTTTTTCGCTTGATCATGCTAGTACTCCAAACTGTCGATATCCTGAGGATGCTGGTTGAGCACCACATCCTTGACACTGGCATCGTGCATATGAATCACGCGATCAGCAATGGGAGCCAAAGCTCCATTGTGAGTCACGATAATCACCGTCGCTCCCTTTTGACGAGACATATCTTGGAGGATTTTCAAAACCTGCTTGCCCGTCTGATAATCCAAGGCGCCTGTCGGTTCGTCACAAAGGAGAATTTTAGGATTTTTGGCTACCGCGCGTGCAATGGAGACTCGCTGTTGCTCCCCTCCAGAAAGCTGGGCTGGAAAGTTATTGAGACGATGAGCCAGACCTACATCTGTCAAGACCTGTTCAGGATTCAAGGCATCTGTCACGATTTCTGAAGCCAACTCCACATTTTCCTTAGCAGTCAGATTGGACACTAGATTGTAGAACTGAAAAATAAAACCGACATCATTGCGGCGGTAATTGGTTCTCTGGTGGGAACTATAGCCTGCAATATTGGCACCATCAATCCAGATTTCCCCTTCATCATTGGTATCCATGCCTCCAAGAAGGTTAAGAACCGTTGACTTGCCTGCACCAGATGCACCTAGAATAATAACCAATTCACCCTTTTCAATCTCAAAATTCACATCACGATTGGCCACAATCTCCGTGTCCCCAACCTGATACCGCTTGTAACAGTGTTTCATCTCAATATAAGCCATCAGACCCACCCTCTCTCAAACAAATTACTTCATATTACCATTATAACGCTTTTTCAACTAGTTGGAAACTGCTTACATTCTCAAATCCTTATTAAAAGGCAGTCTCAAACTACTGCCTTCTATCACCTTCTTAAAAATAAAATTGAACCAGATCACCTTCTGCTGTCGCTACTGAAATACAATCTTTCTCTATGCATTTCGCTTTTATTTTTTCTTGATTCACTTCAATCACACTCTTCTCAATATCTGGATAAGAAACTCGCAAATCTCCTCCACTCCTTGATAAAATGGTCAACTGTAAAAGTTTTTTATCCTCCCACCTCATGCTCACTTCAAAATGTCCACGTGCCACTAAGCCTGAAACATAACCTGTTGACCATGCATCGGGAAGGGCAGCTAGAGGTACCAGATAAGCTGCATGAGACTGGAGTAACATTTCTGCCATGCCACTAGTAGCACCAAAATTACCATCTATCTGAAAAGGAGGGTGACTACACCAAAGATTTAGCAAGGTGGATGTCTTTAACTGCTCTGCTAATAATTTATGGGCTCGATTGCCATCTCCTAGACGCGCCCAAAGATTGATCTTATTGGCCTTGGACCAGCCTGTGCCGCCATCTCCACGATCATTGAGGCTAGCACGCGCCGCTTCAAGATAGTCTTGTCCCTTATGACTAAAGAGATTTCCAGGATAGAGTCCCACCAGATGGGAAGCGTGCCGATGCTGGGCCTCCACTTTCTCATTTTGAAAATACTGCTCTTCCTCCTCATACCACTCCCTGATTCGACCAGATTGAGTGATTTGAATAGGATTAAGCAAGTCAAACTTCTCCTTGACCTCAGTCAACAAAGCCTCATTCAGTCCCAATTCCTGAGCAGCCTGAATAAAATCATGAAATAACTGCCAAATCAGAGATTGGTCATAGGTATTGCCAATCGAAATCGGCCCATGTTCTGGAGAATAAGACGGAGAAGACACCCAACGCTGCGCCTGCTGATCCTTATGTAAAAAGGCATTCCAAAAACGCACCGTTTCCCTCAACATGGGATAAATTTTTTCCCTGAGATAGTCTTGGTCCCTGTAAAATGAATAGGCCTCATAAACAGTTTGCATCATCCACGCATTGGCAGCTGGTGACCAACCCCAATAGTAATCCCAACCAGGTGCCGTCCAGCCAAAAGGAGTCGCTTGGGTATGGACTAACCAACCATTCTCTTCCCCTTTCTGAGAAACGATTCCTGCATACCTTGCAGCTGCTAGGCGACCATAGACACGCAAATCATCGATATAGTTGATGACTGGAAAAGCCGTCTCTAGGAGATTGGTAACATAGGCTGGCCAATAATTCATCTGCAGGTTGATATTCAGGTGATAGTCCGAATTCCAAGGAGGATTATCGACCGCATTCCAGACTCCTTGCAGGTTAGCTGGTAGCGAATCTGGGCAATCTCTAGAAGAACTAATCAATAAATACCGCCCATACTGGAAGAACAGTTCCTCCAAAGCCTGCCCTTCTTGTGGCTTATAATTTCTTAGCAACACATCTGTAGTAGAGGCGTCAACCTCAGCTTTCAAATCCAATTGAACACGCTGGAATAAGGCTTGGTAGTCCTCAATATGCCTTGATTTCAATCGAGTATAGCCCTTTTCTTTAGCTGTGTCCACCAAGTCCTTTACTTGCTGCTCTAAATCTAGTTTCTTGCGATAATTGCTAGCAGGATTTTGAGCAAAATCCGTCTTAGCCGCCAAGAAGAGATTAGCATAACTAGCCCCTGATATCTGAACCTTATCCGACCAGACTCTAATATCACCATCAGTTTGCCAAGCTAGACAGCCAGCAAACTGCAGATTATTATCCTTAACTCTTCCCTTCATCAAGATATGAGAATCAGTAATATCCAACTTACACTCCTTGTAATCAGATTTTTCCTGCTCATACTTTCCATCAGAAGCCAAATCACAGGTCAAAGATAGTTCTATAGTAAAATCTAGAGTTTCCAACCCTTCCTTAGTAAAATGTTGAACCAATAGATCATCTGGAAAACTCGCAAAGGCTTCACGTTCAAATCGCGTTCCCTTATAGGCATAAGAAGTCGTCTCAAGTGCCTTACTAATATTCAGCTGTCTCTGATAGTCCGTCACCTGAGACAAAGTTGTGCCTTGCTGGCTGAACTCAATGAAAATATCTCCAAAGGACAGATAGGTCCCATATTGACTCGTTTGGGGCCCAACTAGGTTCTGTTCAGCCAGTTCCTTAGCTCGATTGTAATCTCTCTTTTCCAAAGCCTGCCGAATCTCAGCTAAAAAGTTATGCTGATCTTGAAGATTTCCACCCTGATAATCTGAACTATCAGGAAGTGGACCTCCAGACCAGAGACTTTTTTCATTAAATTGAATCCGTTCAGCACCTATAAGCCCAAATACTTTAGCCCCTAAAGAACCATTGCCTATCGGTAAGGCCTCTTCTTCCCAACCCTTATATGTTGTTGATGCTGGTTGCTTGTAGACCAATACATAATCTTGTTTTTTATTCCTTATCATACTTCCATACTAACATAAAAAGCCTAGAAATCAATTCTAGACTTACATTTTTTTATTTTCCAAGGTAGTATTCAGAAACGACGTTCAATTTTTCGTCAAATTCGAATACCAATGGTGGGAAGTTAGGGATTTCCACGTCCATGATTTCGTCATCTGACAAACCTTTGATGTGTTTTACAAGGGCACGGATTGAGTTACCGTGAGCTCCTACGAATACGTTTTTACCATCTTTAAGAGCTGGAGCGATTTTATCTTCCCAGAATGGAAGGGCACGTTCCAAAGTCACTTTCAAGTTTTCAGCATCTGGGATTACTGAGTCGTCAAGTGAAGCATAACGACGGTCTGTGTGAGCTGAGTGCTCATCATCACGGTCCATGTTTGGAGGCAATACATCGTATGAACGACGCCAGATGTGAACTTGTTCATCACCAAATTGTTCAGCAGCTTCAGCTTTGTTTTTACCAGTCAAACCACCGTAGTGACGTTCGTTCAAACGCCATGATTTTTCAACTGGAACCCACAATTGGTCAGAAGCTTCAAGAGCCAAGTTAGTTGTTTTGATCGCACGTTTCAATACTGAAGTGTAAGCTTGGTCAAATTCGATACCAGCTTCTTTGATCAATTTACCAGCGTCAATCGCTTGTTGTGTACCTTTTTCAGACAAATCAACATCAGCCCAACCAGTGAAAAGGTTAGCTTTGTTCCATTCAGACTCACCGTGGCGAGCAAAAACCAATTTTACCATTAGATGGATTCTCCTTTAAATTTTCCGAGGTTTCCCCTCGTTTATCTATTCTATTTTACACAATTTTTCACAAAAAAGCTAGTCAAAACCAAAAAGGAAAGAGTTTCACACATGAAGAAACGAAACCTATCTTCATGTGCTACCCTAATTAGTAAATTTATTTTCCTCATCAAAAATTGAACTTCTAAAATCATCAGTTTTATCTAGATAAGCTTTGAAAATAGCTTTTTTAAGTTTGTAAACTTTACTACTTTCTTTTGGATATAATATTGAAGCATAATTAGTAGCATCCGCCTGAACCGCTTCTTTAATTATATTTCTTAACTTAGCAATACTATCAATAGTTATCGTCTCTTGACGTCCCCAATTATTAGGATTTATAAAGCTAATATTTGTTAAGTTATTAAATTTATTTTCTCGTTCTTTATACATAGCTTTTTTAAAATCAGCCCAAGATGAATACTGGTTATTAAATATCTTATTAAGCACTAATTTATCAGTTACCAATCCTACTTCTTTACCGTATGAATTAATTTTACTTCCATTAGCTTTCACTTCATTTTCATATTGGTTAGAAATATATGGTACCATACCTTCTTTATATCCTTTTGCAGCTAATAGTTCAAATGCCATACGACGAGCCATTAAATCACCCGGAGTCCCTTTATCACTACTTAAGGCAGAATATATTGGCGAGAAAAGATTGATTGTGTAGTATCCATTTCGTTTATACTCACCTTCATCAATATACCCTCTTCTTGTGATTATATCGTTTTCTATTAAACTATTGAAAGAGGTTAACTTATTAAGCTCATCAGGTTTTAATCTACGGACTACATTCGTTGCATAAACATCATTTCCATCAGGATCAGGTTTATACTCATTCTCTATTTTCCTTAATAGCTCACCTTTCTCATTGGCACCTAAGTTAACTACTGCTTCTCCTTCTAATTTTTCAAGTGTATAAACTAAATCGAATAAGTTATGCATATATTTACGCAAGTCTTCTGCATTATTAAATCGTTGAGTTGGATTTTTCACTTGTAGTCTATTAGCATTTTCCGCTTCATCATATTTCAATACAGAGTTTATCGTGATTGTTGCATCATCTGGATGATCGGGAGCTTGTAATAATCCTTTTGCATAAAACTCTGGTCCAAGCCCATTTCTTCTTCCATATCCTCCAAGATAAATTTCTCTATCTGAGTTATGTGTCATTTCATGAGTATATGTTACTGCGCCAGCCTTATCAAGCATACGATAAGCCATATAGTAGAACGCATCTCCCGTAGCATATGCTCCGTGTCCATTATGAACAACATTATTCCCCGCAGGACCGAAGAAATGTTTTATTGCTGGATGATCAGTTTCAAAATCTGCTTGACTAGTATTTTTATCTTTATCATTACCAAATCTGAAAGAATCATATACCAAAATACTTCTAAACAATTTGTCTTTATTTTTCGTATCTAGTATTTTGTACCAATAATCATAATGATCTCTAAAGCGTTTAGCCGCTTCTTTTGCATTATCTTCTACAAATTTATTTAATTTTTCTCCCTTAGGATATTCTGAACTTCTATATCTGTCATAGGCTCCAAATCCTATAGTTGAAATATTCGCTATCATAAACACTGATTTTTCAGGTAGTGTTAATAACGGTAACACCATACTTTGATATTTCCAAGAAGGGCTAGTTAATCTATCATATACTCCAATAGAATACTTCGTCCCTTCCTTAGATTGTTTTTCGCTTACTTCAGGAATTGTAGATTTTTCTTCTACTATATAAGCTTTAGATTGTTCTTTAAACCATTCGTTATTTGTTTTATTCGGCACTAAAACTTTTCTATATTTTTCCAATGCCTCAAATAAACTCTTAGTTCCATAATTTTTTGATAATAATACATTATAAGTAATTACATTATTTTTAGCTAATAAATTGTTAAATCCTGATTTACCTAGCTCAATAACATTATCTAATGCAGAACTATTAGATTTACCAAAGAAATCTAAATGATATAATACTAAATCTTTTGCACTTGCATTATCATATTTAAAATTATACCAACGTTCAAGATATGTTAAACCTAAAAGCAACGCCTCTTTATTATTCTTAATTTTTTCTACTACATAATTATCTATTATCGAATTATTATTTACAGCTATTGCCGCATCTGCAGAAAGAAGTTTTGATAAAGTATCTTCAATATTTGCTTTTGTTTTATCGAACTGTTCATCTAGATATAATTCTGTTAATTTTATATCATTAGAAATATCTAATACTTTTCTAACATCAGCTGAATTATATTGAACAGATTTCAGATCATTTAAAACAGATTTTACAATATTATTGTAATTATGTAATAACGTATTAGGTGTGTATATTAATTTTGTATTAGTTATTTCGTATTCTGCTACTTTAGAGAAATCTTGTAGATATTTTATATCTAATGTTTGAGAAGTATTATCTGAATAATGTAGTAACAACTTATTAATACTAGCTTTATGTTTATTAATATCAGAAATTACTTCTTTGTCATGCATTGAAACTACAGACACAAGATCCTTAGTATATAAAGCATTATTAGTATCCACTAAATTACCATACTTAACAATAGTCTCTCTGTTATAAAATGGCAGTAATTTTTCTATATTTTTATACACCCTTAACCTAGAAACATCAACATCTTTTAATTTACTATAATCCGTTCCATATTTAGAAGAGAAATTAAAGTCCTCAGTTTTAATATTATTTTTAGGAACAAGTTGAGCTTTTTTCACATTAATCTCATCCGCTTCTAGCACAGTTCCTCTTTGCTCTTCAGAATCTTTACTAAGTACTTCGTCATCTACTTGAACTACTTTTACCACCTTATTATTTTTATTACTATAAGTGTTAGTTGCTTTTATACCATTAAAATCATAACCAGCAATAGCATTACCGTTAGTAACATTGACATCGCTTAATACATCAGATAGTCGACCTGAATTTTCAACTTCACCTGAATTATCCCAAAGATTACCTACAACTCCTCCTACTTTACCAAAAGGCTTCACATTGTTAAGATTTCCTTCAACGTAACTATTACTAATTCTAGCACTTCTATCAACAACCCCAGCTATACCACCAACTGTTTGGTCCCCTTGATTAGCGTTTGTCGCCATATCGATAGATGAAATTGAGTTTTCTATTAAAGCACCAACACCTGAAAGTTTGCCAACTAAACCACCTATTTGATAAGTAGCATTTGTATTATAAGTATTTGTTATTCTACCTGTAAAACTACTATTAGAAATTGTAGAGTCAGTTACTTTTGAAACCAAACCACCAATGCTACGCTCACCAGCAATTACACCTGATGAATGAACATTTGTAATTGTAGTACCATTGTTCGCCTCTTTCGCTATTGTAGCAGCATCTTCTTTCAAAGAAACATTAGCTTCTTTTATTGAAAGATCTTGAATAGCAGCATGATTTAAAACTTTAAATAACGGTTTTTTCAAGTTATATATAGCATAGTTCTTATCATTGTTTGTACCTATTAATGTACCACTAAATTCTTGATTTATATAACTTTCTTGACCATCCGAAAGTTCTACTTCACGAGCATCCATAGTTGCTCCTAAACGAAACGTACCATGTAAATTTCTATTCATTGCTTCTACTAGATTTTTAAATGATGTATAAACTTCGTTTTCACTATTAATAGTTTTTGGTAAATAATAAGTATAATTTTCTACAGTACTATCATTTTCATGTTGAATTAAATCATTTGCTCGACCAACAATTTTATATACTTCTTGATTATCTCTTCTGACACTTGTAATACTTGAGACAGGTAACATCACATCTTTAAACTTCTCTGATTTTACTTTCATAAAGTAGTTACTAGGATTATTTGGAACCGTATCAAATGAGGTTACATGTCGATATTTATTATTTTCTACTGTAAATAATTCCACATTTGAAATATTCCTAAGCTCTAGTTTCTTGTCGACTTGTTTTTCTTCTGCTTTTGGTGCTGATTCTTCTTTTCCTGTAGATGTTCCTTCTGTTGACGCTGTTGGGTCTGATCCTACTTGTACAGCTGGTTCATCACCCTGTGGTTTTTCTGAATCTGAATTAGATGATTCTGAGTTTTCGTTCACAGTCGAAGCTTCAGTATTTTGTGAATTTGTTTCTTCTTTATTGCCTTCTGTTACTGAAGGTGATGACTCTGAATTACCTGAATCATTTGTAGCATCTACAGATGGAATAGTTGAAGTTTCTGACGTTGGTTCGGATTTATTTTCTTCTCCAGCTGGTTGTGTAGCTGGTAACCCACCTTCAGAGACAGTTTCTGAAGCCGGCTGTTCTTCTGTAACTGTTGTATCCCCTGCAGATGAATCTTCTTCTTTCGACTCTGATTCTGATGGTACTTCTGAAGCTGGGGTTGCCGCCTCTGGCTCTTCCGCTTTTGGTGCTGTTGCTGTTTCCGTAGTTGCAAGTTCTTCAGCTTCCGATGTTGAATCTGTTTCTTCTTCTACAGCTGGCTGCGTAGCTGTTGACTCCCCTTCAGAAGCAGTTGATGAAGATTCAGTTGAAGAAACTGAATCCTCCGCTTTACCTTCTTCTCCTAATTCTTTTGGTGCTGGGGTTGCTTCTGCTATTATTCCTGGTTCTTCATCTTCTTCCGTTGCTTCGGCTTTACCTTCTTCTCCTGCTGGTGTTGATTCCACAGTTGCAGATGTTCCTGGTTCTGCTGACTCTTCTGCTTTTGCTTCTTTTTCTGTTGCTTCTGGTGTTGTTACCGCTTCTTCTTTAGACTCAGCTGACGGTGTATTTGTTGCGCTATCTTGTTTTCCTGTCTCCTCAACAGAGGTTTCTTCTGCATTGCCTACTTCACTTGAAGTTGTAGCCTCTGTAGCTGCTTCTGTTGAAGCTGGGGTTTCTGGTTTTGATGGTGCTGGAGTTTCTTCTGCTGGTTGGCTTTGTTCTCCTGAAGTTGTAGCCTCTACCACTGGTGCTTCTGAAACTTCTGCTTTTGGTGTTGTTCCTGAAGCTTCTTCTGTTGAACCTAGAGTCGCTTCTGAACTTCCTTCCGCTGCTGGTGCACCTGTTGTAGCTACTTCTGAACCTGTTCCTGCTTCTTCAGTTTCTTTTACTTCATTTCCTGCTGTTGTTCCTGCTTCTTTTGGAGCTGGTTTCGCTGCCTCGGACTCTGTTACTTTTGGTTCCGGTGCTTCTGTTGCACCTGGTTGTTCTTCTTTATTTTCTGGAGTTGTAGGTGCTTCTGTTTTTGGTTCAGCCAATTCTGCTGACTCTGTTCCTGTTTCTCCTTCTGAAACTGTTCCTTCAGGTGTATCTTCTTTTGGAGTTGTAGGTGCTTCTGTTCCTGATTCTTCAGTTTCTTTTCCTGTTACTCCTGGAGTTACTTCTGAAGCCCCTTCTGTTCTTCCTGAAGCTCCATTTGCCACTAATTCTGTTGAATCTGGTGCTGATTCTGCTGTTCCTGTAAATGTTCCTTCAGGTGTTGATTCTGCTTCTTTAGGATCAGCTGGTTTTTCTACCTCTGGCGCTGATTCTGTTGGTGCTGGAGACACTGGTTTTTCTGCTTTTGGCGTTGTTACAGTTGGCTCTTCTGCTTTTGGTGCTACTGGAGCTTCTGTTTCTTCTTTAACTTCTGGGCTTGTCTCTGCTGGTGCTTCTGAAGCAGGTTCTTCACCTGATTCTTCCGCTCTTTCCACTACTGGTGCTGATACAGGCTGATAAACTAGGCTATAGTTCACAGTCATTTTTTCAACTTTCTCAGTGACATCTGTTAATTCAAAGGTAACAGCTTTTGTTTCCTGATCTTTCTTGAGCAAGACTTCGTAAGTGCGAACTTCGCCACTTGCACCACTTTCTTTGATGACAATCTTGTGTTTTGTGACTGTATCTGAAACCGTTTCAGCTTCAGTAAAGTACAATTCATTGTGTGGTAAGAATAAATTCTTGCCTGAAGCTTGATTCATTTCTTGGAGTACATCTACAGGGATATTGCTTGCTTCGCTGATAACACTTAATGTATCTCCCCACTTAATGACATACTTAAATAAATCACCTTCTTTTTGAAGGTCAGCTTTCACTTCCTCAACTGTTCTGGCTACCCAGACACCATCTTGTTCACTGGCTGATACAGTTGGGGCTAAAAAGCCCAGACCCAATAAAATCACACCTGTCGCAACAATTGCACCAGTTCTTAATTTTCTAAAGCCACGGAGGGACAAGCTTCCTCTAACATTTGTTTGTCTCATAATGTTTATTTTTCCTCACTAGTTTAAGAAATCGCAAGAAAAACAATCTTGCGATTTTAGCATACTTACTTTCTCCTAGTATTAGCAAAACCAATTCTCATTAAACTTTAGCATCTCACAAGAGAGATTATAAACTTGGAATAACTGATTTTTATATACTAGACGCATAGAGACTTTTCAACCTTACTTCTCTTCAAATCCTTCTGCGACTGCTTCTGCAAAGTTTTCTTCTACGATGCTTGCACAGTGGTCACAGATGACTGCCTGGTAGCTGCGTTCTGCTGTTGTTGGGTCAATACGACGGCAACGGTCACATACTTGGCCTGCAGCGCGTTCAACTGTGAAGGCAACATCTTCGAAGCTTACGGCAGCTTCTGGAGCTGGTCCTTCTGCGATGGTCAAGTCTGACACGATCAAAAGTTGAGCCACATTGCTGTTCACTGCTTCGAGTAGAGTTTTCACAACTTCGTTTGGATAAACTGTCAAGTGTGCTTCAAGCGATTTACCGATAACTTTGGCATTACGCGCTTCTTCCAAGGCTTTTTGAGCTTGTCCACGGAAGTCCATGAAGGAAGCCCATGTATCCAAGATTTCTTCTTGATTAGCAAAAGTTTGAGCCTCTGGTAATTCTGACAATTGAACGAAGTCTTCAGCTTCAAACTCAAGATATGACCAGATTTCTTCCGCAGTGTGAGGAAGGATTGGTGTCAAGAGTTTGGTGATTTTGACAAGAATGTCATAGAAAACAGTTTGCATTTGACGGCGTTCCACTGATTTGGCACCTTCAATGTAAACAACATCTTTAGCAAAATCAAGGTAGAAGGCTGACAAGTCAACGTTGATAAAGTTCACCAAGGCCTTGTAGATTGTCAAGAATTCAAAGTTTGCGTAAGCGTCACGAATGGTCTTGACAAGCTGGTTAAAGCGAATAGTCATGTACTTATCAACTGAACGTAGTTCTTCATAAGCTACTGAATCTTGAGCTGGGTTAAAGTCAGATGTATTGGCAATCAAGAAACGAAGGGTGTTACGAATCTTACGGTATGTTTCAGAGACTTGGCTCAAGATATCCATAGAGATACGTACGTCATTGCTTGAGTCAACACTTGTTACCCAGAGACGTAAGATTTCAGCACCAAATTGTTTTTCAACATCGCTTGGAGCAATGGTATTTCCAAGAGATTTAGACATCTTCTCACCTTTACCGTCAAGGGCAAAACCTTGTGACAAGATTTGTTTGTAAGGTGCTACGCCATGGTTGGCAACAGATGTGATGAGTGATGAGTTAAACCAACCACGGTATTGGTCAGAGCCTTCTAGGTAAAGGTCTGCTGGGTAAGTCAACTCAGGGCGGTTTACAACCACTCCATTCCATGATGAACCTGAGTCAAACCAAACGTCCATGATGTCTGTTTCTTTCTTGAACTCGCCATTTGGTGAGCCTGGATGAGTAAATCCTTCTGGCAAGAGGTCCTTAGCATCACGTTCCCACCAAATGCTTGAACCGTGTACTTCAAAGAGTTGAGCCACATGTTCAATGGTTTCAGCAGTCATGATAGCTGTACCATCTTCAGCGTAGAAGATAGGAAGTGGAACTCCCCAAGCACGTTGACGAGAGATGACCCAGTCGCCACGGTCACGAATCATATTGTAAAGACGAACTTTACCCCATTCTGAGTGGAATTTCACTTTTTCAATTTCGTCCAATATTTCTTGGCGGAATTTAGAAACTGAGGCAAACCATTGTGGTACTGCACGCCAGATGATTGGTTTCTTAGTACGCCAGTCAAATGGGTATGAGTGAGAGATTTCTTCTTGGGCAAGAAGGAGGTTAGCAAGTTTTTCAATAACAGTTGGAACTACCTTGTCATAGAATTGACCTTCAAACTCAGGACCGGCATTCTTCATCATGATACCACGTTCGTCAACAGTGACTGCAACTTCAAGACCATTAGCAATACCAACATTGTAGTCGTCCTCACCAAAACCAGGAGCTGTATGGACGATACCTGTACCAGAGTCAGTTGTAACGTGGTCACCAAGGATAACGAGTTCATCTACTGCAGTATCCCATGGATGTTCTGTCACGATGTGGTTGAGTTCTTGACCACGGTAAGTTGCCAAAACTTGAACATCAATCCAGCCAAATTTCTCAGACAAGCTGTTCAACAATTCTGCAGCAACGACAAACTTACGAGTTTCACCAGCAGGTTGAACCAAAACGTAATCAATATCCGCACCAACCGTCAAACCACGAGAAGCTGTGATGGTAAATGGAGTCGTTGTCCAGACAACGATATAAGTATCTGTATCTAGAACATCTTTGCCATCTTTTACCTTGTTGGCATAGTAAAGGGAAGTTGAAACCAAGTCATGGTATTCAATCTCTGCTTCAGCAAGGGCTGACTCAGATGACCAAGACCAGTAAACTGGTTTTGCACCACGGTAGATATAACCTTTATTAGCCATCTCACCAAAGACACGGATCTGGGCTGCTTCATAGTCAGGAGTCAAGGTCACATATGGATTTTCCCAGTCACCAGAAACCCCCAAACGTTTAAAGTCTTCACGTTGTTTATCTACTTGAGAAAGAGCGTATTCACGGCAAAGTTTCAAGTACTCAACCAAGTCCATTTCTTTACGTTTGACACCTTGTTTTGCCAAAACTTGCTCGATTGGCAGACCATGAGTATCCCAACCTGGGATAAATGGTGCGTAAAAACCTGACATTGATTTTGAACGAACAATGATATCTTTTGAAATCTTGTTCATAGCGTGTCCAACGTGGATATTTCCGTTCGCGTATGGAGGGCCATCATGCAAGGTGAAATGAGGTTTTCCTTGGTTCAATTCTTGACGACGTTGATAAAGTTTTGCATCTTCCCATTCCTTTTGCCAAACTGGTTCTTTGATAGGAAGACCTGCACGCATTGGGAAAGCTGTTTTCCCAAGATTAAGGGTATCTTTGAGTTTCATGGTATCTCCTTTATAAATAATAACAAATTAAAAACCACGACTGCCAAAAAGGACGAAAATCGTGGTACCACCTTTATTCGGAAAAAGATTTAGTCTTTCTCCCTCTTATCCCGTAACGTGGGGAACGTCAAATCTTACTAGATTCAGACTTGAGTTTTTGAGAGGATAATCTTATCAATAGGGATTACAGGACTCACACCATCTCCTGCTCGCTGGAAATATAAGGATAAGATATTGTTCTCACATTGTTTCTTATAAAATTGTAACGGATTCTTGCGGTGCTTCAAATCCTGGTGCTGAATCAAATGTTTCTGTAGCTGGTGTTGGAGCCGAAGGATGTACTGGAGCTACTTCTGGTTCTTCGTACATTGGACCAACTGGATGAGCAGGCTCTTCTTCCATTTGAGGACTCACTACAGGAGTTGGAGCTTCCACTTCCTGTTTAGCCTGAGCTTCAAATTCAGCCAATTCTTTATTGGCTGCCTCAATACGAGCCTGTAACTCTGCCATTTCTGCTTGAGAGAACTGACGTGTCATATCAATTGGTTCTTCCTCAATTGGAGCTGGAATCGGTTCTCCAAGTACTTCGCTAACCACTTCTTTAAAGGCTTCATCACTGGTTTGAAGATAAGTAGCTGTTGGACGGAGAATATCTTCCCAATCTGAAGATTCAACAATAGCTAACTGACTCTCAATTGTAGATTTGAGACGTTGGTGGAAGACACGGCTCTTGTTCTTCAATTCTTCTGTTTCAACAGCAACTTTCTTAGCATTGTCTGTTGCTTGACGAAGAATCTCGTTTGCCTTATATTTAGCTTCTTCCAACAAGCGTTGCGCATCTTGCTCTGCTTGATGAATGATATTGTTTGAACGTTCATGCGCCGCCTGTTTCACTCGCTCAGCTGTATCTTGGGCAATCAATACAGACTGGCTCAATGAATCTTTCATTTCGTCAAAGTAAGACAAACGCTCTTCTAAACTCTTAATACGCAAATCTTTATCATGATTCGCACGCACAAGATCTTCGTAATCACGAACCACAATATCTAAAAATTCATCGACTTCTTCTGGATCAAAACCTCTGAATCGAGTTCCAAAGGTTTTGTCCTTTATTTCTAATGATGTAATTGGCATTCTATTCCTCACTTACTTAATAATAACTGGACGGTTATTTTTTTCTTCTCTTTTTTCGTTTGTCCCTTATCTTGAAGCAATCTCAAGCGCCCAAATTTTCTCACACTAATCAAGTCTCCAACTTGAACAATATAATCTGATTTGTCTACCACATGATAATTTACTTGGACAAGTTTCTTTTCAATCAACTGGTTTGCTTGATTCCTAGATAGTTTCAAAACATTTGATAAAAGAACATCTAATCTAAAACTAGACACACATAAATCCAGCTCTCGATACTGTTCTAGCTTATCTATTTTCTCGGTGAAAGGACGGTCCTCCAGCGAAACGGGTATACGGCCAATTTTCTTTAATCCATCTTGAAATAGAAGAAGAAACTGCTGATTAATCATAATCTGCGCCCGTTCTTCATCTACTAGGATATCTCCAAAAAGTTTCCGTTCAATCCCTAATTGATTGATGACTGTCCCTAAAATCTTAGCATGCGTTAAGTGTTCAAATTTATTGGAATACACAATTTCTTGGAGAGATATTTCAAAATCTGAAAACTCTGGTTGGAAATAATATGGGTATAATAAAACTCGAACATACTCACTCGAGACGAATTCCCCACTACTGCTACAAGCAAGACCATAAGTTTTGGCCAAAATCTTTAATAGCTTCTCCTGATGAGGATTGATAAAAGGAGTTAAAAAAGGAGCATAGCTATCTTCTACTTTCTTTATCCACTCCATTCCCTTGTCAAGAAAGGGACGATCTTCTATGGAGAAATGCTGGTAAATCCCTTTATTCATCCTATCATCGCCAGAAAACGGACTAGGTTTTCTCCTAAAAATCGAATCAAAACAATCGCAACCCAAACAGATAAATCAAGACCTGCTATCTGTAAAGGCAGGCGTTGTAAGGGAGCAAGCACTGGTTTTACCAACGCTACAATCCAACGACCTAAACTTGATTCGTAGGCACCTGGAAACCAAGACATGACAGCAAAGGCCACCAAAATCAGGGAGTAAATATCCACTGCATTATAAATCATACGAATTAAAAAAATCATTATCGTACTCTATTTCGCTTCATATCAAAACCAAACTCACCCTGTTGATCTTCATCTGGTAAACGAATATCTTCAACATTGACAATAACATTCACTGGTGTCAACAGATACATGGTAGAAGCTACCTTTTTCAAATTTCCAGCTAAAACATGACAAGCTCCATCCAAATAGTCCAAACAACGACGGGCCTGTACCTCTGTCATATATTGAAAATCAATCAAGATACTTTCGTTGCCTGCCAATAAATCAACAATTTCTGTTGCGTCTTCATATTTTCTAGGATAACGAACATCTATAATGACCTTATCCGTTGCACGCTGACTCTGATTTGCCAATTCCTGTTGTCTTGCATGAAGTCTGGTAATATTGCTATCTTTTGCACCAGCAGACTGTGAAGGTTGATTCATTGGGAGAGCCGGTTCCTGTGAAGAATTTACTGGAGTAAACACAGGCTCATCTCTTTTTTCATAAGGGAGACTTGAATCCTCATCCTCCGTAAAATAATCTATAAATCTATCGAATCTATCTTTTAAAGACATGGTTCTCTCCTACTTAAAAAATGATGTACCTATACGAACAAAGGTGGAACCGAATTGAATCGCTTCTTTATAATCACGACTCATTCCCATACTTAACTCGGTCATAGGCATATTTGGAATTTGTTTTTCTTGGATTTCTTTTTGTAAATCTTGGGTTGCCTTGAAAATCTCTTTCAACTGCTCACTGCTAGCCTCAAAGGGTGCCATCGTCATTAAACCAACATATTCAATCTTATCTAGTCTGGCTAACTCTGGCAAGATTTCCAGCAGTTCCTCTCTCGAAAAGCCGTGTTTGCTTTCTTCTTTAGAAATATTTACCTGAAGGAAACATTTGATGACTCGGTCACTTCTTTTTTGAATTTCCTCTGCTAGCTTGACTGAATCCAAGGCATGGAAATAATCGACAAATTGTATGACATCTTTCACCTTACGTCTTTGCAAGGTACCAATCAAATGCCAAGTCACATCTCGATCTTTTAAAGCTTCATATTTTTCCAGAAACTTATCGACACGATTTTCACCGATATGATGAACACCTAGCGGAAGCAAGGCTTCCGCTGTCGGTATATCTACATACTTGGTAACTGCAATGACAGAGGCTGAACCACTCTCTCGATGAGCATTCAGACTAGCCTCTGCAACTTCTCGAAAAACAAGTTCTGTATTTTCTTTTACATTCATTTACTTAACGATTTTTGAAAAATGGAGGTGTATCCAATTCATCTTCATCTTGTGATGTTGGGACTTCAAAGCGTTCAACTGGAGAAACGACTGAGTCTGTTGTACGAACAATCGATTCACGGCGAAGATCCCAATCACCAAAAGCAGATGCCTGAGTTGGTTCCAAACGACGTGGATTTTGTTTTGGCAATTCAGCTGTTTCTGCCATATCAAAATGACGATCAAAGCCATGTGAATGAGCTGGTTTCACTGTCTCACGGTAGTTAGTAGTAGGTCTAGCTTGTGGAGCCACAACCTTTTCTACGCGGTCTTGACGAACACCCGTTGCGACAACTGTTACACGAATTTCATCACGCATACTTTCATCAATTGAAGTACCGAGCCAGATGTTCACTCCTTGACCTGCTGCCTGGTTCACAATTTGTGAAGCCTCTTCTGCCTCAATCAAGGTTAAGTCGAGCCCACCAGTAACGTTGACGATAACATCCTCAGCACCGTCAATTGTTGTTTCAAGAAGTGGAGAGTAAATTGCCTTACGCGCCGCTTCTACCACACGTTCTTCTCCACTACCGATACCAATCCCCATAAGAGCATTCCCTTTATTTGCCATCACCGTTTTCACATCGGCAAAGTCAAGGTTAATCAATCCTGGATTGGTAATCAAATCGGTAATTCCTTGAACACCTTGACGAAGAACGTTATCCGCTTCGCTAAGAGCCTCCAAGAGCGGTGTTTTCTTATCAACAATTTCAAGCAAGTTGTTGTTTGAAATAATCAATAGAGTATCTACATGCTCACGTAGTTGATTGATTCCTTCTACAGCAAATTGTCCACGCTTGCTTCCTTCAAAACCAAACGGACGTGTTACAACACCAACTGTAAGAGCACCTAAATCTTTGGCGATACGAGCAATAACAGGAGCAGCTCCAGTTCCAGAGCCTCCTCCCATACCAGCAGTGATGAAGACCATATCTGCGCCACTGATAGCTTCCGTCAGTGTTTCTTCGCTTTCTTCAGCAGCTTTACGACCAACCTCAGGTTGACCTCCTGCACCCAAACCACGAGTCAATTTAGGTCCCAACTGAATAACAGTCTCAGCTTTTGTACTGCTCAATGCTTGTACATCTGTGTTTGCTGCGATAAATTCTACACCTGTAACACCTTCGTCGACCATACGGTTGATGGCATTGCCACCACCTCCACCGACACCAATTACTTTAATCACTGCACCTTGAGCAGCAGCTGTATCAAATGAAAATGTCATAATTTATTTTTCCTCTTTATTCGTCAAACATGCTTCCGATCAAGCCACGGAAACGATCTGCTAATTTCGGTTTATTTTGTGAAGCTTGTTGGAAATCCGCCATTGGTTCTGTAGGCGCCACCGGCTCTACTTCTGGAGCTGGAGCTGGTTGAATAGGCGTTGATTGTACAAACTGAGCTGTCTTTTGCAACATCCCACCAAAGCTAATCGGCTGATGACTTAAGTCATTCTCACCTTTTATAGCTCTCTGAGCCAAAAGATTAACTTCTGTTAATTGACCCGCAAATTCTGATAAACTAATCACATGCGCAAAGGCTGGATTACGGATACCAACTTGATTTGGAACATAAAGCTTGACACGGACGCCAAAGACTTCCTGAGCAAGTTCAACCATACCCGGTAAAATGGCATTCCCACCGATTAAGACAATACCACCAGGGAGCTCCAATAGACGTCTTCTATCTAATTCTTGCTTAATTTGTTCAAGGATGTGCTTAATTCGTGCAGAAATAATTTCTGACAAGTAGGCTTCCGTCACTTCGACTGCTTCTACTTCTCCAATAACTTCTACTTGGAAGGTTTCTTTGCTTGCAAGAGGCGGATAGGCTTCCCCATAATTCAGTTTCAAGCCTTCCGCTAATTTGCGAGAAGTTTTCAAGACTTTAGAGATATCCTTAGTTACATAATCTCCGCCTTCTTGGAGAATATTGGTAAACTGGAGTTCTTGGTTACGGATTGTAGCGACAGTCGTTTGACCTGCCCCCATATCAATCACTGTAGCACCAAATTCACGTTCCCCTTCGTTCAAAACTGATTGAACCATTGCTAGTGGTGAAATGATAATATTTTCAACCTGAACACCTGCACGCTCAACCGTCTTACGCAAATTGTGCAAGATAGTACGAGGTCCTGTATAAAGCAAACCACGCATTTCAAGGCGAACCCCCATCATGCCACGTGGGTCACGAATCCCTTGGAAACCATCCACAATAAATTCTTCAGGAATAAAGGTAATGACTTCACGGTCAGGTGTCATACTCTTTGTCAAAGCTGATTTGACAACATTTTCAACATCTTGATCCGTAATTTCCTTGGTATCAGATGTTACTGGAATCATCCCTTGAGTTGGTTCTACCTGCAAAAGATTACCAGGCAAGCCGACATTCACTGATTTAATAGAAATGCCTGCCTTTTCTTCCGCTTGGGAAATAGCTGATTTGATAGCAGTTGCTGCTGCATCAATATCAACAATAATTCCATCCTTTACACCTTTACTTTTGGCATTACTCACGCCAATTACATTTAATTCACCATTTCTCTGCTCGGCTACAAGCACCTTGACAGAGCTTGTTCCAATATCTAGACCTGTAAAAAAGCCTTCTCTAGCCATTACATCGCATCCTCTCTATCTTCCAAGTTTCGCACTTCGTATTATTCCATAGCTAAACATAGGCATAGCTATTCACAGAATATTATAACACAAAAATTTTAATCGTGCTTGCTTTTTTCCTAAATTTCCCAGCCAATTTTTGAGTTTGTCTATTCAGAAATTCTTATTTTATAAGCTGCTTGTAAAAACTCTCTAAGATCAAAAAAGAAAGCTCATTTCTAAGCTTTCTTTGCGATCATTTTTTCTGCTTCTTGTTCTAAAAATAATTCCAAGATTTTCTTTGTCAACGTAATCGCTGCTGACAGGGCCAGGGAAACGATTAAATAATTGGCTACTAAGCCATGGTCTCCAACCAATGGTGGTTTTGTCAGGAATCCATAATCCCCACCTGTTACCAAATTGACCACAAAAATCAAGGCATTTAGGGCAAAGGTCATGAGAAAAATTCCCTTCACATCCAGTAATTGCGCATTATATTGTCTCAATAGATAAACTAGAGAGTTCCCCAAGAGTGCTAAATGCCCAAAAATAAAGGATAAAATGGTGATATGGGGGAAAGGATAGGCATCTGACACTGGATAAACAAAGGCTGCTAATGTCCCAAATGTTCCTAGTAATGCAAAATACTGCCTATATTTGGACTGACCAGGAAGCAAAAGCACCACAAACATAGCCATACGGCAATGGTAAAAGGGTAGGCTTTCTGACAGTGGCATATGATTGACCCAATACCAACCATAAAGGAGGATTAACTGAACGGCCTGTAAAATCTGGAAAAATCGTTGGTAAACCTTCTTTTCACGATAACGATAGGCTGTATAAAAGGTCAAAGCCAAGAGTGTAAATATACTGACATACCAAAAAAGGTCAAATTGGGGTGGCTCTGTTGCTTGGGTCGTAAAGAAAATATCCCATAAATTCATCTAGTCTTCCTCATGATTCAAAATTTTCCTGCATTTTATTATACCATGCTATTTGTCAAAAATGGATTTAGAAATACGATAATCATCTTCTTAGTCAAGATATTGCTCCCTCTGACCTTGATAAACCTGCCAAAGAAGCTCTATTTGCTCCTTGGTAATGCGTTTTTCAGATAAGTTCGGCAGTTGGTCAATGGCAAAAAATTGAAGGTCTGCAATTTCTTGATTTTCTTGGAATTGTCCATCGAGAAGCTTACATTCAAAAACAAACTTTGCATATTGCTTGCTCTGTAGTTGGAAACGATTTGTATCAAAAACTGCAAGTAACCTTTCAGCTTTTGCTGTAAAACCTGTTTCTTCTTCAATCTCCTTGAGAATATTTTCAGTTGGTGAATAACCGACCTCGCCAAAGCCACCTGGCAAAGCCCAATCATTCTCTCCTTGTCCCCTAACCAGACAAATTTTTTCATCCTCAACTATCCAAGCACGGACGTCCATTAACGGAGTCGCATAAGCAGAAGTTGGCTTCAAGACTTCTGCCACTTCTTCGGCATCAAGGTCTGATGCTTGATTCAACATTTCTCCTAACAGACTTCGCAAGTCTTCGTAGCGCTCACGGTCAAAAGGATCTTTTGTAAAGGTTAATCCAGTATCTGTAATGGCAATCATTCTTTGCAAATACTTGACAAAATTACTTGTCTTCAGTTTCTAAACATTCTACCAACTTGGCTAGATTCATAGAATTGGAGCCTTTGAGTAGGATTTGGTCATGCACTCCTAGGCTTTCCTTAACCTGCTTGACTAGGTCTTCAAATTGGTCTTGGTCTTCTGTTGTCTTGAAGTAGTAAACGTGGCCGATTGGGAACATTTGACTGGCCAATTGAGCTAATTCAGCAATGTCTTCTCCATAGAAAATAACGGTATCCAGCACATCTGGCGAAAGACTCAAAATCATCTGGTTATGAAGTTGAACAGACTGGTCACCAAGTTCCTTCATATCCGCCAAGACAGCGATTTTCTTGCCGCCTTCGTTGGCTGGAATGGCAGAGAAAGTCTCTAAAATCAGCTTCATAGCAGTTGGATTGGCATTGTAAACATCTGATAGGATATCTGCTCCATTGGCTGCTTTCTTCCACTCGGTACGGTTACGCGTCAATTCAAGATTTTGGAAGGCCTGACGAATTTGCTCCTCTGAAACTCCTTCTTGTAGGGCAACATAGGACGCAATCATAGAATTGGTGGCATTGTACTTACCTGTCACTGGCAAGTCAAGGGCTTGTTCCAAGAAATTAGCTTTAAAGGTCAGACTATCCTTGCGCTCAACCAAGTCTGTAATTTCCAGCTCTGCTCCTTGCCCAAAACGAACTACCTTTTTATCAGCTGGCAAATAGGCCTCTACAATCGGGTCAGCTGGTGCCAAAAGCAAAGAACCCGATACCATACCATCTGCAATTTGCATTTTTCCTTTGGCAATTTCCGAACGGTCTTTGAAAAAGGCCAAATGGGCTTCTCCAACCAAGGTCACGATGGCTGTTTTTGGACGAGCCAATTCTGACAAGAGATGAATATCTCCCAAGTGATCCTGTCCCATCTCCAAGACCAACTTTTCTGTTCCTTCAGGCATATGGAGAACTGTGTAAGGAAGGCCAATCTCGTTGTTGTAGTTGCCTTGTGTTTTGTAGGTTTTGTAGGTTGTTGATAGCAAGTGCGCCAACATATCCTTGGTGGTTGTCTTGCCATTTGAACCCGTAACCGCAAAGACATCAACAGCCGTTTTTTCAAGATAGTAGGCAGCTAGGGTTTGAAAGGCAGTCAAAACATCATCTACTAAAAGGTACGGATGATTTGAGACCTCTTTCTCAGACAGGGTTACTACTGCACCATTTTCAAAGGCTGTTTCGATAAAGTCATGACCATCACGCGCACCTTTAAGTGGCACAAACAAGTCCCCTGTCCCAATCAAACGACTGTCAAACTCAGGCTTTTCTAACTGAGCATCCTCAAAAAGACTAACATCATTTTTAGCTCCAACAGCTTGGGCAACTTCGTGAATTGTAAGTTTCATTTCTACTCCTTTAAAAAGGGTTGAAGTCCGAGAACTCTAATCACCTTAAAGTGATGGTTCTGGCTTCTACCCTCTCTTTCATTTTTATAGCAAATGCGCTTCGCGCTTGTCAAAACTTTCCTTGGCAAGTTCAACCAAACGCTCGATTAGGTCTGGGTAGGTGATCCCCATATTGTCCCAAAGTAATGGGTACATAGACCACTGGGTGAAGCCTGGCATAGTATTGAGCTCGTTTAGGAAAATCTCTCCCTTATCTGTATAGAAGAAATCGCAACGAGATAGACCAAGGCCACCAATGGCACGGAAGGCCGTCTCTGCATTTTGACGCATGACAGCTACCACATCATCACTGATTTTAGCTGGGATATCCATGGTAATCTTGTTATCAATATACTTGGCATCGTAGTCATAAAAGGCAACATCCTTAACCACTTCTCCTGGAAGGGTGCTTTTGACATCGTAGTTGCCCAGTAGACCAACCTCGATTTCACGGGCATTTACCCCTTGCTCTACCAAGACACGGCTGTCATATTGGAAGGCAAGTTTCAAGGCTTGACGGAGCTCTTCTTGATTTTCAGATTTTGAAATACCGACACTAGAACCCATGTTTGACGGCTTAGTGAAGACTGGATAAGTCAATTTTTCTTCCACTTCAGCAATTTTAGCAGTCACATCATCCCCTTCAACGATAGCCACATAAGGAACTTGGGCAATACCAGCAGATTCCAGAACACGCTTGGTAGTGATTTTATCCATGGCAAGGCTAGATGACAAGATATTACATCCGACATAAGGCATTTTCAAAACTTCCAAGAATCCTTGAACAGAGCCATCTTCTCCCATCGGACCGTGAAGAACTGGAAAGAGCACTGCACCTTCTTCGTAGATGGCACTTGGTGCAACTTTCTTATCCCAATCAATGGTTCCATTGGTCATGAGACGGTCCTCTTGCCCTGGAGTCTGACTAAATTCCTGTGTTTTGATAAAGTCACCTGACTGACTGATAAAGAAAGTCTTAACTGTGAAACGATCATAATTGACCGCACGCATGACACTCTCAGCTGAAAGGACAGAGACTTCGCGTTCCGCACTCCGTCCACCATATAAAAGAATAATCGTTTGTTTCATATTATTTGTCCTAATTCTACTAGAATACTCGCTCTTTAGTATATCATATTTGCTTGTTTTTTTAAACTTGAACCTGCTCCTACTCATCACACTATACAAAAAGAGGCCGATAGGAACGATTTTCAGCCTCTTTGATTTTTTATAAATGAATGGAGTTCGTAAATTTGTCTACACTTACAACTCTGTTCGATTTTCAATAGCCCGTAAGAGTGTGACTTCGTCCGCATACTCGATATCTGCTCCCACAGCAAGGCCTCGTGCCAAGCGCGTAACCTTGATCCCAGCTGGCTTGAGTAAGCGGGAAAGATACATGGAAGTCGCTTCCCCATCTGCTGTGGCATTGGTTGCTACGATTACCTCTGAAACTTCACTATCCATAAGACGAGTCATAAGGCTCTTGAGATTGATATCATCTGGACTAATGCCATTCATAGGAGAAATGAGGCCATGCAGGACATGATAAAGTCCATGGTATTCTTGGATATTTTCCATGGCCGCCACATCCCGACTATCCTCTAGCACCAAAATCGTTGTCTGGTCACGAGTTGGATCGGTACAAATAGAGCAAGGATCGTCATCAGTCAGGCGACCGCAGATGGAACAGTAGGTCAGCTCTCTCTTCGCAGAAAGGAGATTTTTAGCAAATTCATTGACATCGTCATCAGACATTCCAATCGTATAGAAGGCCAGACGTGTAGCCGTCTTAATCCCGATACCCGGTAACTTAGAATAACTGTCAATTAGCTTAGCAATAGGTGTTGGATAAAGCATATGTTCCTTTCTAATTCATTGGATGATGTTGGTTATAGAGGTTGATAATATCGCGCGCAATGGAAGGTCCGACACCATTTGTAAGGTTAGTGTTATGTGGGAAGACAACAGCTACAGCGATTTGAGGATTATCTGATGGTGCATAGGCCACAGCATTAGTATTATTAGCTTCTTGACCTCCCGCAACATAACTTTCGGCAGTACCTGTTTTCCCACTAATGGATACAGCTGCGCCATTTGAAAAGGCACGACCGGTTGTCAATCCGCTAGTCCCATGAGCAACCTGATAAAAACCTTGGTGCAAGATACTCATATCGGAGTCGGATATATTGACCTTATTCATCTCTGTCGGTTGCAGTTGCTGAATCAAGTCGCCCAGTCCTCCCTTATCATTATTGCCATAAATGCCTTCAACAATACGAGGAGCCACACGAACACCATCATTTGCAATCGTTGCCACATACTGAGCTAATTGCATTGGGGTATAGTTATCAAACTGCCCAAAGGCATTAGTAATGTAATTAGCAAAGCTATAGTCTTTGGGAACAAATCCAGTAGATTCATCTGGTAGGTCAATCCCAGTCGCAGAACCCAAACCATATTCACCAAAGGTTGAACGCAATTTCCCCATAGCAGACTCTAGATTGCTGGTGCCGACAAACATATTGGGTTGATAGGTTTGCCCCATAAGACCTAAGGCTGTTTGGACCATATAAGCATTGGATGAATACTCCAGAGCTTGAACCGCCGTAATCGGCATTGGAACAGAAAAGGCAGTATACCAAGAATTAATTGGAGCTGAACCTTGGAAGACAATGGACTGGTCTGTCAAGGTCTGATTTCCCGACAAGACTCCATTTTCCCAACCTGAGCTGATGGTCGCCGCCTTGACAACCGAACCTGGAACAAAGACATTGGTTACCGTTCCCAAGGAATCAGGCGTCAACTCTCCCGTTTTCAAGTCATGTTTGATCCCTGACATGGATAACACAGCACCTGTTTTTGGGTTAAGGGCGACTGCATACACACCTTCAGAATACTTAGCTCCACCATTCCCCAACTCTGAATTGAAATAACTTTTCAGCAAAGCATCCACGCTATCTTGGAAGGCCAAATCAATGGTCAGTTTGATATTGTTTCCCTTACTACCTTCCTCAATTGTATCCACGCTTTCCATGTTGCCATATTTGTCCAGATGGATTTCTTTTACCGAGCGTTTTCCTTGTAAGGTCTCTTCATATTGCTTTTCCAAATAGGAGGTTCCAACACGGTCATTTAGAGAATAGCCTTTTTTAAGATAGGCTTCTGCTTCTTCCGCTGGGAGACCAGCTTTTTCACTGGATACACTCCCTACTATAGAAGAAAGGGAAGTTTCCAAAATCTTTCGATCCCAAGAAGTAGAAATACTAATGCCAGGCATCTCCTTTGAAATAGAGGCAATAACAGCTACCTGAGAATCATTTAGAGGATCTGTCACAATGGTTCCTGTCGCAAAGTTTCCAACAGCATTTAACTGACTAAAAAGATAGATTTCTTTCTTTTCATCCTCTGTATAGTTTAGTTGACTTGTTGGGACACTATCGACCGCATTGTTATACAGTTCTGATTCGGATAGGCGATTGCCATCTGAATCCAAGCGTTTCTCACTTGGGAGAGCTTCCACTGTTTTTTTATAGATTTCAGGATCAGCCAAATAGTAATCAGCCAGCTGACGTTCTGTCAAATTTGGCGAACTGATGCTCACATATCCCAGCAACTGACTAGCGATTTCTTTCAGATCTTTAGCCGTCATTTTATTACTACGCGTAAAGGAAACAACCTGCTTTAACGTATTTTCTACCAAAGGTTTTCCACTAGCATCATAGATTTCCCCACGGGCAGAACTGGTTGTGACCTTGGTCTGACTAGCTGAGGCTAGCTTTTTTTCGTAAAAATCCTTGTTCAAAACCTGCATATACAACAAACGACCAATAATGGTCATAAAGAGTAAAATGACGATTGAAAACAATAAATTAAGCCGAATCGGAATCGAATGGCTGTTAAATTTTCTCATACAAATCAGTCTCATTTCTAACTTAAAATCTTACTCTTAATTGTACCACAATTTGAGCAGAAAATTATGGAAAAGAAAGAAGCTTTTTTTCGTTTTTACAGTAAGATACGTTTTTATTTATCCCTCCCTATATTATATGTTATAATGAATGTAAAAGTTCAATAATCTAGTCTTTTTCCAACACGACTCATTTAAAGGAGCCTTCCCTATGGACAAACCAGATATCGCAACTATCATTGATTCACATTTTGAAGAAATGACAGACCTAGAGCAAGAAATCGCTCGCTATTTTTTACAAGCAGAAACCATTCAAGATGACCTTTCTTCCCAACAAGTCACCCAAAAATTACATATTTCTCAGGCTGCTTTGACTCGCTTTGCTAAAAAGTGTGGCTATACTGGCTACCGAGAATTTATTTTCCAATACCAACATGAGGCAGAAAATCAAGCCAACCAAGTCTCCAAGCACAGTCCACTGACCAAACGAGTCCTCAGAAGTTATAGCAATATGAGGGAACAAACACAAGACTTGATTGACGAAGTCCAACTAGAACGAATTGCCCAATTAATCGAAGATGCTGAGCGTGTCTACTTCTTCGGAACAGGGAGTTCTGGCCTCGTTGCTCGTGAAATGAAATTGCGATTCATGCGTCTGGGTGTGGTCTGCGAAGCCTTGACCGATCAAGACGGCTTTGCTTGGACAACCAGCATCATGGATGAAAATTGTCTCGTACTTGGTTTCTCACTTTCTGGTACAACACCTTCTATTTTAGATAGTCTACTAGATGCCAAGGAGATGGGGGCAAAGACTGTACTCTTTTCAAGTGTTCCCAATAAAGATAGCCAGACCTATACAGAGACCGTTCTCGTTGCTAGCCACAGCCAACCTTCCTACATCCAACGAATATCCGCTCAACTTCCTATGCTCTTCTTTATCGATTTGATTTATGCCTACTTTTTGGAAATCAATCGCGAAAGCAAGGAAAAAATCTTTAATAGCTACTGGGAAAATAAGAAACTCAACGGCTATCGTAGACAAAAACGTGTCAGAAAATCCTAGTTTGGTTGGGCCAAACTAGGATTGTTTTGTATTGATACTCTTCGAAAATCAAATTCAAACCACGTCAGCTTCGCCTTGCCGTACTCAAGTACTGCCTACGGCTAGCTTCCTAGTTTGCTCTTTGATTTTCATTGAGTATAAAATGATAGTAGGCGCCCAACATACCTGCTGTATTTTGATGATGAGCAAATTCTAATCGTGTTTTTTCAGCTAGACTTGGTACCAAAGCATCTTTCAAGGCTGTGCGGATCTTGGGTTTGAGGATTGCTTCTTGCCCCATGATACCACCCCCGAGAATGACCACTTCTGGATTGGCAACGTAGCAAATATTAGCTAGACCTTTTCCTAGATAGTCTACCATTCGGTCAATACCAGCCATGCAAATCTTGTTTCCTTCAGTTGCTTCCTTAAAGATGCGTCGGCCATTCCACTGATCAACATCTTCTCCATGTGCTTCAGCTACATATTTCACTAAAGCTGTTGTAGAAGCCAAATCTTGGAACGCTCCATCCTGCATATGCATATAGCCAACTTCACAGGCCGAATTACTAAAACCATGGAAAACTTTCCCATCCATAATCAAGCAACCACCGATACCGGTTCCAATAGTCAAGCAAAGAGTAACACTCGCTCCCTTGCCTGAACCAGATACTGCCTCAGCCAGACCTGCACAGTTGACGTCATTCTCAATTTCACAAGGAATAGCAAAGCTTTCTTCGATTTCCTTCTTGAACTGAGTTCCTGCATAGTTGGGAATCTGAGGCCCAGCATAGAAAATCTCACCCTTGTCAGGGTCCACCATTCCTGCAGAAGAAATGGCAACACCTGCTACTGGGTCTTTTTCTAAATAGCTGGCTACGATATCTTTGGTCTTTTGTAAGATATGAGGTCCACCCTTATGCGCCTCTGTTGGCATTTCATGTGATTCAACAAGTTGGCCTTCTTGGTCGATCAAACCATATTTGATGTTGGTTCCACCGATATCAATTGCAACGTAGTGTGTCATAAATACCTCCTTATGGATTAGAGGAAGCGCTCCTTGGTTTCACGAATCAAGGCTGCAGCTGCTTCTACAACTGGACGATCTTCTTCAGTCACTGGTGTCAATGGTGAACGAACAGAACCAATATTCAAGCCTTCATTGATTTTCAAAACTTCTTTGATGACACCGTACATATTTCCATGTGCAGCAGTCAATTTACCAATGATAGCGTTGATAGCATACTGCAATTCACGCGCTGTTTCCAAATCTTTATCTGCAATCAACTGATTGAGTTTCAAGAAGAGTTCTGGCATAGCACCATAAGTACCACCGATACCAGCTTTAGCACCCATGAGGCGGCCACCTAAGAACTGCTCATCTGGACCGTTAAAGACGATGTGGTCTTCTCCCCCAAGGCTCACAAATGTTTGGATATCTTGAACTGGCATAGAAGAGTTCTTCACACCGATAACACGTGGATTTTTCAACATTTCAGTGTAAAGACTTGGCGTCAAAGCAACACCAGCTAATTGAGGAATGTTGTAAATCACGTAATCGGTATTTGGAGCTGCAGAACTGATATCGTTCCAGTATTTGGCAACTGAGTATTCAGGCAAGCGGAAGTAAATTGGTGGAATCGTTGCAATGGCATCTACTCCCAAACTTTCTGCGTGGCGAGCAAGTTCCATACTGTCTTTGGTGTTGTTGCAAGCAACATGGGCAATAATGGTCAATTTACCTTTGGCAACTGCCATGACTTCTTCCAAAATCAACTTGCGGTCTTCAACGCTTTGGTAGATACATTCACCAGAAGAACCATTGACATAAAGACCTTGAACACCTTTATCAATGAAGTATTGAACCAAGGCACGCGTACGTTCTGGACTTACTTCTCCTTGATCATCATAACATGCGTAGAAGGCTGGAATGACACCTTCGTATTTTTTCAAATCTGACATAGATTTTCTCCTATTATTTTTATTTTCTGCTAAAGCAGATTCTTTCTTTACTTCTTTAGTATACACTTTACCGAAAAGGCTTTCAATATCTTATAGACACTTAGATTTTAGTTTCTCGCTTATAGAATAGCGTTTGGAGCGTTTGAAAGTAGTTTCAGAAATAATTGCACCCCTTACTCATACTTAGCAAATAGCTTTTCCATCACTCCCACTTGTAAAAAAGCAAGAAATCCAAAACCAAAGAGAATAAAAGCTGATCCTCCCAATAGAAGGGTAAAGGCTGATAGATATAGAATCATCAAAATCAAAAAGATAATTGCAATCATCAAGATAAACCAAGGAGCATTAAAACTAGCCAACATCAATCCTTTTTGGAGAATTTCTTTCCAAGATAGGTCATAACGTGCAGCGATGGGATAGCTAGCCAACATCACGATAGTAAGGAAAATCAGAATACCTAGACAAATAGCTTTCAGCAATTGGAAGGGCAGAGCTGTCTGACCCCAGAAGAGATAGAGATCTAGAAGGCTTAATGAGACAATGCCCAACTCAAGCAGACCTAACTGAAGACCTAGTTTTAGATTTTGCTTGAAAGCTCTTAGATATATTTTAAAGACAGGCACACGTCTGCTCTTCTTAATCTCAAACATAGTCTCGTAGAGGCTAATTTTAGCCACTCCAATCGTCACAATGGGCAAACAAGAGACGACAAAAAGAAGATTGGCTGTCACGATATCCAATACCTTCTCACTAAAACGCATGAGAAAGTTGTCTGTATCAAATGCTGCCTTGATAAGGCTTACTCCTTTTTGTGCCATATTTGCTCCCCCATCATTTTTCTTTGTAAACTGTTTTCTTTTTTGTCAGTAAAGCTTTCATAAGTCCCTACCATGAACAAAGCTATTTTTTCTTTTTTCTTTTGGACTTTTTTCTATTTTTATCTATGGACATATAATCTATATATATGCCGGACAGCGAAGCAACTAAAATACTACTCCAAGTATGCTCATTAAATCCATCTAGCCCTCCACGGACTATCATTGCAAGCACTGTCCAAGCTAACATATTCAATAAAAAAATACAAAGTGCTTTTAATAAAAAAATACAAAATGCTTTCATTCTCTCGTTTTAAAAGTTTATACAACCATATACATCAACTAGATTCACAGCTATTTGTAAAATCCTTCCATAAATCTTGATCAGTGATCCTACTCTTGCTCCCGCAGCCATAAAGACTTTGCTGAACTTCAATCCTGCCATACCAATAGTATTTCTGAATAAAGATACTGACAATAAGAGCTCATTTCTCTACCTCAAAAAGAGAAATTTCATGGTAGATTATGATCAAAGATTTACAAAAAGACAATTCATCCTATTTTTAATCAATCAAAATTTTAAAGAGATACTTGCGAACTTGATCTTCCATACCTGCATAACCAGTTGGTTGATGTGGCTCACCTGGGAAGAAAATCGCAAAATTGTGATAACCCAACAAGAGTGGGTAGTGTTCATGACAATGAACAAAGCCAATGTCACTTGCTTCGTCAAATGCTACTGCTTCATCTTTGATACGTGAACCGTAGATCGAATATTCATGTCCTTCTACCAGCAAATGCAAATCTGCATAGTTCTGATGATGCTCAAATTGATCATTTTCAGCTTGATTGAGGACATTTTCCTGAACAACTAGAAAGACTTTATCTCCATCAATATCATACTTTCCTAATTCGAAAGAATCCTTACGATGTTCATAAAGATAGTCGATAGCCTTGTCAAGATTGGGATGAATCCCTTTATAGAAGCTAATATTTTTTAAATCGTCAAAAATCATACTCTTTCCTTCGTTTCTGATAGTTAACTAAAATCATTCTTAAGTTGATAAGTGTCTGACAAAACTTCATAAAGTAACTGCATACCCTCCATTTTGTAGACACTTATAGCTCTATATTCTTTTAATCTATAAAATATACTTCTGTATTTTGATAGATTGATTTTCCTATACTCAATGAAAATTGAAGAACAAACTAGGAAGCTAACCGCAGGCAATACTTAAGTATGGCAAGGTGACGCTGACGTAGTTTGAATTCGATTTTCGCAGAGTATTATCCTTTGACCGCTCCCATAGTAATCCCCTGTGTGAAGGATTTTTGGAAGACAAGGAAGACTGTTACGATGGGTACAGCAGCAAGGGCTGCTCCTGCCATGATCAAACCATAGTTGGTTGCCATTTCAGCTTGCATAGTTGCAACCCCAAGTGAGATGGTCAAATTGTTACGTGAAGTCAACATAACCAACTGCATGAAGTAGTCATTCCAAGTATTGATGAAGGTGAAGATTGCAAGGGCTGCAAATCCTGGTTTCACAATCGGGAAGGCTACGCTCCAGAAGGTACGAATCTCACCACAACCGTCGATTTTAGCTGATTCAAGCAACTCTGTTGGAATATTTTCACTGAATTGTTTCATGAGGAAGACACCGAATGGCCATCCAATCAAAGGCAAAATAACTGCCCAAAGAGTGTCATGAATTCCCATGAAGTTGACGATACGTACCAATGGTACAAGGACAACTTGTTTTGGAAGCGCCATAGCAGCGATGAAAATAGCGAAGAGAATGCGTTGACCATAGAAACGTTTTTTAGCCAATACATAACCTGCTAGAGATGAGGTTGCACAGACTAAGAACATGGTTACCAATGAGATAAATACTGAGTTCCACATCCATTGTAAGGCAGGGTTCTGCACCATGAGTTGTTGAAAGTTTTCCATGGTTGGCATTTTAGGGAACCATTGTGGCGGAATCATAATTGTATCAGGTTGTGATTTGAATGCCCCTGTCAAAATCCAGTAGAATGGAAAGATGAACAGCACAGTCAACAAGAGCAAAATGATTGTTGAAATAACAGTAAAGGCTGTTAATGGTTTTTTTTCTGTAGATTGCATAGCTGTCTCCTTTCTTTAGTATTCTACGTCGTTTCCGAGCGCCTTAAATTGAACAAAACTTACGATCGCAATCATGACTGCCAAGAAGACACCAATGGTGTTTGCATAACCGTATTCTGTCAATTGGAAGGCTTTTTCGTAAAGGTAGTACATCAAGGTACTTGTAGAGTAGTTTGGCCCACCAGATGTCAACAATTGAATCAAGGCGAAAACTTGGAAGGAGTTGATTGTCGTGATGATTGCGATATAAAGAGTTGTTGGAAGAAGGCTTGGCCATTTAATCTTCCAGAAAACTTGAAATTCAGTTGCACCGTCAACACGAGCTGCTTCAACCAATGAATTGTCAATATTCCCCATAGCTGCGATGTAGAGGATAATCGGTTGACCAACAGACGTTGTCAAGAGGATAATCATAATCGCCAGCAATGCCCAGTGCTTGTCGCCCAGCCATGAAATATTTTGAGTAATGATATGACTAGATTTAAGTACAAAGTTGAGAATCCCTGATAATGGATCATAGATCCATTTCCATACAACTGTTACGGCAACACTACCTGTTACAACTGGAAGGAAGAAGACAAAACGGTAGAAAGATCTAGCAATAGCATTTTGATGGTAGGTCTGTGACGCTACAAAGAGCGAGAAGAGAACAACAATCGGTACAGAGCCAACAACCAAAATAACTGTGTTAATCAGAGATTTTGTAAAGACAGGATCTTTAAACATACGGACATAGTTATCTAAGCCCACAAATTCAAAACTAGTCATAGAGTAGTTAAAGAAACTTGTGATGAAGCCCATAATCATTGGTACTAAAACAAAGATAATAAAGAAGAACAACACTGGTGCTAGGAAAGCATAGGAAATCACTGTTTCCCTCATACGGATTTTATTGACTTTCACAGTCGGCACCTCTCTTTCAAATAGAATAATTTTTTGACTTTCTTGAACTGTTTTAAAATCAAAATGAAATTTTTTATGATTCGCTTATGTAAGAACTTCATTTTAATTTCGTGACAATTTCTTACATTTTAAACAAAAGCCCCCCTTTTCTTACACTATCTGTGTAGAGGGAAAAGGGGGTATACACTCTTAGGTTCTTTAAAAAACTACTTTTTATAGAATAACTAAGGACTATTGTTTCATAGCTTTTTTAATTGTTTCGTTCGCTTTTTCAGTAAAGGCTTTCAAAGCGTCCGCTGGTTTTTCGTCACCATTTGATACAGATTGCAACATTGGGAACCAAAGTGTTCTCATTTCAGCAAATCCATCAATAGTGTTGTAGTATGGTGAGTAGTATTGAGTCCAGCTGCTGATTGTTTCCATACGTTTATCATCATAAAGTTTTCCAAATGAAGTACGGACTGGGAAAGCACCTGTACGAACTACGTCTTTAGGTCCCCACTCTTTGTCATCTGCGATAAATTGGATGAATTTCTTAGATGCAGCAACTTTCTTGTCGTCTTTGTTGTTGAATACTGCAAATCCGTTTACAAGGTATTCAAGAGCTGGTTTACCTTCGTCTGATGGGAATGGTACTTCTACCACTTCTACCTTACTTGCTTCTAAAAGTTTAGCTTGGATACCATTTTGAGCTGGTGCCCAAAGGATTGTGTAAGATGTTTGACCGTTGGCAAAGTTTTGGATATCTGCTCCACCGTCAAATTGTGAACCATTATTGAGCAAATTGTCTTTAATCCAGCCAGTTGCTTTTTCAAGACCTTTGACGAATTTAGGATCATCAGTTGTATATTTGCTAACTTTTTCATCTGTTACAGAACCGCTATAAAGGTTAGAGATAAAGGCACGTGTTCCTTGGTCTCCCCCTTGACCAGAACTGAACAATGAACCTGGTGTGTAACCCTTGTCTTTGAGTGCTTTCAATACTTTTTCAAAATCATCAGTTGTCCAACCTTCTTTTACAAGGTTTGCCACTCCAGCATCTTCTAACATTTTCTTGTTCATTGCCATGTAGAATGGGGCAGAACTAATTGGATACATGTAAGCCTTGTCTCCAGCTTTACTTGCTTGTACGATGTTTTCATTGTTGACATCTTTAACAAATTCATCTGTGAAAAGGTCGTTCAACTCAGCCAATTTACCGTTTTTACCGTATTGGATGATACGTCCTGGTGCATCAAAGAGTACGTCTGGAGCTGTTCCAGCTTCGATAGCTGTTGTGATTTTTTCAGGGCCTGACTTGAAGTCAATGGTTTCCAATTTCACTTTTACATCTGGATTGGCTTTTTCAAACGCTTCGATGATTGATTTTTCATAAGTTCCAACACCGTCACCAGTTTTTTCTTGGGTAAATACTGGGAATGCCCACCAAGTGATTTCTGTTTTGGCACTGTCACCACCTGATTTGCCAGCATCTTTACTTCCGCCAGAATTGCCACAAGCAGCAAGACCAAGAACCGCAGCACTCGCAAGTACTGTACAAGCTAATTTTCTAAATTTCATTTGTATTCTCCTATTTTATAAGCGTATCCAACTTGGATAATGAGTTCTTTATTTCTTGTATGCGATTTCATTTCATCCTACTCATCCACCACTCTCCTCTTTTTTTTATTAAGTCAGTAAGTACTTAATCATCTACACCTAAAATTTCATTAATACTATTTTTATATAAGATTGCTTTTGCTCCATAGATTGCTTGAATGCCACCCTTCACTTCTAAGACATCAACTGCACCAATTTGTTTTAAAAGTGCTTTATCAACTTGATTAACTTCTTTTACAGCTACACGTAAACGTGTCACACAAGCATCTACATCTTCTATATTATTTGATCCACCCAAGGCTCTGATAATTTGTAGGCTATCCTGTTTTAAATGATCCGCAGTATTTGAAGTTGAATCTGCGGATTCAGAAACTTCTTTAGAATCTACTTCTTCTCCTCTTCCTAGCGTTAGAACGTTGAATTGAGTAATGAACCATCTAAAAATAATATAATACAAAACACTCCAAATAAGTCCAAATGGAATCTGAAGAACCCAATTCGTCTTAGCGTTCCCCTGCAAAATTCCAAATAAAGTGAAATCGATTACACCTCCTGAAAATGTGTTTCCTATTGAAATATTTAAGATGTCTGCAATAAAGAAGCTGACACCATCAAGGAATGCGTGAACAACATATAGAACCGGACTGACGAATAGAAACATAAATTCAATTGGTTCTGTAATACCGGTAATAAAAGATGTTAAAGCAACTCCAAAAAACAAACCCGCGTATTTTTTACGACGATTCTTAGGAACACTATGGTACATCGCTAAACAGGCAGCCGGTAAACCGAACATCATTGTTGAGAAACGACCTGCAAAAAACCTTGTTCCTTCTGTAAATAATCCAGAATGAGCCGGATCGGCTAATTGAGCAAAAAATATTTTTTGAGCTCCAACCACTGTTTGTCCTGCAACAGTTTCAACACCACCAAGTTCAGTATACCAAAACATAGGATAAATCATATGATGTAAGCCTACTGCTCCAGAAAGTCTCATTAAAAATCCATATAGAAAAGTTCCAATTGGACCTGCCTGAGAAATATATCCACCTGTAGAAACAAGAAGTTGTTGGAAAGGTGGCCAAATAACAAAGAAGACAAAGCCAATTAAGATAGAAGAGAACGATGTAACAATAGGAACGAAGCGTGAACCTCCAAAGAATCCTAAAGCGGAAGGTAATTGAATATTGCTATATCGGTTGTGCAAATATACGGCAACTATTCCGACAACTAATGCTCCAATAACTCCAGTATCAATTGCAGATCCTTCTGCCATAAAAAGTTTTACCAGAGCTTTGATCGTTGCAGTCATAACTAAGTAACCAGTTACTCCTGCTAACGCAGCGGTTCCTTTATCTCGTTTCGCTAAGCCAATACATAATCCCACACAGAGAAGTAGTGACAAGTTACTGAATACAACCTCTCCTGCAGAGCTCATTACTTGGAATATCGATTGAAAAATACTATTGTCTAGTATTGGATAAGTTGCTATCGTGGTTGGGTTTGAAAGTGCACCACCAATCCCCAAAAGTAGACCTGCTGCAGGAAGTATAGCTATAGGTAACATAAAAGCTTTTCCAACTTTTTGTAAAACTTTAAATATAAAACTCCCCCCCTCACATCTTATTTAAGACCAGCAACGAAGCGTTCTGTAATCTCTTTTGGTCTAGTAATAGCGCCACCAACAACGATGCCTCGCACTCCGTATTCAAGGATTTGTTTGGCTTGTTCTGGTGTATGAATTTTTCCTTCTGCAATGACATCTACACCGGCATCACAGAGTTTTTTGATGAGTTCAAAATCTGGACCATCCACTTTTGGACTGTAGGATGTGTAGCCTGATAAGGTTGTTCCGACAAAGTCAATTCCTGCTTCGACCGCTGCCAATCCTTCTTCAAAAGTACTG
The DNA here is from genome assembly GCF_013276485.1 of Streptococcus sp. 4886. Taxonomy (NCBI): domain Bacteria; kingdom Bacillati; phylum Bacillota; class Bacilli; order Lactobacillales; family Streptococcaceae; genus Streptococcus; species Streptococcus sp. 4886. The sequence goes on along the minus strand of NZ_VMLD01000003.1, from coordinate 8,144 downwards.
GTGTCCGCCATCAAGAGCTGGTTAGGATATTTCTCCTTGACCTGACGAATGAACTCTTGAATTTCCAAACCATCGTAGCGTTCACGCTTGGTACAATCCAGAGCAATCACCTCGATGTCCAGTTCTGCCAATTCATCAACTTCTTTCATAGTAGCCGTGATGAAGGGTTCTTGTGGCGGATAATCTCGTTTGATTATCCCAATAATCGGAAGTTTGGTGACTTCCTTAATTTCCTTGATATCGCGAACACTATTGGCTCGGATACCGACTGCTCCACCTTGCTCAGCCGCTTTGACCAGCAAGGGAATCACCCCTCCCGCTTCTGTATAAAGCGGTTCATGAGGAAGAGCCTGACAAGAAACGATGATTCCATCTTTGATTTGCTCAATCAAGGCTTCTTTGCTAATCTGTGGCATCCTCTTTCCTCCTTTTCCTTTTTCTTTGTTTCTATGAGATTATTATACCTCAAAAATAAAACGCTTTCAAGAGTTTGTAGTATAATAGATTTCAGTTTCAAAAACTAGCCAAGTCAAACAGCTCCTCTAAAAGTACTTTCAGAGGAGCAAGTCGACCTATAATAGGAGAATACCAAAATTTAGTTTACAATTTCTGACAATTTTACTTTGCGATCTTCAAACATAGACTGGGTACAAGCATCTGCAGTAGCAATTGCTTCGAGAGCAGCTTCTCCTGTCAAAAGTTTTGCAAATTCTTCTGATACTGGAGCTCCTTGCATAATCTCATGCAGATAGCGCATTTCTTTATCAATGACAGATGATAGCCATAATGGAGTACGTTTACCTGGTTTACCATAAGCAATTGCTCCATCCATCTCTGTACTATGATAGATACGAGTCCGATCATCATCTTCTTCTTGCGATTCATGAATCAAGAAATAACTTTCTTGTCCATCTAGCTTAAGAGTTCCTTTACAGTTGAATAAGTCTAAGCGGATAGCACCTTTGGTTCCTTGGATTAAAACATAATGTTCACCCCAACGATAAGCTGAACCCCATTCTAACAAGGCAAAACGCTTATTAGAAAATTCCATATTGACAAAAATCATATCATCTTCATCACCGAAATGTTCACCTTCATGGGCTACATTTCCACCTGTCATGGTTACAGTTTCAGGCATGCCACCCATAAGGAATTGAACACAATCCAACTCATGGATGTGGTGATACAAGTGACCACCTGATTTTTCACGAATTTTTTTCCATGATACGGACGGTTGTTGTTCTTCCCAACCATTACGAGCTGTGTGACAATATAGAACGTCTCCGATGACTCCTTGATTTATGAGTTCTTTTGCATGATGGACACCATTAAAGAAATTCATAATATGTCCTGCCATAAAGGTTACATTGTTTTCTTTGCATGCATCTACCATCTCACGGCAATCTTGATAAGAAAGCGCAATTGGTTTTTCACAGAAAACATTTTTACCATGTTGTGCAGCCTTAATAACCGGTTCCTTATGAAGATTATTTGGAGTTGCAACGATAACACAATCTACTTCATCGCTAGAAACCAACTCATCTAAGGAGCTTGCTACTTTCGCTCCCAATTCTTCTGCAATTGCCTCTGCATTATCTGGATCATAGAGAAGAGTAATCTCTGCTCCATCATTCTTTTGCATATAACGAGCTAACTCAGCTCCAAAATATCCTGTTCCAACAACACCATATTTAACCATGTTTTTCTCCTTTATTATTGAATAAACTTTCTAATTTTAACTTATACTCTTCGAAAATCTCTTCAAACCGCGTCAACGTCTCCTTACTGTGTGTATGGTTACTGACTTCGTCAGCTTCATCTACAGCCTCAAAAACATGTTTTGAGCTGACTTCGTCAGTTTCATCTACAACCTCAAAAACGTGTTTTGAGCTGACTTCGTCAGTTTTATCTGCAACCTCAAAGCTGTACTTTGAGCGGCCTGAGGCTAGTTTGCTCTTTGATTTTCATTGAGTATTACTTCACAGATCCTTCTGACAATCCACTTGCAATCTTATTTTGGATGATAGAGAAGAAAATGATTGATGGAAGAACCACAATAACAGATGCTGCCATCATATCTCCCCAGTCTAAAATTTCTGAACCGTTAAGTGAACGAAGGGCTACTGCTACTGTCATCTTTCCTGTATTGTTAATCAAAATCAAAGCATACAAGAATTCATTCCAAGCATTGATAAATGTATAAATAGCTGTTGCTACAATACCTGGTGCTACAATCGGTAGCACAACTTTATAAAACGTAACAAATTTATTCGCACCATCAATTCGAGCTGCTTCTTCAATTCCAATTGGAACTGTTTGGAAAAATCCAACTAAGAGCCAAACTGCATATGGAACACTAAAAGATAGATAAACCATCATCAAGCCAAATAAACTATTTGTTAAGCCAACTTTAGCAATGGCAATTGAATAGGGAATTGCCAACAAAATTGGTGGAAAAATGTAGGTAATGACGAGTAGTCTCGACATGATTGCTCCCAATTTAGGGAAGAATCGAACAATACCGTAGGCTGCCATAGCAGAAATAATAATCGCAATAAGGGTTGTAGCTAAGGCAATGATTAAACTGTTTCGAATGTTATCAATAAAGTGCAAATCATTGATAACATGAGTGAAATAATCTAATGTGAACTGTTCAGGCCAAAATCGTGTTGGATACTGAGTTAATTCCCCTTTCCCCTTGACAGAAGATATGATAATCCATACCAATGGGAAAATTGCAACAATGGTCGCACCAATCAAGAGTACATGTGAGAGAATATCTAAATAAATACCGGATTTCTTCTTCATTATTTTCTCCCCTCCTTTTCCCACTTACTGATGATAGCAAAGTAGATAAAGCAAATCGCCATCAAGAAGATAAAGAGCAACACTGTAACTGCTGAAGCACGACCCAACAATTTAGTTCCCCAACCTAGGTTGTAAGCAAAAATTGGAAGCGTCGTTGTAGCATTGGCTGGCCCACCACCAGTAATGAGGTAGATAATGTCAAAGTTATTAAAGATCCATACAGTTCTCAAAACAACTAGAAGCCCTACAACCACTTTAATATGTGGAAAGACAATAAACTTGAACACTTGCCAACTTGAAGCACCATCTATCTTAGCAGCCTCAAATTGTTCTTCTGGTACTGTCTGCAATGCCGAAAGCACATTGACCATAATCATCGGCGCTCCAAACCAAATGTTGATAAACACCAAACATAGGAAGGCCCATGTACTATCTGTCAAAAATGCAGGTGTATGATCCATTAAACCTAATTTTACGATTAGATTAGGTAAATAGCCATAAACCCCGTTTAGAATCCATTGCCAAGAGAAGGCAATAACGATGGTAGGAAATGCCCAAGGAACAATCAATAAGGTCCTATATAATTTCTTGAAGTGGCGTACTCTGTGAAGAGCTAAAGCCAATACAAACCCTACTAAAACTTGACCAACTAATGAGAAAATGGTCCACTTAATTGAATTAAAGAACGCATTAAAGAAGTTGGGATCTGATAGCACAGCTTTATAATTAGCTAAACCAACAAATTTGTAATTGGGCATAATCAAATGCTTATTGGTAAAGCTATAAAAAATACTCGAGAAAAACGGATAAACAAAGAGTAATCCTACGATAATCATAGCTGGCAAAACAAATATCCAGCGAGTTAAATTACGTTCTTTAACCATTCTCCTTCTCCCTTCTTTTACAAGATTGGGCTAGAGCTTTTCAGCTCACTAGCCCACCTATTTTCTAGTCTTTTACATCTACTGAACAGCCTCAAATAAATCGTTTAATTGTTTTTCTGCTTCTTTTGCTGCTTTCATAGGATCTGTTCCATTTGTAATGATATCTTGGAACATTTGTTCAATAATGTGTTGGTTAGTCAACATACCAGCTTGTACACTTGGTCCATTTTCATAACCAATAGCAGTACCTTTTTTAACAGCTTCAGTAATTACTTCTTCAGCATGTTTAAATTTCTTACGAGTTTCATTTTCTTTATAGGCTGCAGAATCGCTAATCCCCTTAATAGTTGGCAACATACCTACTGGAGTTGAATCAAGGAATTTAATGTAGTCTTCTTCATTATAAAGTGATTCTAAGAATGCTTTAGCAACTTCTGGATGTTTTGAATTTTTCCAAACAACCATTGGAATGTTTGAGGTTTCAATTCCTTGATCTTTATCAGACTCTTTGATTTTTGGAATAGGATAAGCATCAATCGAATCAATCAATTGAGGACTATTGGCATTGATTCCTCCAATCTGGAAGCCAGAGTTAAAGTCAAATGCTGTTTTTCCTTGATAGAACAAGGTAGCTTGTTGAAGGACATTAAAGTTCAAAGAATCTTGAGGTGAGATTTCTTTATACATTTTAACCCAGTATTTAATACCATCTTGAGCAAGTTGACTTGTCAAATCCGCTTTAAGATCTTTTGTCAAGAGACTTCCACCACCACTACGTACGTAGAAGTTCAAGAAACGTGTTGCCATTAAGTCATTTGTTCCAAACGGAACAGACAAGCCATAAACTCCAGCTTCTTTCAATTTTTTAGAAGCTTCATAGAGTTGATCCCAAGTTTTAGGAACCTCAATATTATGTTCTTTTAACAAATCTGTTCTAACCCACATGACTTGTGCATGTGAATAAAGAGGAACAGAGTAGTAATCATCTCCGATTTTTGCCTCATTTAAGGCAGTTTCGTTAAATTTATCCTGTCCAATACGCTTGATAGAATCGTTTAGCGGAACCAAAGCATCTGAGTTGACCATTTCCATTACTTGGTTAGGAAGAGCTGTACTGATATCTGGCACATTTCCATTTGCTAAACCTGTAGTCCATTTAGTATAGAAGTCATTCCAAGAAAATGTTTCAATCTTGATTTTCGTTTTTGGATGCTTTTGCATGAAGGCATCTGCTGATTTTTGAATACTTTCTAAACGGGGTCCTTGAGTAAAGGAGTGCCACATTGTAATCTCGCCAGATAATTCTGTCGGTGGTTCAGTACTAGTTGTAGCTTCTTTTTTTCCTGAACAAGCTACCAAGGCAACGGCTGCTAGCGCAACTCCGGCTAGACATAAAAACTTTCTCATTTTTTTCATTGTTCTTCCCTTTCTACATTAAGAAATCGCAACTTTAAAGACAACTTTTTTCACAGGTTCATCATTTATACGAACCTTGGGTTGATGTAAATCTTCTGGAAAAGTGATGAGGCATTCGCCAGCTCTCAAATGAACCAACTGTTCCACTTTCCCTGTGTATAATTCAATATCCTTCTCTTCATCATACTCTTGGGTAACGCTTACATTTTCTGGCGACGTAACAGCCATGGCTTCTTCGTTTTCCAAAACTAAATGAATATCCAAATATTTTTGGTGAGTTTCAAAGAAAGCCCCTGCTTGACCGTCTGCTAGATAAGTAAAGCAATTCCCAAACAATCGATCACCATCGATAGCAATCGAACCTTCTGTTAAATTTTCTAGTCCTGTTTTTTCTAGAAAATCTATTAATGTTGCAAAATGTGGATTTACTCCCACATAAGTTCCTAAACGGCTAATTTTTGTAATAATCATCTCTTCTAACCTCCTTTCTCAATCTATTTTTCCTATCCAAGTTCCCCATTCTTCTGTCTAGCATTTTCTACTAGAAGGACATAAAAACACAACACTCTCTAGCCTATACTCTTTGAAAATCTCTTCAAACCACAGTTGCTTCACCTTGGATTATATAGGTCAGTCTTATCTACAACCTCAAAGCGGTGTTTTGGGCAATCTGCTACCAGCTTGCTAGTTTCTTCTTTGATTTTCATTCAGTATCTCCTCAATCTTCACAAGGAGGTCTGATTTTTCTAGCGACAAACAGAATAAATAAGTTAGTTCAATTAGCTACCTTCCTTATAGATGAAATTGATATTCATGAAGGAAGTTGCCCTTTATTTTTTGCAAAAGATACTAGTATGAATCTATTTGGGGAATTGAATTTATAAGCTGCTCACTTATACTCTTCGAAAATCAAATTCAAACTGCGTCAACGTCGCCTTGCCGTACTCAAGTACAGCCTGCGGCTAGTTTCCTAGTTTGCTCTTTGATTTTCATTGAGTATTAGTTTTTCTAAAATAATTCTAATCTATTATTCTAGCACTAATAGACTCTTTGGCTAAATCTCCTTTCTACATCTCGTTTCACCAAGAACTTTTTAAGAGAGAAATACTCTAAATTAGTTTTGTTACCGTTTTCAATTAGAGTATACTTTTTTTTTTTAGCATTTCAAGTCTTTTTCTAATTTGGAATTTAGTTTCAAATCTTTTTAACTATAGCAACTACATTAAAAGTACTTTCAAAAATAAGTAGGTTTCTTGCAAGACCTGTTTCGAGTGGACAAGATAAAAAAACAAGAAAGCAGGTAAAAGTCAATTTTAGGAGAAAATGAAAGAAATAACCTTATGATATAACAGTATAATATGATAATTGAACAAATTGATTGGAAAATTCAAACTAATTTCTAACAATGATTTAAGAATTGTAGTGTTCTAATATAGATTCAATGCACTATAAAACGCATAGTATCAAGCTTTCTTAATCCCCTGATACTATGCGTGTTTGTATTTTTTAAGATTTTGTGCTTAGAGTTTTTTAATTCCAAGAATGCCATCTTAACCAGATGGTTTTCTTGTCTATTATTGCTGATCTTACAACAACGCCTCAAACTCAGATACTGACATACCCAACTGCTGACTGGCAACCTCGGAAGTCAGAAGTCCTTGGCGAACCATATCCAGAAAGGCAAAAAGTTTTCCACGTTCAAGTCCTTCTGCCCGACCTTTCTCCAACCCTTTTTCTTCAGCTTGTTCCAAGGCATAGTCCTGTGCTAACAAGGCTTGTTCTTCGCGCATACGTAGTTGACTAAACATTTTCCTATCCTCCTCGGACCAGCTCTTGTAGTCTAGCAGTTGGTCTGCCTGGCTGATGGCTCGCTCGGGTTGTTGGGTAAATGGTTTATTCCCAAAAAACTCCAACCATGGTTTACGAACCTCGTCTTTGCTGGTTTCTCTGTATTTTTTTAATTCCAAGAAAGCCATCTTGACTAGATGGTTTGCTTGACCGTTATTTGTGATGGTTAAGACCTCACCTGTCGTATCCTCGCGCATGCTAAAGCTATGAAAAGCTAAGTCATCTTGAAAATAATTACTGTCCACGATAGCGATAGCGTATACTGGTGCGATATGCTTATAACTCTGGTGGGTATCACCTTCTCGTTGACGAATTTTTTCGAGATTTTGATTGACCTGACTACACAAGTAAGCCCACAGGCGATTGATGAAAAAATTCTGATGATGTACCTGAATCTCAATAATAACTTGTGTCCCATTGTCTAACTCTGCCAAGACGTCTATACTGGTATAGAAATCCTGCGCTGAATAAGGCATGGAAGGCAAGACGTGAATGTTACTTCCCTCCAAAATGGTCACATTTTTTGCTGGCAAGTCCAGCATATCGCGAATAAATTGACAAGTGATTTCTGGGTTGCTGAAAATTTTCTTAGCAACCAAGTCATTGGTCGGGCTAATGCCCGGATGTCTTAGAATCATCCTTTTCCTCCTTCTATTATACCATAGTTTTAAATCTAATTTTGCTAGATTCTATGGTTCTATCTATTTATTCGGAAAAGAAGTGAGAAAGTTAAAAACTATTGACCCTAATCACTTGCAAAGAGATATATCTTGCTCACATTATTTATTAAAAGCTATATTTTACAAAAAAGATTACAAAATCAACCATTTTAGAAAATCCTTACCACTTTCTAGACTATGAATTCTAGTGTTTTTATACTCCTAGCTTTCTCGTCAATATGCCATAAAGCAAGTTCAGTTGATCCATTCCCCGTACTCGTTCACTCTATAGCCGTCTGGTGTTAGCGATACGAAATTTTCCTAAACCTTTTAAATATAAAAACATCTTTTTCCTCACTTTAGTTTCTAATACTTATTTATCCAGATATAATAGCTTACAATCTTTTAAAATCTTCAAATAAGTTATGATTGTTCCATACTCTTCAAACCATGTCATCTTCGTCTTGCCGTATGTATATGTTACTGACTTCGTCAGTTCTATCTGCAACCTCAAAACGGTGTCTTGAGC
>NZ_VMLD01000029.1:0-321 GCF_013276485.1 Streptococcus sp. 4886 | reverse complement strand
ACCAGAAACTGCCTTATCCGCACTCCATTGGTTGTCCGCTGGATTCTTAGTAATAACAACTGTATCCTTGCCTGTGCCATCTGCTTTATCGAAGGTCACAACAACCTTATCCGCATGTTCTGGTGCTGGAATCTCAACACCTACATGGTCTGATTCATCCTTCACAGTTGGAGATGGAGCGCTCGGTGTATCCGCAATAACTGGAAGTTGCGCACTACCTTTACTACTCAAGTCACTGTTGCCACTACGGGCTTGCGCTTCTACAGTTCCTTGCGCTTTCACAGCTTCATGACCTACTGTCACTGTTCCTGTAGCTGGGTC
>NZ_VMLD01000028.1:0-64794 GCF_013276485.1 Streptococcus sp. 4886 | reverse complement strand
TCAACTCTTACTATTATACAGTCTTTTTAAACTTTGTCAACACCTTTTTTAAACTTTTTTTTATTTTTTTCAATTCTTTTCAAGTACCGTTTTTCAAATTAATAGTAAAAAGAGCCAGAATTATACTGACTCTTCTATTGATTATTAAACTTAGAAGCACGTTCTTCTCCCCACCAATAAGGGATTAGTTCTGCTACTTTCACCGTCTTTCTTGTACCATAGTCCATCATGAATTCTGCATCTTTATTTTCAGCGTTCAACTCCAAGAGGAATTCTCTACAAGCACCGCAAGCCATGGCTGAACTTCCACCATAAGGTGGTTTATCTCGAAAAGCTAATACTTTTTTAACCTTAGTTTGTCCTGAAAATTGGTACATATTGAAGAGAGCCGCCCGCTCTGCACAGAGATGGAAAACACCACAGGTTCCCTCCATACAGAATCCTGTAAATACTTGTCCATCTTCTGCTTCTACTGCAGCTACAACATGATTAGCATAAACAAAGTCTGATACGTCATGTGGATTGTATAGTGTCTGTGCTTCTTCGTACATCTTTTCCCAGATGTCCATTGTTGCATCCTTCTTATTTAGAGATTTCTTTTAGCATATTTTCGATATGCTGAATTGATTTTTCACGTCCAAGCAAGAAAATTGTATCTGGTAATTCTGGTCCATGCATTTCACCTGAAACTGCGATACGAATTGGCATGAAAAGATTTTTCCCTTTAATACCTGTTTCTTTTTGGACTGCTTTAATTTGTGGGAAGATATTTTCTGTCACAAATTCATCGTCTGTCATCGCTTCAAGTTTTGCTTTGAAGGCTTCAAGAACTGTTGGGACTGTTTCCCCCGCCATGACTTCGCACTCTGCTTCTGTCAATTCTGGGAAATCTGAGAAGAAGAGATCTGTCAATGGAATAATTTCATCAACTGATTTCATTTGTGGTTTATAGAGCTCAACTAATTTTTCAGCCTTGTCAGTCAATCGACCTGCTTCTTCTAGGAATGGTTTTGCCATTTCAAAGATAGTTTCTAGGTCTGCATTCTTGATATAATCATTGCTCATCCAGTCTAGTTTTTTCTGGTCAAAGGCTGCTGGAGACTTGCTGAGGCGGTTTTCATCGAAAAGTTTAATGAGTTCCTCACGAGAGAAAATCTCATCTTCTCCACCTGGGTTCCAACCAAGAAGAGCAATAAAGTTAAAAACTGCTTCTGGTAAATAACCTTTTTTACGGTAGTCTTCGATAAACTGAAGAGTATTAGTATCACGTTTAGATAACTTCTTACCAGTTTCAGAATTGATAATCAAGGTCATGTGACCGAACTCTGGAGCTTCCCAACCAAGGGCTTCATAAACCATGAGCTGTTTTGGTGTGTTGGCAATGTGGTCGTCTCCACGGATAACATGGGAGATTTGCATATCATGGTCATCGATGACAACGGCAAAGTTGTAAGTTGGGTAACCGTCTTTCTTTTGGATAACCCAGTCACCACCAATATTGCCACCTTCAAATTCGATATCACCTTTGACCATATCATGCCACTTGTAGATACCTGACTCATTGACAGCCAAACGAACCGTTGGGATGATTCCTGCTGCTTCACGTTCTGAGATGTAAGTCGCTTTTTCCTCTTCACTCATGCCAAGGTATTCATTTACGTAGCGAGGTGTTTCACCAGCTGCTTCTTGGCGTTCGCGTTCAGCCGCTAATTCTTCTTCTGTAACATAAGATTTGTAAGCTTTTCCTTCAGCTAATAGTTGGTCAATGTATTTTTGATACAAGTCCAAACGCTCAGACTGACGGTAGTTTTCATGTGTTTCTGGACTTTCATCCCAATCCATGCCCAACCAACGAAGGTTTTCAAGCTGTGAACGTTCACCATCTTCGACATGACGTTTACGGTCAGTATCTTCGATACGGATAATAAAAGTTCCACCATGATGACGGGCGTAAAGATAGTTGAACAATGCTGTACGAGCATTTCCGATGTGTAGTAGTCCTGTTGGACTTGGTGCGTAACGTACGCGGATATCTTTTGACATAGTTTCTCCTATAAAGTCTCTAGGCGTCTGCCTTTTTGCTCTCTATATTATATCACAAGTCTTGGCTGAGTCCAATTTCTATGGATAAAGAGAGTAAAAAGAGTGGGCAAGCCACTCTTTTCTTCTATTATAGACGTGCGTTAAGTTCTTTGCTCAATTCTTCAAATCCTGGTTTTCCAAGAAGGGCAAACATGTTACGTTTGTAAGCTTCAACACCTGGTTGGTCAAATGGGTTGATAGCATTCAAGTAACCTGAAAGAGCGATAGCCAATTCGAAGAAGTAGATAGTGTAACCAAGAGTGAAAGCGTCTTGCTCTGGAAGAGTCACATACATGTTTGGTACATCACCATCTGTGTGGGCAAGAAGAACACCATCAGTCGCTTTTTTGTTTACAAAGTCAACGTCTTTTCCTTGAAGGTAACCAAGTCCGTCAAGGTCTTCTTCCAAGCTAGGGATAATCACGTTTTTACGAGGTTTGTCAACACGGACAACTGTTTCAAACATGATACGAGTTCCTTCTTGGATAAATTGACCAAGTGAGTGCAAGTCAGTTGAGAAGTTGGCTGAAGTTGGGTAGATACCTTTTTGGTCTTTTCCTTCTGATTCACCAGCCAATTGTTTCCACCATTCTGAGAAGTATTGAAGTGATGGCTCGTAGTTTACCAAGATCTCAGTTGCATAGCCTTTACGGTAAAGGATGTTACGAACTGCTGCGTATTGGTAAGCTTCGTTTTCAGAGATTTTGTCTGAAGTGTAGTCTTTGCGAGCTGCATTCGCACCTTCCATAAGGGCTTTGATGTCAGCTCCTGATGCAGCGATTGGAAGCAAACCAACTGCTGTCAATACTGAGAAGCGTCCACCGATGTCATCTGGAACAACAAATGTTTCCCAGCCGTTAGCATCTGCTTCAACCTTAACAGCACCTTTTTGGCGGTCAGTTGTTGCATAGATACGTTTGTTGGCTTCTTCTTGACCGTATTTCTTAACCAAGAGTTCTTTGAAAACACGGAAAGCGATAGCTGGTTCAGTTGTTGTACCTGATTTAGAAATCACGTTTACTGAGAAGTCTTTGTCTGCAACATACTCTACCAAGTCAGCAAGGTAAGTAGATGAGATTGAGTTTCCAGCGTAAAGGATTTGTGGAGCTTTACGTTCTTCTTTTGTTTGCAAGTTAGCAAAATGGTGGTTCAAGAAGTCGATTGCTGCTTTGGCACCAAGGTAAGATCCACCGATACCGATTACAACCAAGACATCGCTGTCTGATTTGATTTGCTCAGCAGCTTTCAAGATACGGTCAAATTCTTCACGGTCGTAGTTTTCAGGAAGATCCAACCATCCCAAGAAGTCGCTACCAGCACCAGTTCCTTTACGGATCAATTCATCTGCTGCTGTTACTTGTGATTGCATGTATTCCACTTCATGTGGTGCAACAAATTTGTCTAAGACTTTTGAATAATCAAATTTAATATGTGACATGTTATTCCTCCAATATTTCTTCTTTTCTATCATAACGCTTACCTTCGTTTTTTTCAAGTTTTTTATCGAATTTCTCCAATTTTTATCAGAATTCAAACGTTTGCGTAAAATCCCACATTCCAAAAATTTTGAAAAAATAAAAGAAAGAACGACTAGATGTTCCAGTCGTTACAGTTCATTCAATAAATACTCAAATAATTCTAAATTGCCATCTTCTTCATTAACCAGAAACTCTGGATGCCACTGTAAACCGATAATGCGGTGCTCGTCGATAGACTCAATCGCTTCAATAGTTTGGTCTCTTGGATCAATAGCAGTTACACGGAAATTAGGTGCCAAATCTTTAATGCTTTGACGATGGACGGAGTTGACCTGACTTTCTTTCCCAAATAGCTTAGCCACCACGCTTCCTTCTACTGTCTCAATAGAGTGAGATGTTCCGAAAGGTAGCCCTTGCCAGTGACCTTCGATTTCTTGATTGAGGGTTCCACCAAAGGCAACATTGACAAGTTGAACACCGCGACAGATTGCCATAATTGGTTTATTCTGACGAAGCGCTTCTTTCAAGAGGGCCAATTCAAATTCATCACGCACTAGATTGTAATCATCGCTCTCGATGGTCTTTTTCTCTCCATAAAACTGAGGGTGGACATTTTGACCGCCTGTCAAAATGAGTTTGTCAATCATTTCCACATAATCGCGTACAACTGACTCATCACCAACAGGAATGACTAAAGGGAGACCACCGACTTGACGAATGCTCTCTGCGAATCTACAAGATACAGATGAATGAATGTTTTTGCCTTCTGCGTCTACGGGACATAGATTTGCAGCAACTCCTACAACCGTTCTAGCCATGATGTCTCTCCTTTCGAATATTAATACTCTTCGAAAATCTCTTCAAACCACGTCAGCGTCGCCTTACCGTAGGTATGGTTACTGACTTCGTCAGTTCTATCCACAACCTCAAAGCAGTGCTTTGAGCAACCTGCGACTAGTTTCCTAGTTTGCTCTTTGATTTTCATTGAGTATAACGATAGTCCTATCATATCACTCAAAAAGCCTTTCGTCTAATATGTTTTTTTTAAGGCTGTGATAAAAATTTTTTATGGGCAAGAAAAAGCTGCCCACATAGGACAACTTTTTCTTATTCAAAAACAAATTGATTGTGATAGAGTTCTGAGTAGAAGCCACCTAGTTTCAAAAGTTCATGGTGGTTACCGCGTTCAATGACTTCTCCATCTTTAAGGACAATAATCTGGTCTGCATTGAGGATGGTCTTCAAACGGTGGGCAATGACGAAACTGGTTCTGCCTGCTACAACCGCCTCCATGGCATGCTGAATCTTGCTTTCTGTCACCGTATCTACGTTTGAAGTGGCTTCATCGAGAATGAGAACTTCTGGATCTGTCATCAAGGTTCGAGCGATAGAAATCAATTGTTTCTGCCCTGTCGAGAAGATGCTCTGGTCATCATCGATAAGAGTATCGTACTTATCAGGCAAGCTTTCGATGTAGTCGTGGATATGGGTTGCCTTGGCTGCTGCCTCAACCATTTCTTGACTAGCATCTGGCACACCAAAACGGATATTGTCTCGAATCGTTCCGCTAAACAAGACCGAATCCTGCAAGACAATTCCCACCTTGCTTCTGAGACTATCCAAATCATAGTCACGGATGTCTTTGCCATCAAAATAAATACCACCAGCATCAACATCATAAAAGCGATTGATGAGGTTCATAATAGTCGTTTTCCCTGACCCTGTCGGCCCAACAACCGCTGTCATCTGACCTTTCGGAGCGGAAATGCTGACATCTTTCAAAATAGGTTTATCAGGCAAATATGAGAAATCAATGTGGCTGATTTCAACACCTTCTTGCAACTTAGTGAAGATTGGAGCCTTTTCAGGTCGGATTTCTTCCTCTGCGTCAAACATTTCCTGAATCCGTTCAGCACCTGTAAAGGCTAACTGAAGGCTTCCCCAACTAGCTGCAACTTGGATAATAGGCTGGTAGTACTGCTGTGAAAATTGGGCAAACATAACAATCAAACCTAGGGCTGTACTTGTTTCAATAGACTTATCATTCAAAAGTACAGCTGAACCAGCAAAGATGACGATGGCTGTATTAACCAGGCTCATCCCATTCATGACAGGGAAAAGAATTCCTGAGAACATTCTTCCTTTAAAGGTCGCCTTGCGCACGCGCTCATTTTGTTCAAGAAATCCTGCCATCATATCCTCTTGAATTCCTTGCACAATAACAGCTTTTTGACCTGAAATACTCTCGTCCATATAGGCGTTGAGCTTCCCTACCTCTTTCTGCTGGAGGTTGGTGTATTTGCGTGCCATTTTCACGATGAAAATCAGCATGAGGAAGGCTACTGGTGTGCTGGCAATAGTGATGAGGGCCAGGGTTACATTTCTCGAAAACATGACAAGAATCAGACCAATGTATAAAACAATATTACTCATGACCTGAACCAGACTTTCATTAAAGGCTTGGAGGATATTATCCAAATCACTAGTAAAACGAGATAGGATATCGCCATCTTGTCGGCGGTCAAAGAAAGAAACCGTCAACCGAGCAAGCTTACCGAAGAGGCCTTTGCGCATCTCGTTGGTCGACTCTGCAATCACGCGCGTCATGAGACACATGTATATGACACTGGAGATAAAGAGAACCAAAACCAGCAGACCAAGATTGACCATGATTCCTGATAGGCTTTGCCAAACAAGTTCTGGATTGCCATCTTGATAAGCTTGAACTAAATTAGCTAACTGCGTCACTGCTTGTCCAGAAAAGACCGGAAAGAGAGCTTGGGCAAGAGTCGCCAGAACAATCATCAGGATGACGACTACAAATGATAGCTTATAGACTTTAAAATAATGCCAAAAAAATTGAACTGTCTTCATTTCACTCCTCCTTTCCTTTCTGTGTTTCGTAGATTTCACGGTAAACGGCATTGTTGGCAACCAAGTCTGCATGCGTGCCTTGACCAATCAATCGTCCTTGATCCAGTACCAAGATCTTGTCTGCATGGACAACCGAGCTAATCTTTTGCGCGATGATAATGGTTGTTGTTCCCTTCAAGTCCTTATTCAAGGCTTCTTGAACTAGGCGCTCTGACTTAGCATCCAAGGCCGAGGTCGAATCGTCAAAAATCAGAATACGCGGATTGCTGACAATCCCACGCGCAATCGACATCCTTTGTTTTTGCCCACCTGAAAAGTTGGTTCCCCGTTCCTCAACTGGACTCTCAAAGGTTTTCTCCATACGATGAATGAATTCACTAGCCTGGGCAATATTGGCTGCGCGCTCCATTTCAAATAGAGTAGCATCTCCCTTACCCTGTCTCAAGTTATCAGCAATCGTTCCACTAAAGAGAATGGCACGTTGAAGAACGATAGACACTGTTTTACGCAGGGTTCCTTCACTCACTTCGCGAATATCCTTGCCTCCAATTTTGATGGCCCCTTCCTGTGGATCAAAGAGACGTGGAATCAATTGAGCCAAGGTTGACTTCCCTGCACCAGTTGCTCCAACCACACCAACCATTTGACCAGGTTCAATAGTAAAGCTCACATCTTTCAGCATCGGTTCCTTGTCCATTGGATAGGTAAAGGTCACATTTTCAAAGCTAAGACTACCGACCAACTCTTCATCTGGGACATCCTTGAAAGTCATAGCTGGCTCTGCATCCAGAATTTCTCGAATACGACGCATAGAAATCATGGCACGGCTGACAGAATTTCCCAAAAATCCAACCATAACAATGGTAAAGATAATCTGGCTTAGGTAATTGACAAAGGAAGCAATGGAGCCAACAACTGACGGATCCGACTGAACCATCCCTGCAACCAGCCAAATAGAGAGGAAGACCGCCCCGTAACCGACCAACATCATAAAGGGTTCCACTACTGAAAAGGCATAACCGATGTAAAGATTTTGACCGAGAAGCTCGTCTGAAACCTCCGTAAACTTAGCAAACTGCTCTTTTTCTTGGACAAAGGACTTGACCACACGAACACCGCGCAGATTTTCCTTAGCAATGGCATTGATGCGCTCAAGAAGGGTTTGAAACTTGGCAAAACGAGGTCCCATCATCCCCATCATGACAGCAGTCAAACCAAAAATCAAGACTACCATGAGAACAATCACCCACCACAGAGAAGGTAGGGTTTGAACCGCCAAGATAAAGGAACCGATAAACAAGAGGGGAAGTCTGAACAGAATTTGGAAGGTCATCATGACGACGTTCTGAATCTGGTTGATGTCATTTGTCATGCGAACGACTAGATTTCCCGCATTAAATTGTTCAATATTGGCATAAGAAAAGGTTTGGATTTTACGGAAGGCATCCTCTCGAAGATCGGATGAAACTCCTTGGGCAATATAGGCTGCAAGGACAACATTGAGCCCACCAGCAACTAGACCGACCACGGCCACACCAATCAACCAAGCCCCGATACTATAAATAGCTTCATATTTCCCAGCAAGGAGGGCGTCTAACACTTCCTGCAAATAACGCGGTTGCAAAAGTGAACTAGCAACCATCAAGCCTGTCATCAGGAGCGAAGCCAAGGCCTGCCACTTGTAGGTTTTTATTTTCTGAATCAGCATACTTTCTCCTTAAAAAATAGACAAAAGGGAGCGACAATGCGTCAGCTCCTTTTCATTCTGTTTGTGTGATGTTATTCTAGCAAAAAAGTGGGAACTTGTCAAAGAAGTCTCCTTGATATAGCTAGATTAACTAGTGAGTCTTGGCTTTATAGTTTCTGTTTTAACTCGACCAAGACATTCATAGCCTGCATAGGTGTCATATTGTAAACATCTAGTTTAGCTAATTCTGCTAGGATAGGATGCTCTTCAGGTGTATCAAAGAGTGAAATTTGTTCTGTGACAGCACTTGTTTGTCTCATAGGAATAGGATTTTCTGTACCTTGATTCTCTAACTGAGTCAAAATCTTATCCGCCCTTGCTAGGAGATCTGCTGGCAAGCCAGCAATCTTGGCAACATGGATACCGTAGGATTTATCAGCTGGTCCTGGTTCAATCTTGTGAAGGAAGGTGACCTGCCCATCCTGCTCCAAAGTTGCCACGTGGACATTGACCAAGTGTTCCAAGCTAGACTCCAGACTAGTCAACTCATGGTAGTGGGTCGCAAAGAGGGTCTTGGCTCCGATATGCTCATGAATGTATTCGATGATAGACTGAGCAAGAGCCATACCGTCATAAGTTGCAGTTCCACGACCTAACTCATCAAAGAGAATGAGAGAGTTCTTGGTTGCATGCGAAATGGCATTATTGGCCTCCATCATCTCCACCATGAAGGTTGATTGACCTGAAACCAAGTCATCTGCTGCTCCAATGCGGGTAAAAATCGCATCAAAAATAGGTAAATAGGCGCTTTCTGCTGGCACATAAGAACCCAACTGAGCCATAACCGCCATCATGGCTAACTGACGCATGTAGGTTGACTTCCCGCTCATATTGGGCCCTGTAATCAGTTGGATACTGGTATCTTCTGCCATCTGAATCGTATTGGGAATATAGGTCTGAGCCCCCATAACCTTTTCAACGACAGCATGGCGCCCTTTCTGGATATCAATTTGTGAATCGTCACCAAACTCAGGTCGAATCAAATGCTGGGTTTCAGCAACAACTGCCAGACTCTGTAAGACATCAACTGTCGCAATTCCTTGGGCTAGAGCTTGTAAACGTTGGATGTACTTGCTGACCTCTTCACGAATACGCATAAAGATTTCGTATTCTAGATTGGCTGACTTCTCACGCGCCTCCAGCATATCTCCCTCGATACGCGCCAATTCCTCAGTTCCAAAACGTTCCGAGTTTTTCAGCGTCGCCTTACGGAAAAAGTGGGCTGGCACATTCCCCAGCTGTGAATTGGTCACATGGAAATAGTAGCCATCCTTTTTATTGTAGTCAATCTTAAGCGTGCTGATACCAGAGTTTTCTCTCTCCTTAGCCTCAATTTCAGCAATCCAACCAGTCCCTTCTCTGAGAACGCGACGGTACTTGTCTAAGGTCTCATCAAATCCAGTTCGGATAATTCCCCCATCTGTAATCACATGAGGAGCTTCAGGAGCAATCGCTGCGCTAATCAAACTCTCCAACTCAGGGATTCCATCCAGTTGTTCGATGAGATAAGCTAAAGCAGGTTGCTCCATCCCTTCTAAAATCGCACGAATCCGTGGCACACTGGACAAGGTAGTCGCCAGCTGCAAGAGATCCTTGGGATTGGTCTTGCCAAAAGAAACACGACTAGCCAAGCGTTCGATATCATAAACACCCTTGAGACTGTCTGTCAAATCACTGCGCTCAAAAAAGTGATCAAGAAAGACCTGCACCACTTCTTGACGTTGGACGATTCGTTCCTTATCAATCAAGGGGCGATGAATCCAAGAACGCAAGAGACGCATACCCATAGCCGTCTTGGTTTCATCCAAAAGCCAGAAAAGACTGCCTTGCTTCTTGCCTGAACGAGCATTCTCAACCAAATCCAGACTAGCCTTGGTCGCATAATCCATCTGCAAAAAATCTTTGATTTCATAGCGGATAACAGGCTTGAGGTGGTTCAATTCCCTCATCTGAGTCCGATGAACATACTGGAGCAATTTACTAGATGCCGCTTGCTCCACAGCTGCCAATCGTGAATCCAGCAAATGAAGGTCTTCAAAGCCTTCTTTTTCATAGGAAAGTACCAGATTCATCTGACGACTAAGGATTTGTTCATCTTCCTCAGACAAGTCATAGCCCAGCACCACTTCTCGCGCCTTGAGATTACGGATTTCCCCACAAACCAGCGTGAAATCCAAAAGACCTGTCACATAAAAGTCACCCGTCACCAGGTCCATATAAGCTAAGCCAAATTGATTGCCATCTCGATCTATGGCAACCAAGAAGTTGTTCTGACTATCCGGCTTACTGCTATCGACCACTGTCCCTGGCGTAATGACTTGAACAACCTCTCGTTTCACAACCCCAACTGCTTGTTTAGGATCTTCCATCTGTTCTGCGATAGCCACCTTATAACCCTGCTCAATCAAGACATCGATATACTGTTGGGCAGAATGATAGGGAACACCCGCCATAGGAATCGGATTGTCGGCATTCTTGTTGCGACTCGTTAAGGAAATTTCCAGAATCTGCGCAGCATTGACCGCATCCTCATAAAATAATTCATAAAAATCACCCATCCGAAAGAGCAAAAAAGCATCTGGATATTGCTTTTTAATATCCACATACTGTTGCATGCCGGGTGATAGCTTTTCTGTCGCCATTTTCCGTCTCTCCTTGTCAAAAATAAGTCTTGAGAGCAACTCCCAAGACCTTACTTATCTTTCATCAAATCTAGCAAACGATCTTCCATGAGTTTGGCAACGTGCTGGTCTCGACAAATAACCAATAAGGTATTGGCACCAGCAACTGTTCCTAAAATCCATTCATCCTTGTTTGCATCTACAATATTTGCCAAAACAGAGGCTTCTCCCAGTTTGGTATGAAGCACCAAAGTAAACTCTGCTCTTGCAACACCTTCTAAATGATGAGACAAAAATTCCACCAAATCAATCTTTTCTGTCTCATTTGCTAGTACATAATACACCATATCATTTTTCTTGACCTTGGTCAAGCCGATTTCGCGCAAATCACGAGACAAGGTTGTCTGTGTCACAAAAACATTGTGTGCCTCCAACCGATCTTGAATTTCTTTTTGTGTACTTAATTTCTCCTCAGTAATCATTTTTTTTATTAACTGATGACGATCTCTTTTTCTCATAAAATCCTCTTATGTGAATATTTATAACTATTTTTATAACTATATTATACCAAAAAAATAGGAGATTTCAAAAAGTTTTTCTTCTTTCTTTAAAAATGTGATAAAATAGTAGAAAAGTCCAAAAGGAGCTCATAATGAATACAAAAGAATTGATTGCTAGCGAATTGGCTAGCGTCATTGATAGCCTGAACCAAGAGGCTATTTTAAATTTACTGGAAACCCCTAAAAACTCAGAAATGGGAGACATTGCTTTCCCTGCTTTTTCTCTTGCAAAAGTCGAACGTAAAGCACCTCAAATGATTGCGGCTGAACTGGCTGAAAAAATTAACAGCCAAGCCTTTGAGAAGGTTGTCGCAACGGGACCTTACGTTAACTTTTTCCTTGATAAATCTGCCATTTCTGCTCAAGTATTGCAAGCTGTTATCACTGAAAAAGAACACTATGCTGATCAAACTATTGGCAAACAAGAAAATGTTGTTATCGATATGTCTAGTCCCAATATCGCTAAACCATTCTCTATTGGTCACCTGCGCTCAACTGTTATCGGAGATAGCTTGTCACATATCTTCCAAAAAATCGGTTATCAAACAGTCAAGGTCAACCATTTGGGAGACTGGGGTAAACAGTTTGGGATGTTGATTGTTGCCTACAAAAAATGGGGCGACGAAGAAGCTGTAAAAGCTCATCCAATTGATGAACTTCTTAAACTCTATGTCCGCATCAATGCTGAGGCTGAAAATGACCCTAGCTTGGATGAAGAAGCACGCGAATGGTTCCGTAAGCTTGAAAATGGCGACGAGGAAGCTCTCGCTCTTTGGCAATGGTTCCGTGATGAAAGTTTAGTGGAATTTAACCGCCTTTACAATGAATTGCAAGTCGAATTTGACAGCTACAACGGAGAAGCCTTCTACAACGATAAGATGGATGCAGTTGTAGACATTCTTTCTGAAAAAGGCCTTCTTGTTGAATCAGAAGGTGCCCAGGTTGTAAATCTTGAGAAATATGGAATTGAACATCCAGCCCTCATCAAGAAATCTGATGGTGCAACTCTCTACATCACACGTGACTTGGCCGCAGCCCTTTACCGTAAAAATGAATACCAATTTGCCAAATCTATCTACGTCGTTGGTCAAGAGCAATCTGCCCACTTTAAACAGCTCAAAGCTGTCTTGCAAGAGATGGGCTACGACTGGAGTGACAACATTACCCACGTTCCTTTTGGTTTGGTTACAAAAGAAGGGAAGAAACTCTCTACTCGTAAAGGGAATGTCATCTTGCTAGAGCCTACTGTTGCAGAGGCTATTAGCCGTGCCAAGGCCCAAATAGAGGCTAAAAATCCTGAACTTGAAAATAAAGATCAGGTAGCCCATGCTGTTGGAGTTGGAGCCATTAAATTCTATGACCTCAAGACCGACCGTACAAATGGATACGACTTCGACCTAGAGGCTATGGTATCCTTCGAGGGTGAAACTGGACCTTATGTTCAATACGCCTACGCTCGTATCCAATCTATCTTACGTAAAGCAGACTTCAAACCAGAAACAGCCGGCAACTATAGCTTGAATGATGCTGAAAGCTGGGAAATCATCAAACTCATCCAAGACTTCCCACGTATTATCAACCGTGCGGCGGATAACTTTGAACCTTCTATCATTGCTAAATTTGCAATTAGCCTGGCTCAAGCCTTTAACAAATATTATGCACATACACGTATCTTGGATGAAAGCCCAGAACGCGACAGCCGTCTAGCCCTCAGCTACGCAACCGCAGTCGTTCTCAAAGAAGCCCTTCGCTTGCTTGGAGTAGAAGCGCCTGAGAAGATGTAAATCGTTACAAGAGACTGGAACTAAAGTTCCTAGTCTCTTGACGGCAATCGCTATATGGCGAATTGCCTAAACGCTTCACTAATTCACCTAACCAAATAATATCGATTTGGTTAGGCTCATGTCGTAATCTTTTAATCACTTTATTGTAAAGTAGTCTAAGTAACTAACGCCAAATCCTATCAGAGATTTGGCTAGGTGCTTCACTAGTTTTAGGACATAAATATGATCGATTTATGTTCCAGAACGTCGTAACTAGAGATACTTGTCTAAACGCTTTACTAATTCATCTAACCCAATAATATCGATTTGGTTTGGTTCATGTCGTAATCTTCAAGTTACTTGATTGTAAAGCAGTCTAAGTAACTAAGACCAAATCTTATACGTAATTAGTTTTAGAGGTCTATCAAAAATCTTATCAAGTTTTGCTGGCTTGTTCTGCTATTTTAGGTCCACTAATTCGATTTACTCACTACTACTTCTTTATCATACAGGGAGATTTCCTATGAGCCAATATGCTTATATCCTCGTTGTAATTAGCTTGGTATTCCTTTTTCTGCTCAATAAGTACGAAAAAGAACTACTTCAAAGGCTCTACCAAGAACAACTTTTAAAGGATGAAACATTTAGAGCTGACATCAAAGAGAAAATTCAAACAACTGAAAATATCAATGATGTCATTGCTTACATCAATAAAACTTATCATCTGGGAATGTTGCTATCAAAAGACATTACAGATCAATTGAAATAAACCTAGCTATTCTTTAAGGAATATCAAAACCGAGACTGAGAGTTTGTCCCTTCGTCTCGGTTTTTAGTATGTTCAATTGAAACAAGTGTTGAAAACTTGTTGTAGCAATTCTAATATAGGGATGGATAGACTTTCAAAAATATCATTTACAAATATTTTTAAAGAAATTAAACTCCCTATATTTACTATTCTTATAGACTGTTAAATCAACATCCTCTACAACTTCTTTCACATCTATATTGACATCATAGGGCAAAGAAAGAAAATCTAAATTATAAAATTCTGTACTCATCTCTTTTAAAATAAGAAGGTCTAACAAGTATCCCTCCACTCTGATTTCAACTTGAATTGTCTTAGACATGAAATTTTTTAGAATCATAAAGTCCTTTACTTGCTTTCTATTAGGACCGACATACTCAAATCTTTTTCGTTCAAAAATAATTTTCTCCAAATGTTACACCATTTCAATAATATCATTTTCTAAAAATAACTGCAGAAGCAATTCTTCTTTTTAATGCAGGCTTCATTAAAATTTCCCTTGTTTAATTCTCCCAAAAAATTTTGAAATGGTGCAAATAAAAGCTCCTAGTAAAAATTCCTGTAGGAAAAATCCAAAATAAGTTCCTAACTGTAAATTTCTATTGAATGTAAATACGGAAGTTTCAGATTGAATCGTATTTTGTTCTATAAGCGTCATAGGAGTAACTCTGAAAATTCCAAACATCATTAAAGCATAGATTATTCCAAAAATAATTAATAACACCCAGCTGTACTTACTTCTAGAAGAAATACTTCCCGATAACAAAGCTAATAATATTGATGGTATAATTTGTACAAACAGCATAAATTGAAAAAGATTAAAATTATCTAGTGCAAAAAAACATATTGTAAATTCCACAATTAGCAATAGAGAAAATACTCCATCTATTTTTGTAAATTTCATTTTACCTCCTTTAAATTCACATTCATCATTACCTTAGACCTTCAATAACATTTTTATTTGCTGCAACCATTGCAGGCATAATACTAAATACAATTCCAAATACACCCGTTGTGAATAGAGTAATCAAAATATGATCCAGAGTTAATGTCGTAACAAAACCACTCATGTTCATTAAAACAACAAATAATATCGCTACTCCAATACCAGTTATAGCTCCCAGAAGCGATAAAAGAATCCCCTCCATCATATATGATTGATAAATATCAGATTTTTTAGCTCCCAAAGCTCGACGAATGGCTATCTCCTTACTACGTTCGCTAACAGAAGACAACATAGCATTCATAACCCCAAAACCAGCTACAAAAATTGAAATGCTTGATAAAAGTGCAATGAAATTTAATATTGTAGTAGCTTGAGCCTTTGTTTCCTCATATACCCTTCTATTATCTATATATCCATAAGTTCCTTCCTTGCGGAATATTCCATAAGTATCTAAAGCAGATAAAGCCTTATTAATATTCTCCAACTGATTAGTTTCTACTACTAATTCATCAAAATATTCCCTTCCTCCTAAAAGTAACTCTTTGATTTCATTGGTAACCAATAAAGAAGGTAATCTTTCATTAACAGCTGATCCATAATATATTGCCTGAATTAGGTATTCTTTTCCAGATATATTGATAGTCTCTCCTAAAAAAGGTTCAATATTTTCCTTTCGAGTCAATGACATGAGAGCCTTATCGCTAATAGCAACACCTCCATCTAGTTCCTCTAATGCTCTTCCTTTTAATAAATCAGGCACAACTAAACCATTCTTATTCAAATCGCCTAATGTTCTAAAACTAAGATTCTGCTTAGAATCATTAAAATACGTTTCAGCATACAAAGCATAAGAACTGGAAGAAAGTCTTGCAGGTTTTCCAATAGTTTGCTCAACCAATTGTTTATCTTCCTGTGTAAACCCTCTAATATCCAACATATTTTGAGGAGTATAAGTCATTGTTGCTGTGTCTTCTTCTATCTTTAAATCATTCCCTAATGTAGAAGTTGTATAGGAAGAACTTGATAGTATTACTAATAAAACAAATGTTGCCACTGTAATGGCTAAGGATGTCAGAATACTCTGTCTTTTATTCCTCTTTAACAGCTTTAAAGTATCTATTAACAGCTTTTTAAACTTCATGTAATCCTTCTCCCTCAAGTGTTAGATACCCATTTTTCATTCGATACCTTGTTCTACAATGACTGGCAACAAACTCATCGTGAGTTACTACAATAATTGTCGTTCCAGAATGATTCAAATTCTGTAAAATTTGCAATATCTCATTCCTATTTTTCTCATCTAATGCACCTGTAGGTTCATCTGCTATAAGAAATCTAGGTTTATGAGCAAGAGCCCTAATTAAAGCAACTCGTTGCTTCTGTCCGCCTGATAAATGACTTGGGTACTCATTCATCTTATCTATAAGCCCTAAGTCTTGTAATAAACTATCAATGTATTCTATATCTGGCTGTTGGTCAGAATATAGGAATGATAATAAAATATTTTCTTTAACAGTATATTCATCAATAAGATGAAATTGTTGAAAAACAAATCCAATATCACGATTACGGTAACTTGCTTGTTGATTTTCATTTAACTTCTCAATACTTTTTCCGTCTAATATATATTCTCCTTCAAATTCAGAATCAATCAGTCCCAAAATATTGATAAATGTCGATTTGCCCGAACCTGATGGTCCCATTATCGATACAAATTCTCCTTCAGCTACCTTAAAATTTATTTCTCTTAAGACATTATTTTTTAGCGTCCCTTGTCCGTAACTTTTGCTAATATTTTTTAGTTCTAACATAGACCTTCCTATTCTATCTTTATTATTTATAAATCCAAAAAATGGCAACAACTAGCACTAACATATTTTCTCTCCTTATTTTTTCTACAGGATTATTATACTTCTATGTTACACATTCGCCAAGGTCATAAATGTCACTAATTTTAACAACTTATCCACTAATGAGTACTCAATTAGTATAAAAAGAAACTAGATACGAACTCAATCTAAGGGAAAAACATAATAACTCTTTAAATGATAAAACGCATAATATCAAGTTTTTAAACACCTGATATCATGCGTTTTTATGATTTCGAAAACTTTCTCTCGGTCTTTTTAACTAATGACATTTTTGTCACTTTTTTTATTTTCTAATGTTTATTTTTAAAAAAATCCTGGAGGTCATGTTGCCATTGTTTTTCTAGCTGTTCTATCAAATGACTATTGTCAATCATTCTAGCAAATATTTTTGCTTCTTGAAAATAATTTTCAGCTACTGGATAATCTTTTTTTACAAATAATGCATAGCGCCACTCCCATAGTCGAATAATTGGTTTTTTCTGATAGTCGTATGACTTTGAGGTAATTTCATTTAATTTGTAAAGAATATCTTCAAATTGACTGTAATTAGCAATTTTTTCAAATATTCCTAACAACAAAAGTAATGAATCTCTAATTAGAAATGAATATTCAATATCAAACATCTCAACTTGTTGTAAAATTTTATCAGCTATTACTAAGAAGGTATTCACTTCACTCTCATCTATTATTGTATCTTGGTGTACTAATCTTACCAAAAATAGCTTTATGATTAAAATATCGTTAACTTCATATTTTGATTTCAACAAAATGTGATCGAAATACTCTTGTAAAATCATTCCTAAATTGCTATCATCATTCCACCAACCAAAGTCATCATATGCTTGTAAAACATCTATGATAAATCTTTCTTCCTCAGGTAGCCTATCATAATACTCTTCAAAAATCTTATCAAAAACACTCTCTTTCTTTTGGGCGATAGTTTCATCTTCGTATGTAGGAGTCCTCATCAAGAAATACTTCAATTCTAGGTATTCCTTATCCAACTCTATATAACTTGGCATCAACTTGTAATCTTCAACCCCCAAACGTTCAGCGATATATTTTAACTTTGTTAGTGTTGGTCTGGATTCTCCATTTTCAATTCTAATTAATTGACGGATACTTAATTCAGACTCATCACCACAAAATTCTGAACGACTGATTTTTTTAGCCAAACGTAATCTTTTAATTTTTTCGCCAAACTCTCGCAACCTACAAGAACCTCCTGAGTTGTTTACCTCTATTATAGCATATACTGAATCAAACTAACTATCACATTTCTTCTCACTTTAACTAAAGACTAAGACTTTAATACTTCGTCTCGGTTTTTATATATTTTTCAAGCAACAAAGCCACCACTCCCCAGCAATGCAAGTGCAAAATCCCCTATAATGTGATAAAATAAAAGAGAGAACTCTATTAAGGAGGAAAACATGAAAAAACAAACCATCGCCGTCTTGGGGCCTGGTTCTTGGGGAACTGCCCTTTCACAAGTCTTAAATGACAATGGACACGAGGTACGTATTTGGGGAAATCTTCCCGAGCAAATCAATGAAATTAATACACACCATACTAATAAGCACTACTTTAAAGATGTCGTCCTAGATGAAAATATCATTGCCTACACTGACTTAGCAGAGGCATTAAAAGATGTGGATGCGATTTTGTTTGTTGTCCCAACAAAAGTGACACGACTTGTTGCCCAACAAGTTGCAAAAACCTTAGACCATAAGGCTATCATCATGCACGCATCAAAGGGATTAGAACCTGATAGCCATAAACGATTATCAACCATCCTTGAAGAAGAAATTCCTGAACAGCTCCGCAGTGATATTGTCGTTGTTTCAGGACCTAGCCATGCAGAAGAGACCATTGTACGTGATCTGACTTTAATCACTGCTGCTTCTAAAGATTTACAAACAGCTCAATACGTTCAAGAGCTCTTTAGCAATCACTACTTCCGACTTTATACCAATACGGATGTTATTGGAGTTGAAACTGCTGGTGCTCTTAAAAATATTATCGCTGTCGGTGCCGGAGCTTTACATGGTTTGGGATTTGGTGACAATGCTAAGGCAGCCATCATCGCTCGAGGTTTGGCAGAAATCACCCGCCTAGGGGTGGCACTCGGTGCCAGTCCATTGACCTATAGTGGCTTGTCTGGTGTAGGAGACTTGATCGTAACGGGAACCTCCATCCACTCTCGTAACTGGAGAGCTGGAGATGCCCTTGGTCGTGGAGAATCCCTAGCTGATATCGAAGCCAATATGGGAATGGTGATTGAAGGAATTTCAACGACTCGAGCAGCCTACGAACTAGCGCAAGAACTTGGAGTCTATATGCCCATTACACAAGCCATTTACCAAGTTATCTACCACGGAACCAATATCAAAGATGCCATTTATGACATCATGAACAATGAATTTAAAGCAGAAAATGAGTGGTCTTAACCCTCTAGAGAAAGGATTCTTATGGCACTGAAAGTTAGAAAAGCAGTCATTCCTGCCGCTGGACTAGGAACTCGATTTTTACCAGCAACCAAGGCTCTTGCCAAAGAAATGTTGCCAATTGTAGACAAACCAACTATCCAGTTCATCGTGGAAGAGGCTCTCAAATCAGGTATTGAAGATATTCTGGTTGTCACTGGTAAATCAAAACGTTCTATTGAGGACCACTTTGACTCAAACTTTGAGCTTGAATACAATCTTAAGGAAAAAGGCAAAACGGATTTGTTAAAATTGGTAGATGAAGCAACTGGTATGCGCCTCCATTTCATTCGCCAAACTCACCCTCGTGGTCTTGGAGACGCTGTCTTACAAGCCAAAGCTTTTGTGGGGAATGAACCCTTCGTTGTTATGCTGGGTGATGACCTTATGGACATCACAGACGAGAATGCCGTTCCTTTGACAAAACAACTGATGAATGATTACGAAAAGACACACGCATCAACCATTGCTGTCATGCCTGTACCACACGAAGACGTTTCATCATATGGAGTTATCGCTCCTCAGGGGGAAGGGATTAATGGTCTCTATAGCGTTGAAACTTTCGTTGAAAAACCAGCTCCAGAGGAGGCTCCAAGTGATCTAGCTATTATCGGTCGTTATCTGCTCACACCAGCAATTTTTGAGATCCTCGAAAATCAAGCTCCCGGTGCTGGAAATGAAATCCAGCTTACCGACGCTATTGATACCCTTAATAAAACACAACGTGTTTTCGCCCGTGAATTTACAGGAGCTCGTTACGACGTTGGGGATAAGTTTGGCTTTATGAAAACATCTATTGACTACGCCCTCAAACATCCACAAGTCAAAGATGACTTGAAAGATTACCTCATCCAACTGGGAAAAGAATTGGCTGAGAAGGAATAATACTCTTTGAAAATCTCTTCAAACCACGTCAGCGTCGCCTTACCGTAGGTATGGTTACTGACTTCATCAGTTCTATCCGCAACCTCAAAACAGTGTTTTGAGCTGACTTCGTCAGTTCTATCTACAACCTCAAAGCAGTGCTTTGAGCAACCTGCGGCTAGCTTCCTAGTTTGCTCTTTGATTTTCATTGAGTATAAAATAAAAAGATAAGGTTCAAAAATCGCCTTATCTTTTTTCATTACACAAATTTTCATCCCATTCCCTTGTAGAGAAGTAAGACAGCGAGTCCTACGAACAAGACTACCGCTCCTAATCTCTGACTAGCGCTATACATCCGTCTTTCTCCTCTAACTGGAAAGATAACTGCTAGAAATGCGCCACCAACTGCACCTCCGATATGACCTGCTAGACTGATTCCTGGAATCAGAACACTTCCAATAATGTTAACCACAAAAAGTGTCAGATAGGATTGACCTAGCTGTTGGATATAAGGATTGCGAGTTGCATAGCGAAGAACAATAATTGCAGCAAATAGCCCATAGAGAGAAGTCGAGGCTCCTGCTGCTAAGGATTTGGGACTAAATACAAAAACAAAGAGATTGCCCATCATTCCTGATAAGAGATAGAGAAAGAAAAACGGCTTGGAACCAAAAATCTCCTCTACTTGCCTACCAAGATAATAGAGCGAAAGCATATTAACAATGAAATGCTCCCACCCAATATGGACAAAAATGGCAGAGAAGAGACGCCAAACCTGCTCAGGAAAGAGACGAATGACAGGCCCGTACATGGCTCCAAATTGAAATAAGGTATCCGCCCTGTAAAAGTTTCCTCCTGTGGTCACCAACATTAGTAGAAATACCAAGGCCGTCACTAAGAGGAAGAAACTCGTCACAGGGTAACGCCTATCAAAGATTTCTTTCATCAATCAGTACCTCCTGAACAGGAATATCATGGTTTTCAGGGATAAAGTCCTGAACTTGATAATGATAAACCGTACTCAAAGTATGACCAGAAAACTGTTCCAGATAGCGGTCATAATAACCTCCACCGTATCCAATCCGATAGCCTTCCATCGTAAAAGCCAGCCCTGGAACATGAATCAAATCAATCTGAGAGGCATCCACTACTTCCAAATCTCCCTGTGGTTCCAGTAAGCCAAAGGATGTTTTGACCAGTTGTTGCGGATCATAGACCACAAAGTCCATGCGCCCCTTGGGATAGGTTTTGGGTATCAGAACCTTCTTGCCGTCCTTCAGCGCCTGCTCAATCAGTTCCTGCGTTTGAAACTCATGAGGAAAAGAGAGGTAGGTTGCGATGACCTTAGCTTCTTGGTAGAAGGGATGTTTCAAAAATTGATCCGTTAAAGCTTGATCCATAGCCTGTTTTTGCTCTCGAGGGATAGCCTTCATTTCTTGCAAAATTTTCTTGCGTAGTTCTGCTTTCATAGACAAGCCCTCTACTCTGCTGCCTTCTTTTTCAGGAAACTAGAAACCGCATCAACCCCAATAGCTAGTGCCTCTTCCTTAGGGCTCATCTGAGGGTGATGAAGAGCGTAGGGACTATCGATACCTAGCCAGAACATAACGCCATCAACTTTTGAAAGGAGATAACCAAAGTCTTCACCTGTCATAGCAGGTTCGATATCAGTCAACTCAATTCCCTCTTTTTCTTCAAAGAAGTCCATCAGTTCACGCGCCAAGGCTGGATTGTTCTCAACAGGTAGGTATCCACCTTGTTTGAGTTCCACTTCAACTTCCATACCAAAGGATGCTGCAACCCCTTCTGCAACTGCTTTGACCCGCTTTTGCACCAAGAGACTCATATCTTGAGTCAAGGCCCGAATAGTTCCATGTAAAAAGGCTGTGTCTGTGATAACATTGTTGGTTGTTCCAGCCTGAAAAACGCCAAAGGTCACCACTGCTCCCTCGATTGGGTTGACATTGCGGCTGACAACTGACTGCACTTGAGTCACAAAGTAACTAGCCGCCACCAAGGCATCATTAGCTTCATGAGGAAAGGCTGCGTGGCCACCTTTTCCTTTGAAACGGATCTTCACCTCGCAAGTTCCTGCAAAGAGTGTATGAGTATTAGTCGCAATCTGGCCAACCTTCAAATCTGGTCGAACATGAAGGCCATAAAATTGGTCTGGCAACCAGTCTCCAAAAGCATCAGCCTCATACATGAGCATGCCACCAGCTTCATTTTCTTCAGCAGGTTGAAACAGAAAGAGCAGATTATTCTTTGGTTGCTCCTCAAGGGCTCGCTCAAGACAGCCCAAGGCAATAGTCATATGAAAATCATGGCCACAAGCGTGCATACGACCTTGGTGCTGGGAAGCGAAAGGAAGGCCTGTTTGTTCGACGATAGGCAGGCCATCAATATCTGTTCGCCAACCAATGGTACGCTCTGGCTGACTTCCCTGCAAATAGACCAAAATCCCTGTCCGCCAAGTACGAACTTGGACAAAATCCTTGCCTGCAGTCAATTTCTCAATCACATCCAGCAGATAAGCCTGAGTCTTGAACTCCTCCAAGCCAATCTCTGGAATCTGGTGCAAATCTCGTCTAGTCTGAATCAAATCTAACATCTATCTATCCTCCTATATAGCAGAAAGAGGCTGGAAAAAGGGTCCCGCCTCTATTTTTCTTTTACAAATCACAAGGTACGAAGCGCATCCTCTAGCGCTGTTTTTTGTTGGGTTTGGGCATCAATCTCTTTGATAATACGAGCTGGAACACCTGCCACCACCACGTTTTCTGGGACATCTTGGGTAACAATAGCTCCTGCTGCGACAACTGAACCACTACCGATTTGGACTCCTTCGATAACTACTGCATTGGCACCGATGAGAACATTGTCTCCAACACGGACTGGTTCTGCACTAGCTGGCTCAATCACACCTGCAAGAACGGCACCTGCACCAACATGACTGTTTTTCCCAACAATAGCACGGCCACCAAGGATAGCCCCCATGTCAATCATGGTTCCTGCACCGATTTCAGCACCGATATTGATGACTGCTCCCATCATGATAACAGCATTGTCACCAATTTCAACCTGATCACGGATAATCGCACCTGGCTCGATACGAGCGTTGATGTCACGTTTGTCTAGCAAAGGAACTGCAGAATTGCGAGCGTCTTGCTCAACAACATAGTCTTGATTTTCTACCAAGCCATCGAGAAGCGGAGCAACATCTTTCCAGTCTCCAAATAGGACATTCCCTAGTTTAACAACAGAGCTTGGTACAGCAGTTGCGAGTTTCCCCTCAAAGGTTACTTTCACACTGGTTTTCTTTTCAGCATTAGCGATAAATTGGATAATTTCTTGTGCGTTCATTTTTGTAGCAGTCATAAAAGGCCTCTCATTCTTTATAATGATAACTATTCTACCAAAAAAGGCCTCAAATTTGAAGCCTTTTTGTCTGTTTTTAGGTATGATTTTTTAGGGATGTGAGATAAAACGTGCTGTCGGTAAAAGCAAGCCCCTACCGATACAACCTAAAAACAATCTTCACAACTATCTCCCCGTGTTTTATTGACTATTCTAGTATAGCACACTTTTAGAATTAAGAAAAGACTTTTTATCTACTTTCTTTCGCTTCTTCTACCGATAGGAAAATCATGGGCAAAATAATCAAGGCCATCGCTAGAAGAAGGGACCAATCCACTACCAATCCTAAGAACAAAACACTCAAGAGAGCAGAGGAGAGAGGTTCACTGGCACTGATAACAGAAACTACCAAAGGAGAGACCAAGGACACTGCCTTCATGGAGATGAAAAAGGCAAAAGCCGTCCCAAAGAAAGCGATAATGAGGCAAATCAAGATACTCCAAATATCAAGAGTAAAGGAAAGCTGATACACTGGCGAGAGGACATTGCTAAACAAACCTGCCAAAATCATCCCCCACCCAACCGTAGGAACAAAACCATAACGCTTAGCAAAAGGTTGGGGCAAGATAACATTAAACATAACACCCATGGCACTCAGCAAACCCGTTATAAGAGCTAGTGGCGTCATGGATAACTGAGAAAGATCGCCTTTTGTCGCCATCAAGCCAACACCCAGCATAGCAATCAAAACATAGAAAATAGCACTTTTCGACGCTCGTTTTTTATAAATTAAGCGATTGTAAAAGAGGATAAAGACAGGACTGATAAACTGTAAAATAGTTGCTGTCGCAGCATTTGAGTATTCTACACAGAGATAGAAAAAATACTGAACTGAAAAAATCCCTAAAATAGCATAAGCTAAAAAGGGCAGGTAATTTTTCTTATCTCGCCAAATATCTAGCACTTGCAATTTTAATTGCATCGCAGACCAAATGAGAACAAGACTTCCTGCCAGCGTCAGACGCATAGAGGTAATCCAACCAGAAGACACCTGATAATGAGTAAAGAAATACTCTCCTAGAATCCCACAGATTCCCCATATCAAGCCGGATAGGAGCGAATAAATGGTCCCTTTAACAATCTTTTTCTGATACTGATTCATACCTTTATTGTAACACGAAAGGAAAAAAGAAAAAAGTGGCAATCCATTGATTCGCCACTTCATTTAGCACAGTTTATAGAACTTATCGTCTCGCCCTTGAAGAAGAAGGTCGTGTAGTACTTGAGTTACTGCTATCACTAGAGCTACTACTTGAACTGCTGGAGCTTGATGGAGTTGGTAGACTCCCCACGATGCTAGACCAAGCATTCTGATAATCCGCATCACTTCCACCAATAGCAAAGCGATAACTGGTCGTTGGCGCTCCTGTCTTATTAGCCCAATAGCTGGTAACAGTCGAACCTGTAACATCTACCTCTTTTCCTTCAACAGAAACCTTCCCTGGTTTTTGACCTGTTGATTTCAAGACTTCGGATTTTACGACACTAGGATCTAAAGCGAAGCGCTCGTTCCCCCAAATGCTTGGTGAGGCTTGCTGAATCGCATTTACCAGATGAGCCATGTAATTAGAGTTATTGGAATAACCTGCTCTACGTGACAATGAATGATTATCATCATGCCCAATCCAGCCACCTAGGGTTAATCTAGGTGTCGAAAGCATGAGCCACATATTTTCGTCTTGGTTGGTTGTCCCAGTCTTCCCAATCCAATCTGCATTAGCTAAAGTAGGATTTAAAGAAGTCAGGTTAGCCTTGAAGGTTGTTGTCACACGAGAGGATAGAACTTCTCGCAA
The DNA here is from genome assembly GCF_013276485.1 of Streptococcus sp. 4886. Lineage (NCBI taxonomy): Bacteria > Bacillati > Bacillota > Bacilli > Lactobacillales > Streptococcaceae > Streptococcus > Streptococcus sp. 4886. The sequence goes on along the minus strand of NZ_VMLD01000028.1, from coordinate 39,484 downwards.
CAAGCCCTGCATAATTGTCGCAGTAGCTTTTGAATAGACTTGAACCGGTTTATCCTGATACTCATACACCACTCTACCATCTGCTGCTTCAATTTTAGAAATCACATGCTTCTGATGATAAACTCCATTATTAGCCAAGGTCTGATAGCCATTGGTATGCTGGGCAACTGTGACTTCAATACCACCACCCATTGGCAAGCTCTCAATACCGTACTCAGGAATCTCGTAACCCATCTTTTCCATATAACCCTTGACATCAACACCCTTTTCACGGAGCATACGATAGGTCCAGTAAGCAGGAATATTCCATGAATAGTTCAGAGCTTCTCCCAAGGTCATCATTCCTGTTCCCTTGCTATTAGCATACATAATCGGATTACCATTAGCAAAATTTGTTGGATAGTTAGATAGAATCGTTTCGCTTCCCATCAAGCCCTGGTCAATAGCAATACCGTAGGCCAGCAAGGGCTTGGTAGTAGAAGCTGGCGAACGTTTGGTATCAAAGGCATGATTATTTTGATTTTCTTGATAATTACGACCACCTACAAAGCCTAGAATAGCACCTGTTTGGTTGTCCATCAAGACATTCCCTACTTCTACACGACCTGTTCCATCGTCTAAAAGATAGCCATAATCAGCAACCGCATTTTGCATGGCAGAATGAATTTTCTGGTCTATGGTAGTAGTAATCTTATAACCACCATTTTCAATTTCCTTGGCTGCCAAATCACGATAAAACTTCTGAGTTGCCTCATTTTTCAACTCCTTAGCGGAGACATTGTCTCTCTGAGCTAGATAGTCATACATACGTTCTTGAGCTTCTGCCAAAGTTGTAAAGTATAAATAGTCTCGTGAAATTCCTGTGACCGTGCCCGATGGTAAAAAGTCCTGTTTAAGGTCATAATCCTTGTACTGAGAATACTCGTCTTTGCTTAAGGCACCTGTACGATACATACTGTAAAGAACTGCCTTAGCCCGTCTTAAGCCAATTTCTAGGTCTTCATCACTCTTCAACTCCCCAGTATTTTCATAAGGAGAGTAGGTAATGGGACTCTGTGGAAGTCCTGCTAAAAATGCTGCTTGAGGAACCGTCAACTGACTGGCATCTACACCGAAAATCCCCTCAGCTGCCTGCTGAGCTCCTGCAATATTCTGCCCCTTATTATTTCGGCCAAAGGGAGCCACATTGAGATAGGTCGTTAAAATCTCATCCTTATTCATGGCACGTTCCAAGGCAAGAGCATCCACAATCTCTGTCGCCTTACGAGCCAAGGTCGGCGCATCCCCAACCACCTGCTGTTTAATCAGTTGCTGGGTCAAGGTTGAACCCCCACTAGAGGAACCCAAACCTACAAATTTCCCCAAGGTCGCACGAATCACCGCCTTGGGCACTACACCCTTATGTTCTTTAAAGTGTTCATCTTCCGTCGCAATGATAGCCTTCTTCAGATTTTCCGAAATTTGCTCAGATGAGATAGAAGTGCGCAACAAATCACTCTCTATGGAAGCAATCACCGTCCCGTCCGAATAGGTAATCTCTGAAATAGAAGAGATGTCCTTGACCTGATTCACCAATTCTTCTGTCTGAGGCACCCGAACCTTGTCAAATAAGGCCACTCCGTACCCCAAAGCAATCCCGGCTCCCAACATTCCTCCTATAAAACCAAGCACAAAGAGTAAGTTAAATAAGGCTTTTATACTTAGTAAAATAGCTGGAAAAACGGCTGACTTATCTAAGGTTTTAGATTTTTTGGTACTTGAACCTTTCTTGCCAGGTCTAGCTGATTTTTTATTTTTTTGTTTTTGCTGGAAAAATTCCAGCATTTTTCGTTTTAATTCATTTAATTGATTTTGCATGGATTTCCTCACTCTATCTATTATACCATAAAAGGGAAACTTTCAATAAAATGGTAAATTCCCAAACTAACTTCCACCGTTAATCCAAGTGGAAGTTAGTCTGATAAAAATCGTAAAAACCAGTGGAAATCCGTGTCAGGGTAAGTTCCACTGGTTTTAATCATGCTTGATTTTATTGCTTTTGTAACCAAAATGAATCGAAAAAAAGAGCGCACAAAATCCCCTTATCTGAAAGCGTTTCAGATTAAGTTCCGCTATGGTGGAAGTTAGTGTGAGACGTTTGAATGCGGTTAAAGATTAGTTTTTAGAACTTATGTTGGAGTAATGTAGAAGACTGACAAACGTCTTCTGCAGGTATTTTAGAAATGCCTAGAAGCTTAGGAATTTCTTCTCCATAGGTAAAGACAAAGAGTTCATAGGCTGACTTTCCATTCAAAGCAGCACGTTTGACGCTGTTGACATGCGAACAAACGAGATTGATGTCCTCTTGAGTTAAGTTGTCAAAAGAAGTTCCTTTAGGTAGAATGTCGCGAATCAGCGTGTGATTTTTCTCAATTCTGCCTTTCTGGTCAGAGCGATTAGGGTCACAAAAGAATAGCTTACTCTCTCCTCGCACATCCATTTCGATGTCATCAACCCTTGCAAACTCTCCACCATTATCGGTAAGAATGACAGGAAAGAGTTGGAAGAAATCTTTGTCCGCTTGGTGAAGAGTGTTCTTAATATCATAGAGGTGTTTGGTAACCTCAAGGGCAGTTTTATTATCCAGAAGTCTAGCGAAGATAAAGTTACAGAAAGATAGATTGAAGGTGAGTAGGACTTTACCTCCCATTCTACCCATAACCGTATCCATTTCCAGCCAAGAGTCTAGTTGATTCAGTGCTAAATAGTTTTGGAAATCCTCATAGGAACGGCCTTTTTTAGCTTCTTTAGGGATGGAAGGTAGCTTACTTTTCCGTCTTTCTTTGAATTTAACGGCTCTGGCAAGATCAATCGGAGCGATAGACAGGTAACCTTTTCGGATGTGTCGATAGACAGTCGAGGAGCTAACATCAAGGTTATGAGTTTTCAGAATATGATAGATGTGTTGTCCTTTTTTAACCCCATCAGAAATGATTTTGTCCATATCCCAGAAAGTCTGAGAATTAAGAGGAGTTCCTTCACGAGATTCAACAAGAGTTTGTTCGTACTGTTTTTGAGCTTGTTTAGCGAGGTAGAAGATCTTCTTATAGCCACAATTCTGTCTTCTTTTAGGACATCCATTACAGACAAAGGGAGCCTTATCGAGTAAAGGGCAAGGAAGGTTGTTAGAGGTAGAGTATCTAATTTGTTTGTTTCGTTTGACTTCTTTAGAAACAGTAGTCGGGTCTTTTAGAACAAGTTGCCCGATAGCTTTGAAGGTTTCACCGCGCTCTAAGCCCAATTGGATATCATTACGGTCTGAAAGGGTAAGGTGTTTATGTTTTGTCATAGTGAGCCTCGTTTCTAACTCAAACGTCTCATACTTAATTCCACCATAAAAATCCGTTTTAGACTAATTTCCACTTTGGTTAGGCAAGTGGAAGTTACTTTGAGAAGTTAGCCTTTCAATAAAATAGCCACTTTCTTCCCTATTCTGCTAGGCTATTGCCCGAGTTTATGATACAATAGGTAGAAACAATAATTTTAAAAAGGAGAAAAGACACATGCACATTTTTGATGAGCTAAAAGAGCGTGGTTTGATTTTTCAAACGACTGATGAAGAAGCTTTGCGTAAAGCCCTAGAAGAAGGTCAAGTTTCTTATTATACTGGCTACGATCCAACTGCTGACAGCCTTCACCTAGGCCACCTTGTCGCAATCTTGACAAGTCGTCGCTTGCAACTAGCAGGTCACAAACCTTATGCGCTCGTTGGCGGTGCTACTGGTCTCATCGGAGATCCGTCCTTCAAAGATGCTGAACGTAGTCTCCAAACAAAAGACACAGTAGATGGCTGGGTCAAGTCTATCCAAGGACAACTTTCTCGTTTTCTTGATTTTGAAAATGGCGAAAACAAGGCTGTCATGGTCAACAACTACGACTGGTTTGGCAGCATCAGCTTCATTGACTTCCTCCGTGATATCGGAAAATACTTCACTGTCAACTACATGATGAGCAAGGAATCTGTGAAAAAACGAATTGAAACAGGAATTTCTTACACTGAGTTCGCTTACCAAATCATGCAAGGTTACGACTTCTTCGTTCTTAACCAAGACCACAACGTAACGCTTCAAATCGGTGGTTCTGACCAGTGGGGAAATATGACAGCTGGTACCGAATTGCTTCGTCGTAAAGCTGACAAGACTGGCCACGTAATCACAGTACCGCTTATCACAGATGCAACTGGTAAGAAATTTGGTAAATCAGAAGGAAATGCCGTCTGGCTTAATCCTGAAAAGACTTCTCCATACGAAATGTACCAATTTTGGATGAACGTTATGGACGCAGACGCTGTTCGCTTCTTGAAGATTTTTACTTTCTTGTCACTTGATGAGATTGAAGACATCCGTAAACAATTTGAAGCAGCTCCACACGAACGCTTGGCACAAAAAGTCTTGGCTCGTGAAGTCGTTACACTTGTTCACGGAGAAGAAGCTTACAAAGAAGCCCTCAACATCACTGAGCAACTCTTTGCAGGAAACATCAAAAACCTTTCTGTCAAAGAGCTCAAACAAGGACTTCGTGGTGTGCCAAACTACCAAGTACAAGTAGATGAAAATCACAATATCGTGGAACTGCTCGTGTCATCTGGTGTGGTTAACTCAAAACGTCAAGCCCGTGAAGATGTCCAAAACGGAGCTATCTACGTAAACGGCGACCGTATCCAAGACCTTGACTATGTCTTGAACGACGCAGATAAGCTTGAGAACGAACTGACTGTTATCCGTCGCGGGAAGAAAAAATACTTTGTACTGACTTACTAAACTGTTCAACATTTACCTATAGAAAAAAGGAGTTGCCCTCGAGAAAGGTAACTCCTTTTTGTTGTTGATAATCACATCTATCTAGCCTTAATAGACAGGCTACGCAGGACTATGCGTAAGGTTGTTAGATTATGTAAGATAGAGAGATTTGAAGGACTGAGCCAATTAAACAAGCCAAAGCCAATCAAACTACTATTTACGACAACGGTATCTTGAATATTCTTCTTGATGAGTGTTTGCAAAGATGATGATAGCCAATCCAACTCTTGGAAGAAATCCAAACGATTATCTAACAATAAGATATCGCTCATCTGCTTAGAAATATCTGCACTCTCATTCATCACCACACCGATATCTGATAGGGTTAGAGCAGCTGAGTCATTCAACCCATCCCCAACCATCAAAATAGTGTGACCTGCTTTCTGCAGTTCCTCTACTAACTCAAATTTCCCATCAGGTTTCAAGTCTGTATAGACCTGATCAAAGGGCAAATCTTTGACTAATTCCTCTGTTCTAACCAAGGTGTCCCCTGTTGCCAGAATCAATTTTTTCCCTTGTGCCTTAAGTTTCTCCAAGGCTGCTTTTGCTTCTTTTCTCAAAGGAGTATGAATACAGAACATTCCAATCAATTCATTCTGATAAGCCAAGAATAAGAGATTGTAGTGACTCTTGTACTCTTCAATTAAAGCATGTTGTTCTGAACTGATATGAATCTGTTCATCCTGCATCAAGACATAATTCCCAATAAGAACTGGTTGCCCATCTATATGAGATTTAATCCCCTTGCTTGCGATATATTGGAGTTTCCCATGCATTTCCTCATGTTCAATTCCCTCTATCTCGGCTTGCTTGACGATGGCATTAGCAATAGGATGATAAATGTGTTCCTCAAGACAGGCACTGATTCTGAGAATATCTTCCTCACTATAGTCCCCAAAAGGTAACACCTTTTCAACTATCGGATAGCTAGTTGTGATTGTTCCCGTCTTATCAAACAAGAAAGTATCAACTTCCAGATATTTCTCCAGAACATCCCCATCCTTAATCACCATTTCACGATTCAACCCCTCCTTGATAGCTGTCAAATAAGCTACAGGAGTAGAGATTTTCAAAGCGCAGGAGAAATCGACCAATAGGAAAGAAATAGCCTTCGAAAAAGAACCTGTCAATAGGTAAGTCAGCCCAGCCCCCAAGAAATTATATTTGACGACCTTGTCCGCCATCTTGATGAAATAGCGTTGTTTCGTTTTCTTGTTTTCTTCAGATTTCTTCATCAACTCAATCAGCTGTAAAATACGGCTGTTCATCTGATTATCGGTTACACGAATGCGTAGCTCCCCAGTCTCCAAGACTGTGTTTGCACAAACCGAATCAGACTCTCTTTTTTCAACTGGAAAACTCTCTCCCGTCAAGGAACTTTCGTTGACCATACCTAAACCTGAAACTACTTGTCCATCAAACAGAATTTCATTTCCTTGAGATAGGACCAAGACATCTCCTATTTGAACGTCGGAACTCTTGATACTAACGACCGTATCGCCCTGTACTAAGAATACATCGCTCTCTTTTGCAAGAAGACTCTGTTCTAAATCTGTTGCAGTTTTTTTCAAGGACCACTGATCTAAATGATTCCCCAAATCAAGCATAAACATGATATTGCTAGCTGTCTTAGATTGGTTCATAAACAAGGACAATAAAATCGCCGAACAGTCCAAAACCTCCATCGTTAGTTCCTTACGCGCTAGTGTTTGATAGGCTTCTCTAATATAACCAAAAGCCTGATAACAAGTCCATATATAGCGAATAGGATACGGCACAAAACTACGAAAAAGTATACGCTTAATCGCTGCACCTGAAACTATAGAATAAGCACTCTCTTCTCTACGAATGGGAAGAGTCATCAACTCAGAAACATTCCCTTTATCAATTCTTTTTAAAAAGGCTTCTGCATTATCTAATACAGAAAAGCCTTCTTTTATACGTAGAGTAAAGTGCTGTTGATCCATGTAAAACTGGATAGACTCAATCCCCTTTTCATCTCTCGCCAAGGAACGAAGATAGTCTTGAATATCCAAGGTGAGTGAAAAAGAAGATGATAGTCGGATATGTTGGTATCCTCTATGTAGCACTTTAAAAGACATATTATTCTCCTATAAGGCTATCTAATTGCTCTTCTTTTTTCTCTTGCTCGTACAAATATTTGGCATCTTGCAAGACATCGTCTCCATGTTGCTTCACAACAGAAACAGATGCGTCTAGCCCGTCTTTCAACTTGTAAGCCTTAGCCAAAGCTTTAGAATAACCTTTTTTAGCTTCCTTACTTGCCAAGATTTTCAAACCAAGGGTACCAAATGCAACTCCACCTAAAAAGAGTGATGATTTTTTCGCAACTTTTGCGACGGTCAATACTTCTTTTAACATACTTATTTCCTCCTAGCTATTATTATATAACAATTTAGATATAAAAGCAATTTAATTTTGGCACTTTGAAAAGTAATTATACTACTATTTAATTTTATTACAAATCATCCTAAAGTTGCTTTCATTTGCCTCTTTTGATACACTTAAACTATGAATACAAATCTCAAACCTAAACTCCAGCGTTTTGCTTCTGCGACTGCCTTTGCCTGCCCTATCTGCCAAGAAAATCTGACTCTGGTAGAGACTAGTCTCAAGTGCTGCAACCGTCATTCTTTTGACTTGGCTAAATTTGGCTATGTCAATCTGGCACCTCAAATTAAGCAATCTGCTAACTACGACAAGGAAAATTTTCAAAACCGCCAACAAATCCTAGAAGCTGGATTTTACCAAGCTATTCTAGAGGTCGTCTCTGATTTACTTTCAAGCTCAAAAAATGCCAAAACAATTTTAGATATCGGTTGTGGTGAAGGTTTCTACTCTCGTAAACTCCAAGAAAGTCACTCTGAAAAAACTTTCTATGCCTTTGACATCTCCAAAGATTCAGTCCAAATCGCTGCCAAGAGCGAACCCAACTGGGCAGTCAACTGGTTCGTTGGTGACTTGGCTCGTCTTCCTATAAAAGACGCTAGCATGGATATCCTGCTTGATATCTTCTCACCTGCCAACTATGGAGAATTTCGTCGCGTTTTATCCAAAGACGGTATCTTGATAAAGATTATCCCAACTGAAAATCATCTCAAGGAAATCCGTCAGAAGGTACAAGACCAGCTGACAAACAAGAATTATTCTAATCAAGAAATCAAAAATCATTTCCAAGAACACTTTACCATCCTATCTAGTCAAACGGCCTCTCTTACTAAGACTATCACAACAGTGCAACTCCAAGCCCTACTCAGCATGACCCCTCTCCTATTTCACGTTGACCAGAGCAAGATTGACTGGAGCCAACTGACAGAAATTACCATTGAAGCAGAGATTTTGGTTGGGAAAGCACTCTAAACTATACTTCCCAAAGGTATAAAACTTACCGAAAATCTTCAATATTACGAAAACGCATAAGAACAGGTGGTCAAAAACCTTAATCTTATGCGTTTTGTTATAGTTTCCATACACATTAAGGGGAAATATTTGAAATCAGTTCTTTTAATAACCATTGAATACCATATAGTACATTTACCCCAAATATGATATAGGCCGTATAAATCAAGTATTTCGATTTTTCCCGCCTTAAAGAATAGATCTTGTACAAGATAAACAAATTTAAAATAATAAATAACAGAGACAAAATCTTCCCTCCAAAATCAATCATAAAAGTAGGCAGTCAAGCATAGTTCTAATCTTTATTTTCGATTCGAGATAACAAACTTATCAATAAATAGCAAGTGAAATAAGGCAAGTGTAATTCCAAATAAGCACCCATGATAAGAGATTTCTTGATGGGTAAGGGGGAAAAGAGTATCATTACCCGCCAAGAGGCAGGTCAAAATGATAAATAAAATCCAAAATAAATCCGTCCATTTATATTTTGAAAAATATTTTTTCCACATAAAAACACCTTCTTTCCTACAATTATATTATAATACTTTATGTAATCGAATACAAGGGGTATGAGGTTGAAAGAGAGTAAAAAGCAGTATTTAAAGCCTTCACTGTATCTATGATTTCTATCTTTTTAAGACAAGATTGACTCAAATCTACATCATTAAAAAAGCGAATTTCAATCGAAACTCGCTTTTTTACAAAATGTATTAGTATAAATTTGTATCTTAGTTCAAGTGCCAGATATCTTCGTTATACTGAGCAATTGTACGGTCAGATGAGAAGAACCCTGCTTTAGAAATGTTAACGATGACTTTATCCAACCATGCGTCACGGTCTTCGTAGTCAGCCAACATTTGCTCTTTCACTTTGATGTAATCTTCTAAGTCAAGAAGAGTCATGAACCAGTCTTTGTTGATCAATTCATTGTAAAGACGTTCCAAGCGCTCTTTATTTCCAGCTGCAAGAACTGCATCGCTAACGATGAAGTCAACCAATGGTTTGATAGCTTTACGAGCGTAGAATTCGCTTGATTTGTAAGCTGCTTTTGCGTAAAGGTCGATAACAGTTTCTGAATCTTCACCAAAGATGTAGATGTTTTCGTCGCCAACCAACTCAGCGATTTCCACGTTAGCTCCGTCCATAGTACCAAGAGTCAAAGCTCCGTTCAACATGAATTTCATATTACCAGTACCTGAAGCTTCTTTAGAAGCAAGTGAGATTTGTTCTGAGATATCACATGCTGGGATAAGGAAGCTTGCTGCAGTAACGTTGTAATTTTCAACCATAACTACTTGCAAGTGTGGAGCTACTGCTGGATCGTTAGCGATAACTTCTGACATGCAAAGGATCAAGTGGATGATGTCTTGAGCGATTGTGTAGGCTGGAGCTGCTTTACCACCAAAGAAGATTGTGATTGGGCGAGCAGGGATGTTACCAGCTTTGATGTCAAGGTATTTGTGGATCACGTACAAAGCGTTCATTTGTTGGCGTTTGTACTCGTGAAGACGTTTGATTTGGATGTCAAAGATAGAGTTTGGATTAATTTCCACACCTTGGTGTTCTTTCAAGTGACGAGCCAATTTACGTTTGTTGTGAGCCTTGATGCTTTCCAATTTTTCTTTGACAGCTGCTTTGTCTTCATAAGACAATAGTTTTTCAAGCTCATCAGCTTCATGGTGCCAACCTTCTCCAAGAATCTCATCCAAGTAGTGAGACAAGCTTGGGTTAGCATGCATGAGCCAACGACGGAAAGTGATACCGTTTGTTTTGTTGTTGAATTTTTCTGGGTAAAGGTCGTAGAAGGCTTTCAACTCAGAATTTTTCAAGATTTCAGTGTGAAGTGCCGCAACCCCGTTAACGCTGTATCCGTAGTGGATATCCATGTGAGCCATGTGAACACGTCCGCTCTCATCGATAATTTGAACAGCTGGATCTTTGTATTCTGCTTTCACACGACGATCCAATTCTTCGATGATTGGTACCAAGTGAGGAACCACTTCTTGCAAGAATTCAAGAGGCCATTTTTCAAGGGCTTCAGCAAGGATTGTGTGGTTAGTGTAGGCAGTCATGCTACGAACGATTGAGATTGCTTCGTCAAGCTCGATACCACGTGCAGTCAAAAGACGGATCAATTCAGGGATAACCATTGATGGGTGAGTATCGTTGATTTGGACAACTGCGTAATCAGCAAGGTCATGCAAGTTGCTTCCTTTTTCGATTGCTTCGTCGATGATCAATTGCGCACCGTTTGAAACCATGAAGTATTGTTGGAAGATACGGAGCAATTCACCTTGACGGTCACTATCATCTGGGTAAAGGAAGAGAGTCAAGTTGCGAGCGATGTCTGTCTTGTCAAAGCTGATACCATCTTTAATAATAGAAGAATCAACTGAATCCAAGTCAAACAAACGCAAGCGGTTCTTCGTTTCTGTCTTGTAACCAGGAACATCAATATCATAAAGAGTTGATGTCAAAGTAAAGTCTGCAAATGGCACTTGGTAGCTACGGCTTGAGCGAACCAACCAGTTTTGCTCTGTCAACCATGCATTTGGAATTGTTTCTTGTTGGTTGTTTTTAAGAACTTGTTGGAAAAGACCAAAGTGGTAGTTAAGACCAACACCGTCACCATTCAAACCAAGAGTAGCAATTGAGTCGATAAAGCAGGCAGCTAAACGTCCCAAACCACCATTACCAAGAGATGGTTCTAATTCAACTTCTTCAACTTCGATCAAGTCTTTACCTGCAGCAGCAAGTTCTTTTTTGACATCGTCGTAAAGACCAAGGTTGATCAAGTTGTTTGACAAGAGTTTACCAATCAAGAACTCAGCTGAGATGTAGTAAACTTTTTTCTTACCAGTGTTAACTGGTTTTTGGCTACTTGCAAGCTTGCTGTAGTTAAGAAGAGCAAGGTAAAGCTCTTCATTGCTACATTCTGCAATGGTTTTATTGTAACGATTTTGTACAAATTCTTGTAGTGATAACATGTTTAAGATGTCTCCTGATATTGTATTATTTCTTTAATTCTACCAAATTTTCATTGATTCGGCGATAGATTGTTGTTAAGTCAAGCAAACCTTCCTCAACAGCTGGTGTCAATTGCTCTTCAGTCATACGCCAAGACCAGTTTCCACCAAGGGTAGATGGGAAGTTCATACGAGCCGCCTCATCCAATTCTAGCAAATCTTGCATAGTTGCAATTGCCATGAAGCTAACTGATGAAAAGACTGTACGAAGCATAGCATGTGGCACTGTTTCGTATTCTTTACGGTTCGTGTAACGAGCCATGTACTCACGAGTCGCATCATCAATCTCGTTACGGTACCAACCAAGAACCGTATTGTTATCGTGAGTTCCTGTGTACATAACTGAGTTAGCAGGTGCCAAGTGTGGGCTATCGATGCTTTCGTCTTCTGGGTTGAAGGCAAATTGAAGAATCTTCATTCCTGGGAAGCCAGTACGTTCACGCAATTCGATAACTTCATCTGTCATGAAACCAAGGTCTTCTGCGATGATGTTTAGCTCACCAAGTTCTTCCTTAACGGCTGCAAAAAGCTTGTAGCCAGGACCTTTCACCCACTCACCAGGTGCTGCTGTATCAGAACCAGCAGGGATTTCCCAGTAAGATTCGAAACCACGGAAGTGGTCGATACGAACGATGTCATAGATTTTGAAGCTTTCACGCAAGCGTTCAATCCACCATTTGTAACCGTCTTTGTCCATTGCTTCCCAGTCATAGATTGGGTTACCCCAAAGCTGACCAGTTGCAGAGAACTCATCTGGTGGGCATCCTGCGATGCAAGTAGCCTTACCGTTGACATCTGTCTTGAAGAGATGTGGATTTGCCCACATATCGCTTGAATCTTCCGCTACGTAGATTGGCATGTCTCCAACGATTTCGATGTGATTGTCGTTAGCATATGCTTTCAATTTTAACCATTGTTGGAAGAAGAAGTATTGAGTCACACGGTGGTAAACCAACTTGTCTGCCAATTGCTCACGGTAGCTTTCAAGTGCTGAAGCTTTACGAGCACGAGCATCTGCATCTGGCCATTCAGTCCAAGCAAGATTTTCAAAATGCTCTTTGATAGCCATATACTCAGCAAAGAGCTCAAGCCATGATTGGTTGTCTTGAGCAAATTTCTCAAAATCTTTAACATCTCCGACTTCAAAGAAACGTTTCACCGCTTTTTCTAAAAGAGGACGACGTGCATAGTAAATCTTAGCATAGTCAACTTCAGACGCATCGCTACCAAAGTCAACTCCTTCAAGGTCACTTGCTTCCAACAAACCTTGCTCCACCAAGATATCCAAATCGATAAAATGAGTGTTTCCTGCGAAGGCTGAGAAAGACTGGTAAGGAGAATCTCCGTAACTAGTTGTTCCTAATGGAAGGATTTGCCAGTAACGTTGTTTTGTACGAACCAAGAAATCAACGAAGTCGTAAGCACTTTGACCAAATGATCCGATTCCGTATGCTCCTGGAAGAGAAGAGATGTGCATCAACACACCACTTTGACGTTTTTTCATAATAGCACCTCATGTGTTAAAATAATGGAACGTTGCGTATTTTAGTAGACGCAAACGTTTGCGTTACTTATAATTATACTCCTTTTCAAACATAATTGCAAGCGTTTTTAAAAAACTTTTTTGATTATTTTTAAGGAGATTAACCCATTTTAGCAAAGATAACTTATACTCAATGAAAATCAAAGAGCAAACTAGGAAACTAGCCGCAGGCTGTACTTGAGTACGGCAAGGCGACGTTGACGCGGTTTGAATTTGATTTTCGAAGAGTATTAAAACTATCTAATCCTAAAGTTTGAGCCTCATGAAACAGTCTACAAAGTGCAAATCTCCCTTAGAAAACTTGAATTTATATGTACGGAGGCACAAAGGTCTATAGAAAATAGATAGGAATTAGAAACAGGGAAGTAACCCCTCCTGATTTCCCTCTTTAGATAGATTCCATCTATTTTTTATTAAAAATACTGTATTCTTATCTATTTCACACTTTTCTTCTATTAAAAAGCAAAATCATGCTATCAAATCAAGCTTAAAATTTTTTTAAAATTTTTAACAAAAACACTTGCAACCGTTTTCTATTTGTGCTATACTAAGCTCATAAAGGAAAACGTTTGCGTTTTCCTTGTCAATAAAACTTGTTATTCTTTAGGAGGAATACACTATGTCATCTAAATTCACGAAGAGCGCTGCTGTGCTTGGAACTGTTACACTTGCTAGCTTGCTTTTGGTAGCTTGCGGAAGCAAAACTGCTGATAAGCCTGCTGATTCTGGTTCATCTGAAGCCAAAGAACTCACTGTATATGTAGACGAAGGATATAAGAGCTATATTGAAGAGATTGCTAAAGCTTATGAAAAAGAAGCTGGCGTAAAAATTACTCTTAAAACTGGTGATGCTCTAGGAGGTCTTGATAAACTTTCACTTGATAACCAATCTGGTAATGTCCCTGATATTATGATGGCTCCATACGACCGTGTAGGTAGCCTTGGTTCTGACGGACAACTTTCAGAAGTGAAATTGAGCGATGGTGCTAAAACAGACGACACAACTAAATCTCTTGTAACCGCTGCTAATGGTAAAGTTTACGGTGCTCCTGCCGTTATCGAGTCACTTGTTATGTACTACAACAAAGACTTGGTAAAAGATGCTCCAAAAACATTTGCTGACTTGGAAAACCTTGCTAAAGATAGCAAATATGCCTTCGCTGGAGAAGATGGCAAAACTACTGCCTTCCTAGCTGACTGGACAAACTTCTACTATGCATACGGACTTCTTGCTGGTAACGGCGGATACGTATTCGGTCAAAATGGTAAAGATCCTAAAGACATCGGTCTTGCCAACGACGGTTCTATCGCAGGTATCAACTACGCTAAATCTTGGTATGAAAAATGGCCTAAAGGTATGCAAGATACAGAAGGTGCTGGAAACTTGATCCAAACTCATTTCCAAGAAGGTAAAACAGCTGCTATCATCGACGGACCTTGGAAAGCTCAAGCTTTCAAAGATGCTAAAGTAAACTACGGAGTTGCAACTATTCCAACTCTTCCAAATGGAAAAGAATATGCTGCATTCGGTGGTGGTAAAGCCTGGGTCATCCCTCAAGCCGTTAAGAACCTTGAAGCCGCACAAAAATTTGTAGACTTCCTTGTTTCAACTGAACAACAAAAAACCTTATACGATAAGACTAATGAAATCCCAGCTAATACTGAAGCTCGTTCATACGCTGAAGGTAAAAACGATGAGTTGACAACAGCTGTTATCAAACAGTTCAAGAGCACTCAGCCACTGCCAAACATCTCTCAAATGTCTGCAGTTTGGGATCCAGCGAAAAACATGCTCTTTGATGCTGTAAGTGGTCAAAAAGATGCGAAAACATCTGCTAACGATGCTGTAACATTGATTAAAGAAACAATCAAACAAAAATTTGGTGAATAACAAATTTGTTCAAGGGGGGTGGAAATCAAATCCCCCTTTGAATTTATCAATAGAAACACAAATAATTTAGCTTTCTTATAAAAAAGCAGTATCCTATGAAAGGAGTTATTATGGAAAAGCAACAACCTAGTAAAGCAGCCCTGCTGTCTATCATTCCTGGGTTAGGACAGATTTACAATAAACAAAAAGCCAAAGGTTTTATCTTCCTTGGTGTAACCATCGTATTTGTCCTTTACTTCCTAGCACTTGCAGCCCCTGAATTGAGCAACCTCATCACTCTTGGTGACAAGCCAGGTCGTGATAATTCCCTCTTTATGCTGATTCGTGGTGCCTTCCATTTAATCTTTGTAGTCGTTTATGTACTCTTTTATTTCTCAAATATTAAAGATGCACATACGATTGCAAAACGCATTAACAATGGAATTCCAGTTCCACGTACCCTCAAAGAAATGATCAAAGGAATCTATGAAAATGGCTTCCCTTACCTTTTGATTATTCCATCTTATGTTGCCATGACTTTTGCGATTATCTTCCCAGTTATCGTAACCTTGATGATCGCCTTTACTAACTATGACTTCCAACACTTACCACCAAACAAATTGTTGGACTGGGTTGGTTTGACAAACTTTAGTAATATCTGGAGCTTGAGTACCTTCCGTTCAGCCTTTGGGTCTGTTCTTTCTTGGACTATCATCTGGGCTTTGGCAGCTTCTACTTTACAAATCGTAATTGGTATCTTCACAGCTATCATTGCTAACCAACCATTTATCAAAGGAAAACGTATCTTTGGTGTTATTTTCCTTCTTCCTTGGGCTGTCCCAGCCTTCATCACTATCTTGACATTCTCAAACATGTTTAACGATAGTGTCGGTGCTATCAACACTCAAGTATTGCCAATCTTGGCTAAATTCCTTCCTTTCCTTGATGGAGCTCTTATTCCTTGGAAAACAGACCCAACTTGGACTAAAATTGCCTTGATTATGATGCAAGGTTGGCTCGGATTCCCATACATCTACGTTTTGACTTTGGGTATCTTGCAATCTATTCCTAACGACCTTTACGAAGCAGCTTATATTGACGGTGCTAATGCTTGGCAAAAATTCCGCAACATCACTTTCCCAATGATTTTGGCTGTTGCGGCACCTACTTTGATTAGCCAATACACCTTCAACTTTAACAACTTCTCTATCATGTACCTCTTCAATGGTGGTGGTCCTGGTAGTGTCGGTGGTGGAGCTGGTTCAACCGATATCTTGATCTCATGGATCTACCGTTTGACAACAGGTACATCTCCTCAATACTCAATGGCGGCAGCTGTTACCTTGATTATCTCTATCATTGTCATCTCAATCTCTATGATCGCATTCAAGAAACTACACGCATTTGATATGGAGGACGTCTAAGATGAATAACTCAATTAAACTCAAACGTAGACTGACTCAAACCCTTACTTACCTTTACCTGATTGGCCTTTCAATCGTGATTATCTATCCACTTTTGATTACCATCATGTCAGCCTTTAAAGCAGGTAACGTCTCAGCCTTTAAACTAGATACTAATATCGACCTCAATTTTGATAACTTTAAAGGCCTCTTCACTGAAACCTTGTACGGCACTTGGTACCTCAACACTTTGATTATCGCCTTGATTACCATGGCTGTTCAAACAAGTATCATCGTACTTGCTGGTTATGCTTACAGCCGTTATAACTTCTTGGCTCGTAAACAAAGTTTGGTTTTCTTCTTGATTATCCAAATGGTGCCAACCATGGCCGCTTTGACAGCCTTCTTCGTTATGGCGCTTATGTTGAACGCCCTTAACCACAGCTGGTTCCTCATCTTCCTCTACGTTGGTGGTGGTATCCCGATGAATGCTTGGCTCATGAAAGGCTACTTCGATACAGTGCCAATGTCTTTAGACGAATCTGCAAAACTAGACGGTGCAGGACACTTCCGCCGCTTCTGGCAAATTGTTCTTCCACTTGTTCGCCCAATGGTTGCCGTACAAGCTCTCTGGGCCTTCATGGGACCTTTTGGGGACTACATCCTCTCTAGTTTCTTGCTTCGTGAGAAAGAATACTTTACTGTTGCCGTAGGTCTCCAAACCTTCGTCAGCAATGTGAAAAACATGAAGATTGCCTACTTCTCAGCAGGTGCTATCCTCATCGCCCTTCCAATCTGTATTCTCTTCTTCTTCCTACAAAAGAACTTTGTTTCAGGACTCACAAGTGGTGGCGACAAGGGATAATATATCCCCGCCACCCTTTTTCATTTTATACTCTTCGGAAATCTCTTCAAACCACGTCAGCTTCCATCTGCAACCTCAAAATAGTGTTTTGATCAACCTGCGGCTAGCTTTCTAGTTTGCACTTTGATTTTCATTGAGTATTAGCGATTGTTACTGTAAGTAAGATCCTTACAACAAACAATTTTCTCCTAGACTTGAAATAAAGCACATTTCTCTATATAATAATACTCATATAGAAAACACCTTTTAGAAAGATACCTATGCTTCCATATCCATTTTCCTATTTTTCAAGTATTTGGGGATTTCGTAAGCCCCTGTCCAAACGTTTCGGGCTCAACTGGTTTCAACTTCTCTTTACCAGTATCTTCCTTATCAGCTTATCTATGGTACCCATTGCCATCCAAAACAGCTCACAGGAGACTTATCCGCTAGAAACCTTTATCGATAATGTCTATGAACCATTGACAGATGAGGTTGTCCAGGATCTCTCTGAGCATGCTGCAATTGTTGATGGTAAATTAACTTATACAGGAACAGCTAGTCAAGCCCCTTCTATTGTGATCGGTCCAAGCCCAAGTAAGGAGTTCCCGAAGGACTTGCAACTGCATTTCGATACGAATGAGCTCGTCATCAGCAAGGAAAATAAGGAACTGACCCGAGTCTCTTACCGAGTGATTGATACTGAGAGTTTCAAAAGCAAAGACAGCTTAACCCAAGCGATTTCTAAAGACTGGTACCAACAGAATCGTGTCTATATCAGTCTCTTCCTAGTTCTCGGTGCCAGCTTCCTCTTTGGTTTGAATTTCTTTATTGTCTCTCTAGGAGCTAGTCTTCTCCTTTATATCACTAAGAAATCACGCCTCTTTTCATTTAGAACCTTTAAAGAGTGCTATCATTTTATCTTGAACTGTTTAGGATTGCCAACTCTGATTACGCTTATTTTGGGATTATTTGGCCAAAATATGTCAAACCTCATCACTATACAAAACATTCTTTTTGTTCTGTATCTGGTCACTATCTTTTATAAAACACATTTCCGTGATCCAGATTACCATAAATAGGAGATTTTTATGCCCGTTACGATTAAAGACGTGGCCAAGGCTGCTGGTGTTTCGCCTTCAACCGTAACCCGTGTTATTCAAAATAAATCAACCATTAGCGACGAAACAAAAAAACGCGTTCGCAAGGCTATGAAGGAACTCAACTACCACCCCAACCTCAATGCTCGTAGCTTGGTAAGCAGTTATACCCAAGTTATTGGCTTGGTGCTTCCTGACGACTCAGATGCCTTCTATCAAAATCCTTTCTTCCCATCTGTTCTCCGTGGCATTGCCCAAGTCGCTTCTGAAAATCACTACGCCATTCAGATTGCGACAGGTAAAGATGCCAAAGAGCGTCTTAAAGCTATTTCTCAGATGGTCTATGGTAAGCGTGTAGATGGTTTGATTTTCCTCTATGCCCAAGAAGAGGACCCTTTGGTTAAGTTAGTAGCAGACGAGCAATTTCCTTTCCTTATCTTAGGTAAATCTCTATCTCCTTTCATTCCACTTGTCGATAATGACAATGTCCAAGCTGGTTTTGATGCGACAGAGTATTTCATCAAAAAAGGATGCAAGCGAATTGCCTTTATCGGAGGTACTAAGCGACTCTTCGTAACACAAGACCGTCTGACAGGTTACGAGCTAGCTCTAAAACAATACCAACTTCCTCTCGATACTAATCTGACTTACTTTGCTACTGAATTTCTTGAAGATAATGGTTATCGCTTTAGTAGACTTCTCTTCAAACACGATCCAAATATTGACGCTATTATTACCATTGATAGTCTCCTTGCTGCAGGGGTCTGTGATTACATCGCAAAACACCAACTGGATGTCCCTGTTCTCAGCTTCGACTCAGTCAATCCCAAGCTCAACTTGGCAGCCTATGTCGATATTAATAGCCTAGAACTTGGTCGAACATCATTTGAAACAATTCTTCAGATTATCAACGATGCTAAAAGCAATAAACAAATTTGTTACCGTCAGTTAATCGCCCACAAAATTATCGAAAAATAAAAACCAGCTCGCGCTGGTTTTTTTGGTCACTAATTTTCTGTTTCAACGAATCGTCCCAGAATATGAACATTCTCCGATACAGAGACAAAGGCTCCTGAGTCCACCTGTTTCATAATCTGTTTAAATTCATTAAACTCTGCACGTGTAATAACAGTGATTAAAACTGCCTTTCTCTCGTGATTGTAGGTTCCTTCTGCATCGTGGATCATGGTTGCTCCGCGGTGCAATTTTTTATGGATTTTCTCAATTACTTTATCTGGATGATTGGTCACAATCATAGCCTGCATGCGTTTTTGCTTAGTAAAGACAGCGTCTGTGACACGGCTAGAGACAAAGATGGTAATCATAGAGTAGAGAGCATATTTCCAACCAAAGGTCAAACCTGCTATCAGCATGATAGTCCCATTTACCAAGAAAGAAATACTACCGACATTCTTACCCGTTTTCTTACGAATAGTCAAACTGACGATATCCGTCCCACCACTGGAGATATTGTTTCGAAGAGCAAAACCAATCCCCAAGCCCATGACAACGCCCCCAAAAAGGGCATTGATAATGGGATCCTCCGTCAAGGTCGCCACAGGGACGAACTGGATAAAGAAGGAACTCATGGATACCGTGATAAAGGTAAAGACGGTGAACTTATGCCCAATCTGATACCAAGCCAAGACCATCAAAGGAAAATTAATGGCGTAGAAGGTCAGCGAAATCGGAATGTGAAAACCAAACCAGTGATTACTCAAGGCAGAGATAATCTGTGCCAGACCTGTAGCACCACTCGAATACACATGCCCCGGTTGGAAAAAGAAATTGACCGCTACTGCTGATAGAAATCCATAGACCAGAGAGGCCGAAATCTTCTCGTCATACTTCTCACGAGAGATGCTTTGTAAGACACGTAAAATTTTTATCTGATGAGCAAAGCGGCGCAGATAATAGCGCCACCGCTTAATTCGTTTTGCTTGTTTCATCTTCTTCTACTTGTAAGCTGAGTTCCTCTAGTTGTTTGAGAGCTACTGTTGAAGGAGCTTGTGTCATTGGATCAGTTGCCTTGTTGTTCTTAGGAAAGGCAATGACTTCACGAATATTTTCTTCTCCTGCTAAGAGCATGACAAAACGGTCAAGCCCGATAGCCAAGCCACCGTGTGGTGGGAAACCATAGTCCATGGCTTCAAGAAGGAAACCAAACTGATCATTTGCTTCTTCAGCTGAGAAACCAAGAGCCTTGAACATGCGTTCTTGAAGGTCTTTTTGGTTGATACGAAGGCTACCACCACCAAGCTCATAACCGTTCAAGACGATATCGTAAGCAATGGCACGAACCTTAGCCAAATCACCTTCTAATTCGTGAGCAGTCTCTTCCTGTGGAAGTGTGAATGGATGGTGGGCGCTCATGTAGCGGCCTTCTTCTTCAGACCATTCAAACATCGGCCAGTCAACCACCCAAAGGAAGTTGAACTTATCATTATCAATCAAGCCAAGCTCTTTGGCAATACGTCCACGAAGGGCACCGAGAGTTGCATTGGCCACTTCAAGCGTATCCGCCACAAAGAGAACCAAGTCCTTGTCTTCAAGAGCAAGCGCTGCTGTCAATTCTTCTTGGATACCAGTCAAGAACTTGGCAACTGGTCCGTTTAATTCTCCATCAACCACCTTGACCCAAGCAAGACCTTTGGCACCATATTGTTTGGCTACTTCCGTCATCTTGTCGATGTCTTTACGTGAATAGTTGTCCGCAGCGCCTTTGACCACAATTGCTTTTACAGCAGGTGCTTCTGAAAAGACTTTAAAATCTACACCTTTGACCACTTCTGTCAAGTCCTGAAGCAACATGTCAAAACGAGTATCTGGCTTATCAGAACCGTAACGAGCCATAGCGTCATCATACTTCATACGCGGGAAAGGCAGAGTGACTTCGATGCCTTTAGTTTCTTTCATCACGCGTGCAATCAAGCCTTCTGTGATATCTTGGATTTCTTGCTCAGTAAGGAAAGACGTTTCCAAGTCGACCTGAGTGAACTCAGGCTGGCGGTCACCACGCAAGTCCTCGTCACGGAAACATTTGACGATTTGGTAGTAACGGTCAAAACCAGCATTCATCAACAATTGCTTAGTGATTTGTGGACTTTGAGGAAGAGCATAGAAATGCCCCTTATTAACACGAGATGGCACCAAATAATCACGCGCCCCTTCAGGCGTTGACTTAGAAAGGAATGGTGTCTCCACGTCGATAAACTCCAACTCATCCAAGTAATTACGGATAGAGTGGGTCACCTTAGCACGAAGTTTAAGATTTTCCAACATTTCTGGACGACGAAGGTCAAGGTAACGGTAACGCAAACGTGTATCGTCATTGGCCTCAATACCATCCTTAATCTCAAATGGTGTTGTCTTAGCTGTATTAAGCACTGTCAGAGCTGTCACGTTTAACTCAACTGCACCAGTTGGCAACTTATCATTGGCTTGCTCACGCGCAGCGACCTGACCAGTCACCTCGATAACAAATTCGCTACGAAGGCTTTCAGCTGTTGTCATAACCTCTGCAGAGACTTTTTCAGGGTTGATAACCAACTGCATGATTCCTTCACGGTCACGAAGATCGATAAAGATCAAACCACCAAGGTCACGACGACGGCCTACCCATCCTTTCAAGGTTATTTCTTGTCCGATGTGTTCCTCACGAACACGACCAGCATACATACTACGTTTCATTGTTTCTCTCCTCTTTTATTCTGTTACTATTTTACCATAAAAGCGCAGGCTCTTCATGAAAATCATCAGAAAAGTTTGCCAGTCTTTAAAAATTAACTCACATACAAAAATCCGATGAAGTTCACCGGACTCTTTTATTTTGAATTGTTGCCTGCTTTACGCTTTTCAGCGATTTCGGCTGCCTTTCGAGGCAAGACAATTTCCGTTATGTAAGCTGTCCCAAAACGCAAGACACCTGCAATAGGGGCAAAGACGACTACTAGATAGTTATAGAAGAAATCGCCCTTAAAGGCATAAGCTAGCGCCCCAATGATGAAAAATAGAACAACTGCTTGAATCACTGCTAATAAAATTACTCGTTTCATGTGACCTCCTGACTCTATTATAGCATGAGTATCATCAAAAAGCCGATTAAATTATTCAAAGCGTGGAGAGAAATACTGTAGACCAGACCTTTTCTGCTAATGTAAGCCAAACCCAAACTAAAACCAAGGCTAAAATAGACAAAAAATTGTTGCACATCACCTGGGAAATGAATCAAGGCAAACAGAAGACTAGATACCAGAAGGAAAATCAGAGTTTGTTTCCTATTGTCCTGCTTAGGAAAGAGATAGCGTGCCAACATCCCTCTAAAGATAAGTTCTTCCGTCAAAGGAGCAAAAATAACGACCGCAAAGAATGAGAAAAGTGGTTGAGACAAGGTCAAGTCTATCGCTATTTGCTGATTTACTGAAGGATCATTTGGCAAGAAAAACTGGACAACAAGAGATAAGAACCAAACCAAGACAGGAAGCCAAATAAATCGGTTGAAGCCACTCTTCTCAATACGAACAGGACCTTTCTGATACCATTTGTAAATGCCGTACACATAAACTCCAGCCAAGGCCACATAGAGCAAGGTCACAGCATAGGGTGAACCGCCTAAGGCAAGCGACGTAGTCGCGAGCACCTGAATGAAGCCATAGATGAATAAAAAGGATAGAATGGCTAGAAGAAACCAGCCAAGGTTTTTAAGTAGTTTCATAAAGTTCTCCTATCTTGCTTTATAGCTGTTTTTCAATACAAAGAGGTTTGCTATTCCTAACACAAGTACCCAGGCAAGTAACATACCAATATTAGAAAAAGATATTTCCCCACCTTTTTGATTTAAAAGATTTACAATAGGACCGACGAACGAGTAATCTAACACTTTCTGAGCCGTATCATTTTGAAGAGCAATTATAGGTAAAAAAGAGACAATTAACATAGGGAAGATACTATAAACTTGCGCTTTAGATTGAGTATCTGAAACCGCACCGATTAGAAGGTTGAGAAAAATAATACTAATCGTTGCTAGGAGCAAATAGATAACGTAGGCAACTAAATAACCAGATACATCTACTCTAAGATAGATGGGAAGTGCAATCATAGCAAGCAACATTATCAGAATAGGGAGAACGAGCATACTGAAAGTATATTCTGTTGCTGTCACACCACTTAGAATGAGTGATTTCAGATTTCGTTTTTCCTTATCTTCTGCCATCATAATCGATACCATATAACCACTTCCCATACTCAAGACCATGGTCAAACTCGTAGAGAGGAGAAACATACTCAATTCTCCATTCTTATTCATGAATTCATTATATAGAACAGCAATACCAAAAGGCATCAATAAAGTTGCTAACAAACTTGAATTGCTAATAAGAACTTGTACTCTTAACCATAGTAGGGCATTTAATTTTCTAAACATCTAACTTTTCTCCTGTCAATCTGATAAAGATTTCTTCTAGAGTTGGCTCACAAGAGTGAACCATCATCAAATCTGTCGTATCTAAATGTGGTAATTCTTCAAATGGAACGATCTGTTCTCGTCCATCATTATAAACCACACGTACTTTCTTATCCACATGGTACTTCTGGATAATATCTTGTGGACTTCCATACTCTATTAAGTTCCCCTTATTCAAAAGAGATAAGCGATCACAAAGCAGAGTTGCTTCATGCATATCATGCGTGGTCAGAAAGATAGTTGTCCCCGCCTGCTTTAACTCTTGAAGTAGGGTATGAATCATCTTAGATGTTGTAGGGTCTAAGCCACTGGTTGGCTCATCTAGAAAGAGAATCTTAGGAGCATTCAGAAGGGCACGAGCCAAGAACATTCGTTGTTTCATTCCAGTAGATAACTTTTCTGCAATAATATCTTTAGCATCTGCCAATCCAACCTGTTGGAGCACCTGATTTACTCTATCTGCCTTGAGACCATATAACTTAGCATAGATGAGAAGATTTTTATAAAGACTCATCTTTTCATAAAAACCACTGCCATCACTAACAATACCAATTTGTTCCAAATCATTTGAGGTTAAATCTTGAGAATTCTTGCCTAACAAAACTGTTTTACCTTGATCTGCAGCCAACTGACCTGTTAAGACATTGATCATGGTTGTTTTACCTGAGCCAGAAGGCCCAAGAAAACCAAAGATTTCACCCTCCTTAATCTCAAAAGAAATCTGATGAAGAGCTTTTTTGTTCCCAAAACTTTTGCTTACATTTTCAACACGAATCATAAAAACTCCTTTATTTGAAATAACGTTTCACCATAGGTAACTGCATCACATTGATATAAATATGGATTGCTCCGACAAACAAGAAGGCTAGTAACTGAATCTCTCCTGTCAGTAAAGAAAAGAGAGCAATCAGAAAGTACAAAGCTGGCAAGACATACTGATGTAATTGGAATAAAATCCGAAAACTCTGTTCCAAATTAGCCTGGCGCTCCCCTTCATCGCAAGAATTGACATAACCTAAGATATCCTTTGGCATAGAGAAAAATACCATATCAAACTGGCGAACAATCGCAATGGTTTTATAAAAATATTTTTGAGCATTAAAAGTCAACACTAATCCCAAAAAAGAAAGAGATAAGGTTAGATTGCTTCTATTTAGTATAACCACTTCACTTGCTGAAATGAAGAGAGCCAATAAAATCACTACACTTGCACTATTAAAAGCAATACTTCCAAACTCAAGATTCCGATACATTTGCACATAATAGCTTTCATTCAGATCATCATCCATTTCCTCTTGATACAAGGAATGAAATTTTCTGCTTTTCTTTAAGAAATTGAAAGTCAAAAAAAGACTAATGAAACCTAATACTAAACAAATAGCTGATATCCAAGGTATCAAGACTTTTACATCTAAAATAACTTCGTAGGATTCGGCACGTGCCTTAAACATCCCTACAAACATGCCCAAGAAGCCTCCAAAGACAACAGACATTAAAAATAACAAGACACCTTTCTTATTCTTTTTCATATTCATTCTCCTTTTTCACTCGCTAAATTGTTTGCTTTCTTTTCAATCCAGTCAACGACTGGGATGAGGGCAAAGTAGGCCCAAATAAATTGGTCACTGTAATAGAGATCAAACCATCCTAGATTTGTTCCAATTAGTAGACACACGCTGACTAATAAAGCTATGGCAACTACATAATAAATCACTTTATACTTGTTCATCATTTTTCTCCTTTTTCTTTAACCAGTTGAAAATGGACAAGAGGACTAAGTTAACCCAAAACAAATACTTACTTTCAACAAAATAGAACCAACCCAGTAATGTTCCAATCATAGCAAAAGCATTCACAATAAGGGCAAGAACACTCATACAATAAATCACTTTATACTTGTTCATCACTCGTCCTCCTCCAAGCGAAATACCGATTCGACTGTTTCGTTGAAAATTTGAGATATTTTCAGGGCAATGATAATGGACGGGGTGTATTCATCCCGTTCTAATAGACTGATAGTCTGTCTGGAAACCTCTGCTAGCTTGGCTAGTTCGGTTTGATTAAGGCCATCGCGAGCCCGCAACTCTTTTAGACGATTTTTTAGTTGCATGTCACACACCTACTCTCCGTCAAATTCAACGGCTTGGATATCCTCAATACGTTGCAACTTGATTTTTTCTTTTCCCGTCTTATCTACGTATCGTAGCTTGACCCATTCCTCATCAACATCCACAACTTCCCAAAAATTTGTTCCAAATAGTTCTCCAATGATTGTTGGTTTCTTTCCAATCATTTCTTGCAATAATCTCGACATTTCTGCGTTTCCTTTCTCTTTTCTTTCGATTACCTTTAACCTCTTCTCTATCCGCTTGATTTTCTTAGATTGACTCATATAAATCAAGACGAGAAAAGGAAACAAAATCCATACCCACATGTGGCTCCCTCCTATTTCTTAACTTGCTTATATTGTAACACATCTTTTTCTTTTTGACAAGCATATTTGTCAAAAAGTTTATGATTTTTGTCATTTTGCAAAAGAAAAAGGTCAGGAGTAGGTTCCTGACCAGTTTATCTATCATTAAAATCCTAGTTTTTCAAAGATTTCTGAGAAGTTTTGGCTGATTGTCTCAAGTGACACTTGCACTTCTTCTCGAGTTTGGTTGTTCTTGACTGTCACTTGTCCGCTTTCGACTTCGCTCTCTCCTAGGGTGATGAGGGTCTTAGACGCAAAGACATCGGCTGACTTGAACTGAGCTTTGAGTTTACGATTGAGGTAATCACGCTCTGCTTTGAAACCTTGTTGGCGAAGAGTCTGTACTAATTCCAAGGCCTTGACATTTGCTCCTTCTCCCAAAACTGCGATATAGACATCTAGGGCGTTTTCGATAGGGAGAGACACACCTTGCTTTTCAAGAATGAGAAGCAGGCGCTCTACACCAAGTCCAAAACCAAAGCCAGCAGTTTCAGGGCCTCCAAAGTAAGAAACCAAACCATCGTAACGACCACCCGCACAGACGGTCAGGTCATTGCCCTCAATCTCAGTGATAAACTCGAAAATGGTGTGGTTGTAGTAGTCCAGACCACGCACCATATTGGTATCGATGATATAGTCTACACCCAGATTTTCCAACATCTGACGCACAGCATCAAAATGAGCTTGGCTTTCTTCATCAAGGAAATCCAAGATAGAAGGTGCATTCTCCACTGCCACCTTGTCTTCTTTTTCCTTAGAGTCCAAGACACGGAGAGGATTTTCCTCCAAACGACGTTGGCTATCCTTGGACAAGGTCTCCTTGAGCGGTGTCAAATAGTCAATCAAGGCTTGACGGTAGGCCGCACGACTCTCAGGATTCCCAAGAGTGTTGAGGTGCAATTTGACACCTTGGATGCCAATTTCTTTCAGGAAGTGGGCTGCCATAGCGATGGTTTCCACATCGGTAGCTGGATTGCTAGATCCAAAACACTCAACACCAATCTGGTGGAACTGGCGCAAACGCCCTGCCTGTGGACGCTCATAGCGGAACATAGGGCCCATGTAGTAGAACTTACTTGGCTTTTGCACTTCTGGGGCGAAGAGTTTATTTTCCACGTAGGAACGGACAACAGGCGCAGTTCCTTCTGGACGGAGGGTAATATGGCGGTCACCCTTGTCATAGAAATCGTACATTTCCTTGGTTACGATATCCGTTGTATCTCCGACAGAACGGCTGATAACCTCGTAATGCTCAAAAATAGGCGTGCGCACTTCTGCATAGTTATAGCGCTTGAAAATTTCACGGGCAAAGCCCTCAACGTACTGCCATTTGGCAGATTCAGCAGGTAAAATATCCTGCGTTCCTTTTGGTTTTTGTAATTTCATAGGGAATCCTCTTTAAACTTAATAGTCTTATTTTACCATAAATAGAGGGATTAAAACAGTGAGAACAAAATTAGGATTTATACTCAATGAAAATCAAAAAGCAAACTAGGAAGTTAGCCGCAGGTTGCTCAAAACAATGTTTTGAAGTTGTGGATAGAACTGACGAAGTCAGTAACCATATCTACGGTAAGGCGACACTGACGTGGTTTGAAGAGATTTTCGAAGAGTATTAGATATCATTTTTGAGATTAAGAATCGTCAAAAGAATAGCTAGCAAGGAAAGACCAACAAATAGCATCCAAGTCAACTGTATATTCCATACAGCTACAAGTGAAAAACAGGCTGTTCCCACAGGTATGGATAAGGTGAACAATAAACCTAAAAAATTACTGGTACGAGCTAGAACCTCTGGAGCTAGATTTTTCAGGAGCATGGCACTAATCTTTGGTTGAACTTTACCAGACACATACAGAGTTGAACAGAGAAATAGTAAACCAAGTACGACTTGATTGAATAAATTAGCTAGACCAACTAGACTGAGTCCTACGGTCACCCACATCATCAATCTAGGCAAGGACTGCTTCCCAAAATAATCATTGCCCGTAAGGCTACTGATGATGATTGCTACTAAAGCACAGACTTGACTGATAAATAGTGCCTCTGTATAAGAAAAATTCAAGAGAGAATGGCTCAAAAAGAAGATATTATAAATTCCACCCAAAGCGCCACCCAAGGCATTGATAAGCAAGACAGCAAAGAGCATAAAACCAAAGTTTTTCTGTCCACTTTTAAGAAAAACGAGACGTAAATTTCGGTAAATCGTTAGGAACTGGTCTTTGATAGGAAGCTTCTCATTTTTTAGTGATTCACCATCAGCAGATGAAATTGATATACTCAATTTGCTTCTTCCTAAAAAGAGAACAGAAGCTGATACGAGGAAAAAACAGGCATTGATTCCCGCAACAAGGGAAAAATTGTTGACCGATAGCCCTAAGAGCCAGACTCCGAAAGATTGACCCCCAATAGCTGAAATATAGGTGATGAACTGTGAAAAAGAGTAAGCCTCCATCAAATCATTTTCAGCTACTTTTTCCTTAATAAGAGGCATGCGCAAACCACCAGCAAAATCACTGATGACATCACTAATGACATTGATCAAACACAGGCTAGAAAAGGCAAAGAGACTAGCTTGCTGAACAACTAGGGCTGCTAGAAAAAATAAAACCGCCTGAAACAAACCGCTATAGACCATCCATTTGACCTTGTCCCTCGTGTAATCTGCCCGAATCCCTACAAAAACTGTAAAGAGAGTCGGAAGAATCATGACAATATTCGCCATAGCAACAGCAAAGGAGGCTTGCGGCAAGGTCGATGCATAGACGATAAATACCAGGTTGAAAATCGAAGCACCAAAAGCATTGAAGAATCGTGACAAAGTCAAGAATCGATAAGCTTGATTTCTAAACAATAGTTTCATAGGTAATCTCCCTTCTTGTTCGAAGTTTTATGTGAAGTATGACTATAGTATAGCACTTAGAAATTTTAGAGGAAAAACTTTTGAATATATGCAACAAATGAAATGAGCAAAAAGAAACGATAGAATTTCTCCAGTGACACGAGAGAGCCCAATAGTTCTATCGCTTCAAATTTCAAATAATTTTCTTAGTTTGCAGATATTCAACAATCGATCGTTTTTCTATAGTATTCGGCAGATTTGTTACAGCCAAGCATCTCAAAAATACGGACAGCATCTTCCATCTTTTTTTGTCCTTCCTTGACTCTGCCTTGCTTGCTATCAAGGAGACCTTCCGCCCACAAATAGACAATTCGGAAGTAGGTCTCATTTTCCTTGTAGAAATGCTCTTCGATAACACGTTTAAAATAATGGGCATTAGTAAATTCTTCACACTCAATGCTAGCTAAAAAACCATTCAATAGTATAGTGTGAAAAAGGTTTCGATTGCCAGACATTTCCATTAGAAAATCAGATTTTCGGACCATTTCTCGTACATATCTAGTAAAAAGAGAAACAGATAAAAATGGTGAACTGACTGAAAATAAATTGAGTTCATAGATCCCCCAAATCTCGGTAGAAAACAAATAATCATGAAGGACTTTCCCTTCCTCTGCTGTTAACTCTACCCCTTCATCCATGCCCTTCATATAAGACTTGATCATAATGGCATTTAGAATATGTTTCTGTTTGTTTTGAGAATGGGCATGCTTTTGATACTCCTTGCGATACAAGTCCTCAAGCGGAGCTATATTCTTTGGATCCAAGACATCTATGATTTCTTTTCTCAACTCAGAATCTGTATCATACTGAAAACCTCTCGCCAGAAAGAGAATTTCCTCTACACTGGCAGATATATTTTCTAGGGCAAATAAAAACTTTTCCACCGAAAGCTCACTCTGACCTGTTTCAAATCGGGACAACATAGACGGCGAAAATTGTCCCCCAGTTGCTTGTCTCAGCGAGATATTTCTTGACTCTCGTAATTGTCTAAAGACTTTTCCAATCTGCTCCATAGACTTCCCCTTGATTCAGTATTTTCTTCATTTTATCATATTTTTCAGAAAATTCATCAAAAACTTGCCAAATTGTCAGAATTATGAGAAAATAGAGGATATTTATCACGTGGAGGGACTGTAATGAGAGAGGATATCAAAATCAATGACCGCGCTTTAGCCTTGCAAGACCAAATTATCGAAAAACTAGAGAAGGTTTTTGATACAGATGTGGAATTGGATGTTTACAATCTAGGACTGATTTATGAAATCAATCTGGATGAAACGGGCCTCTGCAAGATTGTCATGACCTTCACCGACACCGCCTGTGATTGTGCCGAAAGCCTGCCTATCGAAATCGTAGCAGGTCTGAAACAAATCGAGGGTATCGAAGATGTCAAGGTTGAAGTCACCTGGTCGCCTGCCTGGAAAATCACACGAATCAGTCGCTACGGCCGTATTGCCCTTGGACTGCCACCTCGTTAATACTCTTCAAAAATCTCTTCAAACCACGTCAGCTTAGCCTTATCGTATAGATGTTACTGACTTCGTCAGTTCTATCTGCAACCTCAAAACAGTGTTTTGAGCAACCTGCGCCTAGCTTTCTAGTTTGCTCTTTGATTTTTATTGAGTATAGGCAGGCAAATCACTTTTGGAGATGAAAAGAAGCAAGCCGAAGTTGGCTTGCTTTTTGAGTTTATTTTTTACCTGACTTGTCCATATTCCAGAAGTCTGTCACGGCTCCGCGTGAAGCAGATGATACGATGTGGGCATATTTACCGAGGACACCACGACTGTAAAGTGGTGGCAAGGTAGTTTCTGCCTTGCGTTTTTCAAGTTCTTCTTCGGATACGGCCATGGAAATTTCTTTGGTATCTTGGTCAACCGTAACAATATCGCCTGTACGAAGGTAGGCAATTGGTCCACCATCCTGAGCCTCAGGAGCGATATGTCCAACAACTAGACCATAAGTCCCACCAGAGAAACGGCCATCCGTTAAGAGGGCAACCTTGTCTCCTTGACCTTTACCAACAATCATGGATGAAAGTGACAGCATCTCAGGCATACCAGGACCACCCTTAGGTCCAACAAAACGAACAACGACAACATCGCCATCAACGATTTCATCTGTCAGAACGGCCTGAATCGCATCTTCTTCTGAGTCAAAGACCTTAGCTGGTCCAACGTGACGACGCACTTTAACACCTGATACCTTGGCAACTGCTCCATCAGGGGCAAGGTTCCCGTTCAAGATGATAAGCGGACCATCTGCACGTTTTGGATTTTCAAGTGGCATAATGACTTTTTGGCCTGGTGTAAGGTCTGCAAAGTCAGCTAAGTTTTCAGCTACAGTCTTACCAGTACATGTAATGCGGTCTCCATGAAGGAAACCATTTGCCAAGAGGTATCTCATAACCGCAGGCACACCACCGACTTCATAGAGGTCTTGGAAGACATACTGACCAGATGGTTTCAAGTCGGCCAAGTGAGGCACACGCTCTTGGATCGTATTGAAGTCCTCAAGTGACAAGTCAACATTGGCAGCATGGGCAATGGCAAGCAAGTGAAGAGTGGCATTTGTAGAACCACCGAGAGCCATAGTTACAGTGATGGCATCTTCAAAGGCTTCACGAGTCAAGATGTCTGATGGTTTGAGACCGAGCTCCAACATCTTAACAACAGCACGTCCTGCTGCTTCGATGTCTTCTTTCTTATCAGCTGATTCAGCTGGGTGAGATGAGGAGCCTGGCAAACTCATACCTAGAACTTCGATAGCTGTCGCCATGGTATTAGCTGTATACATACCACCACAGCCACCAGGGCCAGGGCAGGCATTACATTCAAGACGTTTTACGTCCTCAGCTGTCATGTCACCGTGGTTCCATTTTCCGATACCCTCAAAAACAGAAACCAAGTCAATATCTTTACCATCAAGATTTCCCGGTGCAATAGTTCCACCATAAGCGAAAATAGCTGGAATATCCATATTGGCAATGGCAATCATAGAACCAGGCATGTTCTTGTCACAGCCACCGATAGCGACGAAGGCATCCACATTGTGGCCTCCCATAGCCGCCTCGATTGAGTCCGCAATGATATCACGAGATGTCAAAGAGAAACGCATACCGGGCGTTCCCATGGCAATCCCGTCCGCTACAGTGATAGTCCCAAACTGCACAGGCCAAGCACCTGCCGATTTGACACCTTCTTTAGCCAATTTCCCAAAATCATGCAAGTGGATGTTACATGGTGTATTTTCCGCCCAAGTCGAAATCACTCCCACAATCGGTGTCTCAAAGTCCTTATCTGTCATACCAGTCGCACGAAGCATAGCACGGTTTGGTGATTTTACCATACTGTCATAAATGCTACTGCGGTGACGTTTATCTAATTCGGTCATTTGTTCCCTCCCATTTCAGTTTTTACTATTATAGCACATTTTAAAAGCAATGAACAGAAGAAAATTCTTGAATTTTCAGAAAATTCTATATACATATGAAATATTTAAAACTAAAAACAACAAAGCGGATTAGGGCACTTTCTGATGACCAGAATATGCTTTTTAATCCGCTTTCTTTAAATAACGTACTGTAATTGTTACAAAAATTCTTTCAGAACAGTGTATTCAACATCTATCTTGCATTATAAATTTCTAGAACTTTCTCTTTTATATTCGATTCACTCAAACCATACTCATTAAGAAGATAATCCACTTTCCCTACTTGACCGAAACTTTCTTGAACACCCATCCGATGAATTTTTGTTATTCCATCATCAGAGAATAATTCACATAAAGCACTGCCAATTCCACCTATCTGATTGTGGTTTTCTACAGTAAATATAGTTTTTCCACTTAACATTGTTTTTATCTGTTCTGGTATCGGTTTAATTCTAAATAAATCTATCACACCTACTGAATAACCTAATTTAGACAGTTCATCCGCAACTCGAATACTTGGAGCAACCATTATGCCAGAAGCAACGATTACAACATCTTCACCGTGTCTTAACTCAATGTAGCCTTTAGAAAAATCTTCTCCACCTTGATATACAGCCTCTGGAGCTTTTCTAATTGTTCGAATATATTTCAGTCCTTTTAAGTCTAATGTCTGGTTCAATATTTCACGAAATTGGATATCATCAGTTGCTTCAAAAATGATCGATTTAGGAATTAAACGTAACAATCCAATTTCTTCAAATGGCATATGTGTCCCACCATTCATTTCTGCAGTTACTCCTGCATCTGATCCAATCACAGTGGCATCCAATTGTGCGTATCCAAGAGAAATAAATAATTGATCAAATACCCTTCGTGAAGCAAAAGGACCAAATGTATGAAGATAAGGTCTAAACCCCTGAATAGATAAACCTGCTGCAAGTCCGACCATCTCTGCTTCCATGATCCCAACATTCACATAACGGTCTCCAAAGTCCTTTTCAAGATTATTAGTAGCCCTAGAACTTGACAAGTCTGCTTCTAAAACTACTATATCAGAATAACTTTGGTTAGCCTCTAGAAGGAAATCTCTATACACATGTCGTAATTCTTTCGTACTTCTCATCATTCTGTTTCCTCCAATTCCTGACTTAATCTTTCTACAACTGAAGTTAACATTTGTCTCTCCTCTACAGTAGGGCGAAGATGATGATTGGATTTCATTTCTTCCAGCTCTCGAACTCCTTGACCTTTAATAGTGTCTAATACAATACACTTAGGGGATGAATTATTTGACTGTTTTAATTGGATAATCCCTTCATAAATTTCTCTAATATCTGAACCATTGACCCTAATGGATTCAAATCCAAATGATGAGAATTTTTCTACAAAATCACCTGGATTACAAATATCCTTTGTAAAACCATCTAATTGTTTTTTGTTATCGTCTACAAATACAATTAAATTAGATAACTGTTGATGAGAAGCAAACTGTATAGCCTCCCAACATTGTCCCTCATTTAACTCACCATCTCCAACAATAGCATAGGTATAAAAGGGACTTTTTCTTATTCTCTGACCATATGCAAGTCCGGTTGCAACACTAATTCCTTGTCCTAAAGAGCCCGTTGTCATATCTATGCCTGGCGTTAGATTTCTATCAGGATGAGACGGTAATTTGGTTCCATTTGTATTTAAAGAATATAAGAATTCTTTGTCAAAGAAACCATTCAAATAGAGTGTACTGTATAGAGCTGGTCCTCCGTGACCTTTTGATAATATGAAATAATCTCTATCTCGCGATGCAAATATTTCTGGAGTCATTGGCATTATTTCACCATAAAGCACTGCTAGAACTTCTACGATAGACAGGCTCCCTCCATAATGACCAAATCCAAGATGATTCAAGGTTTCAAGAGTATTTAATCGGATGTTAGTCGCAAATTTTCTTAACTCATCTTCTCTATTTTTACTTAAAATCATCCCTTATTCCTCCTTTACAGATGGCTTTTTAATAAAGGATACTCCAAACATAACTGCTAAAATAAGAACAAGACCAATCACAATGCCTGCTTGTGAGCCAAATTGATTTAACATTCCTAAAATAATTCCTGATAGACCAAAATCTGCATCTGAGAAAGTTGATCCTTGGAAACCAAGTCCTCCCAAAACTGGCATTAAAAAGACTGGAAGAAAACTGATTAAAATACCTTGTAAAAATGCTCCAATAGTGGCTCCACGAACACCACCAGATGCATTCCCAATAACACCTGCAGTCGCTCCACAGAAGAAATGAGGCACAACGCCTGGTAAGATAACAACCGTTCCTGAAGCAATCATAATTGCCATACTTACTAAACCACCAACAAAACTAGAGATAAATCCAATTAGAACTGCATTGGGTGCA
Source organism: Streptococcus sp. 4886 (assembly GCF_013276485.1). Taxonomy (NCBI): domain Bacteria; kingdom Bacillati; phylum Bacillota; class Bacilli; order Lactobacillales; family Streptococcaceae; genus Streptococcus; species Streptococcus sp. 4886. The sequence goes on along the minus strand of NZ_VMLD01000028.1, from coordinate 4,768 downwards.
TAAGTATAAACAATCGGACAATCCAAAGCAGGTTTTGAATTAGGTACAAGACGCTCTGAAATACCTTTAAAGGCTGGAACAATTTCACCCAAAATAAGGCGAACACCTGCTAAAATAACAAATACACCTGCTGCAAATTGACCTGCTAATTGTAAAGCATAAACTAGACCACTTGTACCACTACTGATTTCTTTTTCTATATATTCTGACCCTGCAAAGATAGCTACAATAATATAAATAACTGCCATGGATAAAGTAATACTAACAGTACTATCACGTAAAAAAGCTAGACTCTTTGGAAATTTAATGTCCTCTGTTGATTTTGATTTGTCACCGATAAGGCTACCAGTAAAACCACTCAACCAATATCCCAAAGAACTGAAATGACCTAAAGCCACCTTGTCATTTCCAGTTAATTGAACCATATATTTTTGCACAAATGCTGGGGAAATACTCATAATAATACCGAGTGCTAATCCTCCTAGTAAGATAAGAGGCAAACTTGTAAAGCCAGCAACTGATAAAATGACTGCAATCATACACGCCATATATAGAGTGTGGTGCCCTGTTAAAAAGATATATTTGAATCGAGTAAAACGAGCAATTAAGATATTGAATACCATACCTGCAAACATAATCATTGCAGTAGCTGAGCCATATGTTGTTAAAGCTACAGCTACAATTGCTTCATTATTCGGCACAACGCCAGATAAATGAAAAGCATGCTCAAACATGGTACCAAATGGATTTAAAGAATTTTGTACAATTCCTGCACCACCAGATACAACTAAGAAACCAACAAAGGTCTTAATTCCACCTTTAATAATATCAGGTAATTTCTTCTTCTGAAGAACTAATCCTAAGATTGCAATTAAAGCTACTAAAATAGCTGGTGTACTAACAATATCCAATATGAACTTCATCATGACGCTAGCCTCCTATATAAGTCCTTTTTCTTCACAAAGTTTAGTAATTAATTCTCGTAGTTCATCCATATCAATAATACTATTTAAGATACGAACATCTCCAAGATGACTAGCTGAATCAGCTAGATCACGACCAACAATCCAAATATCAGCAGCATTTGGATCTGCTCCACCTAAATCATAGTGTTCAACTTCTACATCTGAAACATTCAAATCACTCAATACAGATTCAATATTCATCTGTACCATAAAACTTGAACCTAATCCTGAACCACAAGCTGTACCAATTTTTAACATTATTTAATCCTCCTGTTTAATTATCATTTCAATGTCATCATAGTTTTTTGATGATATTAAAGTTTGAACATGATTTTTATCTCTTAAAATTGTTGTTAAATGTGACAAAGCCTTTAAATGACTTTCATTATCAATGGCTGCAATACAAATCAACAATCTTACCTCTTGTTCTGGATTATCCAATAAATAAATCGGTTCTTCCAAAACTAACATTGACATTCCTATTTCATTCACACCTTCATCTGGCCGAGCGTGAGGAATTGCTACTCCCTTCCCTAAATTAATAAAAGGTCCAAACTCTTCTACTTTTTGAATCATTGCCTCAGGGTAGTTCTCAGTTATCTTATCTTGATCCAAAAGCGGTTTAGCTGCTAAACGAATCGCCTCCTTCCATCCTAATTTTTGCGAACTCACCTGATAGGTTTCTTTGGTAATAAGTTGTTCTAGCACTGGTACAATTTCCTTTCTATCATTTTTTTGATAAAGATAATTCTTTAACGCCAATCTTAATTCCAATTCTTGTGTAATAATTCCATATCTTTTGACAATATTCAGGATTTGTTCAATCTCAAAATCCCCATACTCTAAATTCGGAAAATCTTTTAACACTAGTTCTACTAGTTGTATTGCTTGCTCTTCAGTCATCATAACCGAAACTAGATAATTTGGCTTTTCTGTCTCCACCTTTATGGTAGAAAAAACCATATCATAGTCACTACTAGTTTTCGCCTGTAAATCATCAATCTTTGAGGTTCCTATGAACTCAATTTGAGGAAATAATGCTAATAGATTCTCTTTTAACATCAATGAAGAACTAACACCATTAGGACAAATGATTGCTGCTTTATACCATTTTTGAGGCAAAGTATCTGCTTTCTTTAAATAACCTCCGAAATGGATAACAAAATATGCTGTTTCACTATCAGGTATGGGCTTGTCAATAGCGTCCATCAAGGGAGTCAAAGAATCTTTTACTAGTTCAAATAAATCAGGATAATGTTCTTTAACATGCAACACATATTCATTTGAACTAGGTAGACCGAACTTTAATCTATAGTAAGCCGGTATAAGATGGCGACGAAGATTTTCTCTCAATCCTTCCCTTTGTTTAAAATGTAACAAAGAAATATCTTCCATTCTACTTATAATAGCCTCTGTTAATTGATTAAAGTAAACCGGAGCAACATCTACTTCACCTTCAAAGCAACTTGATAATAAAACGGTGATATAGCGATAATCATCCTCAGAAAACACCGTATCTATAATTCCCAAATCAACCACTGTATCCAATAAAATAGTGGTTATATCTTGAATAACAGGAGATACTAATGTCTCTGAAAGACCTACTCTTTCAACATCCCTTTGATACCTACACAGAATGAATACTAAACCGAAAAGGCAAACTTTTAATTGATTAACAATAGGTACTAGCTGTAGCTTCTCATAATAATCTTTAACTACCTGATTTATCAAATCATAAGTTAATGAATACCCCCAACTGGATAAAACATAATCCAAACCCCAAATTCCTATGGAGGATTCCAGCAACTCACTAACCATTTGAAAAGCTAAACGGTGCTTATTCCACTCTGAACCGTGTAAAGTATAACCTTTTGCTCTACTGTACCCTAGCTCCAAATCATTATCTAACATAATCTTTCTTAATGATTGAATATCAGATAAGGTTGTATTCTTACTTACTTTCAAAAAGTCTTGGTAATGATTATTCGATATAAAATCTAATCGGCAAAAAGTGTAAAGATAGATCAAAGCTAAGCGAGTCGACTTTGGTAAAACCAATTCATCCGACTTAATAATATCTGTCAAAGACTGCTTCGTACGATTTGATAAACTATAGCGACCTTGCTTTTTATCCAGCACTATCCCTTTATTAGCTAGATAAGGCACTAAATAATCTATTCCTTCTTTGACTTCCTTTATAGGTAAGCTCACCTTAACAGATAATTCATATAATGATAGCTCACAATGATCCATCAAAGTCATCAAAATAACTAGTGCTCTATAATCAAACATTTCTCTTCCTTTCTAACTACAATTATAGTGTAAAAGTTATAAGAATAAAAGAGTATTTGAGCACAATATAATCTCACCTTTTAAAAGAAATTATTGGGCTGAAAGTTTTTAGTAATTATTTTTCTACTTTTTCTTGACGTTATAAATTAAAGCGATATCATTTAGATAACAATTAATAGGAATGGTTGAAATGGCACTAGAACGGCTCAATGAAGGGGAATTGGTAGAGCTTGACAAAGAGCGAAAAGCTGCCATGGTTTCAAATCTCCTTGTCGTTCTTTGTGGCAATCATGATGCACAACCAATTGTCAACACAGGAAGTCTTTACTAAAGATGGTTGAAGCTAAAAAAAGCAGATCCCCCTTCGACTCTCAACAAAGTTATACGCTGCACTCACATCATGGGCAGAAGATGACTTTCGTTCAGTCAATGGCCAAATCGAATATCTCCTCACAGAATGTGTCAAACAACGGAAGAAAGACGGAAAATACGTATCAGAAACCATTGACGAACCATTTGAGATTGATATTTAACACCTTCTCCTGTCTGCCGTGCCGAATAGGAGAATTTTTTCATCTTTTTTTGTCAAGTAACTTTACTTTACAAAAAAGTTTTGATATACTATTAAAGTTGATGAAAATCAAACCTAACTGAATTATATCTTAAAAGGAGAAATTAAAATGGCAGTACCTGCACGTCGCACTTCAAAAGCGAAGAAAAACAAACGTCGTACACACTACAAAGTAACAGCTCCATCTGTAAACTTTGACGAAACTACTGGAGATTACTCACGTTCTCACCGTGTATCACTTAAAGGATACTACAAAGGACGTAAAATCGCTAAAGCTGCATCAGCTGAATAATAGAAGGGAGATACCATGCGCGTAAATATTACACTTGAACACAAAGAATCTGGTGAACGCTTGTACCTTACTTCTAAAAACAAACGTAACACTCCAGACCGTCTTCAATTGAAGAAATACTCACCAAAACTTCGCAAACACGTTGTGTTTACAGAAGTGAAGTAAGCATTCAATACGAATCAATACAGAAGAAAAACGCTATTCAAGCGTTTTTTCTTTTTGTTAATTTCAGTACATTTCAATAAAAATCAACCGAATCATGACCACCCCTAAAACGGGTGGTTTGTACCAGGGCTATAAGCCCAAATTACCAGCCAGCGCCTAAAGACGCTGGCTTTCACTTTGTTCAAGCCTCATTGCTCTTGACTCGTCACTTGCCTCTTAAAGAGGCTTTAGTATTACTTACCACTATCCCTAAAGGGATCCTCATATTCTTTTACACTCAATTTATCTAGTGCTATATCATGCTTTACTCGTTCTCAAATTTTCATACTCGTGAAGAAATCATCCACTGGATAATTTCTTTAATCTTGAATATATTTCTTAATTGTGGCTTCATTGAGTCCAACCGTACTCACATAATAACCTTCCGCCCCAAAATGCCGATCCCCAAACCTATACTTGAGGTTGGCGTGTTTGTCAAACATC
>NZ_VMLD01000027.1:0-4972 GCF_013276485.1 Streptococcus sp. 4886 | reverse complement strand
CATGCGCTACTACCAACTGAGCTATGGCGGAATAAAGCTAAGCGACTTCCATATCTCACAGGGGGCAACCCCCAACTACTTCCGGCGTTCTAGGGCTTAACTTCTGTGTTCGGCATGGGTACAGGTGTATCTCCTAGGCTATCGTCACTTAACTCTGAGTAATACCTACTCAAAATTGAATATCTATTCAAACCAAGAAAACCATTCGCTTTCATATTCTCAGTTACTTTGGATAAGTCCTCGAGCTATTAGTATTAGTCCGCTACATGTGTCGCCACACTTCCACTTCTAACCTATCTACCTGATCATCTCTCAGGGCTCTTACTGATATAAAATCATGGGAAATCTCATCTTGAGGTGGGTTTCACACTTAGATGCTTTCAGCGTTTATCCCTTCCCTACATAGCTACCCAGCGATGCCTTTGGCAAGACAACTGGTACACCAGCGGTAAGTCCACTCTGGTCCTCTCGTACTAGGAGCAGATCCTCTCAAATTTCCTACGCCCGCGACGGATAGGGACCGAACTGTCTCACGACGTTCTGAACCCAGCTCGCGTGCCGCTTTAATGGGCGAACAGCCCAACCCTTGGGACCGACTACAGCCCCAGGATGCGACGAGCCGACATCGAGGTGCCAAACCTCCCCGTCGATGTGAACTCTTGGGGGAGATAAGCCTGTTATCCCCAGGGTAGCTTTTATCCGTTGAGCGATGGCCCTTCCATACGGAACCACCGGATCACTAAGCCCGACTTTCGTCCCTGCTCGAGTTGTAGCTCTCGCAGTCAAGCTCCCTTATACCTTTACACTCTGCGAATGATTTCCAACCATTCTGAGGGAACCTTTGGGCGCCTCCGTTACCTTTTAGGAGGCGACCGCCCCAGTCAAACTGCCCGTCAGACACTGTCTCCGATAGGGATCACCTATCTGGGTTAGAGTGGCCATAACACAAGGGTAGTATCCCAACAACGTCTCCTTCGAAACTGGCGTCCCGATCTCATAGACTCCTACCTATCCTGTACATGTGGTACAGACACTCAATATCAAACTGCAGTAAAGCTCCATGGGGTCTTTCCGTCCTGTCGCGGGTAACCTGCATCTTCACAGGTACTAAAATTTCACCGAGTCTCTCGTTGAGACAGTGCCCAAATCATTACGCCTTTCGTGCGGGTCGGAACTTACCCGACAAGGAATTTCGCTACCTTAGGACCGTTATAGTTACGGCCGCCGTTTACTGGGGCTTCAATTCATACCTTCGCTTGCGCTAAGCACTCCTCTTAACCTTCCAGCACCGGGCAGGCGTCACCCCCTATACATCATCTTACGATTTAGCAGAGAGCTGTGTTTTTGATAAACAGTTGCTTGGGCCTATTCACTGCGGCTGACTTAAAGTCAGCACCCCTTCTCCCGAAGTTACGGGGTCATTTTGCCGAGTTCCTTAACGAGAGTTCTCTCGCTCACCTGAGGCTACTCGCCTCGACTACCTGTGTCGGTTTGCGGTACGGGTAGAGTATGTTTAAACGCTAGAAGCTTTTCTTGGCAGTGTGACGTCACTAACTTCGCTACTAAACTTCGCTCCCCATCACAGCTCAATGTTATAGAACTAAGCATTTAACTCAATTCACACCTCACTGCTTAGACAGACACTTCCAATCGTCTGCTTTAGTTAGCCTACTGCGTCCCTCCATCACTACATACTCTAGTACAGGAATATCAACCTGTTGTCCATCGGATACACCTTTCGGTCTCTCCTTAGGTCCCGACTAACCCAGGGCGGACGAGCCTTCCCCTGGAAACCTTAGTCTTACGGTGGACAGGATTCTCACCTGTCTTTCGCTACTCATACCGGCATTCTCACTTCTATGCGTTCCAGCGCTCCTCACGGTACACCTTCTTCACACATAGAACGCTCTCCTACCATACCTATAAAGGTATCCACAGCTTCGGTAAATTGTTTTAGCCCCGGTACATTTTCGGCGCAGGGTCACTCGACTAGTGAGCTATTACGCACTCTTTGAATGAATAGCTGCTTCTAAGCTAACATCCTAGTTGTCTGTGCAACCCCACATCCTTTTCCACTTAACAATTATTTTGGGACCTTAGCTGGTGGTCTGGGCTGTTTCCCTTTCGACTACGGATCTTAGCACTCGCAGTCTGACTGCCGACCATAATTCATTGGCATTCGGAGTTTATCTGAGATTGGTAATCCGGGATGGACCCCTCACCCAAACAGTGCTCTACCTCCAAGAATCTCTAATGTCGACGCTAGCCCTAAAGCTATTTCGGAGAGAACCAGCTATCTCCAAGTTCGTTTGGAATTTCTCCGCTACCCACAAGTCATCCAAGCACTTTTCAACGTGCCCTGGTTCGGTCCTCCAGTGCGTCTTACCGCACCTTCAACCTGCTCATGGGTAGGTCACATGGTTTCGGGTCTACGTCATGATACTAAGGCGCCCTATTCAGACTCGGTTTCCCTACGGCTCCGTCTCTTCAACTTAACCTCGCATCATAACGTAACTCGCCGGTTCATTCTACAAAAGGCACGCTCTCACCCATTAACGGGCTCGAACTTGTTGTAGGCACACGGTTTCAGGTTCTATTTCACTCCCCTCCCGGGGTGCTTTTCACCTTTCCCTCACGGTACTGGTTCACTATCGGTCACTAGGAAGTATTTAGGGTTGGGAGATGGTCCTCCCAGATTCCGACGGGATTTCACGTGTCCCGCCGTACTCAGGATACTGCTAGGTACAAAGACTATTTTAAATACGAGGCTATTACTCTCTTTGGCTGATCTTCCCAAATCATTCTTCTATAATCTTTGAGTCCGCATTGCAGTCCTACAACCCCGAAGAGTAAACTCTTCGGTTTGCCCTTCTGCCGTTTCGCTCGCCGCTACTAAGGCAATCGCTTTTGCTTTCTCTTCCTGCAGCTACTTAGATGTTTCAGTTCACTGCGTCTTCCTCCTCGCATCCTTAACAGATGCGGGTAACAGGTAGTACCTGTTGGGTTCCCCCATTCGGAAATCCCTGGATCATCGCTTACTTACAGCTACCCAAGGCATATCGTCGTTTGTCACGTCCTTCTTCGGCTCCTAGTGCCAAGGCATCCACCGTGCGCCCTTATTAACTTAACCTTATTTTCTGACCTTTCAGTCATAAACTCTTATTAATACTACAGCGTTTTCGGTTTATTTTCTTGTTACTATTTGATATAGATATTCAATTTTCAATGTGCATTACTTGGTGATCTCTCACCAATGGAGCCTAGCGGGATCGAACCGCTGACCTCCTGCGTGCAAAGCAGGCGCTCTCCCAGCTGAGCTAAGGCCCCACAAGACCTCTCAAGACTAAACAAGACCAATGCGCAGTTCCTTATCCTTAGAAAGGAGGTGATCCAGCCGCACCTTCCGATACGGCTACCTTGTTACGACTTCACCCCAATCATCTATCCCACCTTAGGCGGCTGGCTCCTTACGGTTACCTCACCGACTTCGGGTGTTACAAACTCTCGTGGTGTGACGGGCGGTGTGTACAAGGCCCGGGAACGTATTCACCGCGGCGTGCTGATCCGCGATTACTAGCGATTCCGACTTCATGTAGGCGAGTTGCAGCCTACAATCCGAACTGAGACTGGCTTTAAGAGATTAGCTTGCCGTCACCGGCTTGCGACTCGTTGTACCAGCCATTGTAGCACGTGTGTAGCCCAGGTCATAAGGGGCATGATGATTTGACGTCATCCCTACCTTCCTCCGGTTTATTACCGGCAGTCTCGCTAGAGTGCCCAACTGAATGATGGCAACTAACAATAGGGGTTGCGCTCGTTGCGGGACTTAACCCAACATCTCACGACACGAGCTGACGACAACCATGCACCACCTGTCACCTCTGTCCCGAAGGAAAGCTCTATCTCTAGAGCGGTCAGAGGGATGTCAAGACCTGGTAAGGTTCTTCGCGTTGCTTCGAATTAAACCACATGCTCCACCGCTTGTGCGGGCCCCCGTCAATTCCTTTGAGTTTCAACCTTGCGGTCGTACTCCCCAGGCGGAGTGCTTAATGCGTTAGCTACGGCACTAAACCCCGGAAAGGGTCTAACACCTAGCACTCATCGTTTACGGCGTGGACTACCAGGGTATCTAATCCTGTTTGCTCCCCACGCTTTCGAGCCTCAGCGTCAGTTACAAGCCAGAGAGCCGCTTTCGCCACCGGTGTTCCTCCATATATCTACGCATTTCACCGCTACACATGGAATTCCACTCTCCCCTCTTGCACTCAAGTTAAACAGTTTCCAAAGCGTACTATGGTTAAGCCACAGCCTTTAACTTCAGACTTATCTAACCGCCTGCGCTCGCTTTACGCCCAATAAATCCGGACAACGCTCGGGACCTACGTATTACCGCGGCTGCTGGCACGTAGTTAGCCGTCCCTTTCTGGTAAGATACCGTCACAGTGTGAACTTTCCACTCTCACACTCGTTCTTCTCTTACAACAGAGCTTTACGATCCGAAAACCTTCTTCACTCACGCGGCGTTGCTCGGTCAGACTTCCGTCCATTGCCGAAGATTCCCTACTGCTGCCTCCCGTAGGAGTCTGGGCCGTGTCTCAGTCCCAGTGTGGCCGATCACCCTCTCAGGTCGGCTATGTATCGTCGCCTTGGTGAGCCGTTACCCCACCAACTAGCTAATACAACGCAGGTCCATCTGGTAGTGATGCAATTGCACCTTTTAAGTAAATGTCATGCAACATCTACTCTTATGCGGTATTAGCTATCGTTTCCAATAGTTATCCCCCGCTACCAGGCAGGTTACCTACGCGTTACTCACCCGTTCGCAACTCATCCAGAGAAGCAAGCTCCTCCTTCAGCGTTCTACTTGCATGTATTAGGCACGCCGCCAGCGTTCGTCCTGAGCCAGGATCAAACTCTCATTAAAAGTTTGAGTTCTCACTCATTTCTGTCACTGACAGATTTATTGTTTTTT
>NZ_VMLD01000026.1:0-42017 GCF_013276485.1 Streptococcus sp. 4886 | reverse complement strand
CTGACAGATTTATTGTTTTTTTCATTGTTCAGTACTACAACCTTAGTTGTAGTGCCCTGCACATTGGTTCGTCTTGTTCAGTTTTCAAAGGTCTTTGTCGCTCACTTCTCTCAAGCGACAACTATATTAGTATATCACAGCTGCTTTCGCTTGTCAACACTTTTTTGAAACTTTTTTAATCTTTTTTTCATCAAGTGTTTCAACCGCAACATACCATAGTCCGTACGGGATTCGAACCCGTGTTACCGCCGTGAAAAGGCGGTGTCTTAACCCCTTGACCAACGGACCAGAGTTGTTATTTTCAACTCTTACTATTATACAGGCTTTTTAAACTTTGTCAACACCTTTTTTAAACTTTTTTTATTTTTTTGCATGAATTCCTAATGAGTACGGATGTCAAACTCTTTAAACACAATGCGTAAGTCCTTTAGCACTCTTTGACGCCCTCGGAAGCGTTCATCTCTTAAGACGCGTTCTAGTTCTTCTTGTTTCTCTTTACTTTGTTTGTTTCTATAATCTCTTAGTGTTTCATGAAAGAGATAATAATCATCTAGCCACAGACCGCCCTCACTTATACGATGACTTATATCACCCACTTCTTCATAAAGTTCTTTATTATATCTTCGTTTGTAGCTTTCTTGTTTACGGATATAGTCTAAAATTCGATTTCGAAACTTGGTTTTGAAATATTTCCTTAAACGTGGAATATCGTCTACTAGTCCTTCTTCTCTACTAATCAATTCATGTAAGCAAATCATACCCTCTTGGTTCCAATCCGATAGCTCCCACAAATGAAGGTAATATTCATTTCTACACTTGTATACAATTCCTTGGACTTCTTCATACATTTTTTTAAGCATAATCTTCCCCTTTCTAGATACAGTCTAACAGATTCAGAAACACTTTTGGCACATTTCATCCATTCTGCACCCTTTAGCTCCTCAACTGCACAAAAAGAGAGGTCTTGCCTCTCTTTGGGTCATAATTCTGCGATTTGGTTTAGGTTTACTTCTGCAACTGTGTCATTCCCAAACATAGAGATAATCATTTTTACTTTGTTATTATCAATTTCTGTAATCTTACCAGTGTAGTCTGCAAAAGCACCATCAATAATACGTACAGTTTGACCAACCTCAACATCGAAATCAAATTCTTGAACAGTTTGTCCCATAGATATCAAAATGTCACGAATTTCTTGTTCCAATAATGGAGTTGGTTTTGATCTGTTCCCGTGTGATCCGACAAATCCTGTAACATTTGGTGTGTTTCGAACAACAAACCAAGCTTCATCTGTCATGACCATTTCTACAAGAACATAACCTGGAAAGCGATTTTCTTCTACTTCTTTTCTCTTTCCATTTTTTTCAACTTGCACTGTTTGTGTTGGAATTTCAACACGTAGAATATTATCCAACATATTGTAGGTTTGTGCACGTTGTAATAGATTTTCTTTTACCTTATTTTCATAACCAGAATAAGTTTGTAAAACAAACCATCCTTTATCAAAACTATCCATGATATTTCCTTTCATAAATAGAAGATTTCTAGTGTAAATAACTCCACTAGCCTTCTAAAAAATGTTAATAAATCGAATCAAACCTGAAACAATCAACTGGTCAAAAATGTAAATAATTACTACAAAGAAAGCTGTGTATTCCATGATAGAACGAAAATCTCTCCAGCTTTCCTTGCGAGTTGGCCATGTTGTGTCTTTAAGAAGTCTAAAAATATCTCCAATAAAACGCATCGCTCTCTCCTATCTCGTTTCTCTGTGTGTAGTGTACTTACCACAATGCTTACAAAATTTATTTACTTCTAGTCGTGTAGGCTTGGGGTTTCCACTAATCTTGATTGAATAGTTTCTCGAACCACAAACCGCACAAGCTAGGCTTGCTTTTTTTAGTGCCATAACACCTCCATCCTATCTATTATAACAAGAAAGCTAGGCTTTGACAAGCATCTTAGCGAAATAGATTGACTACCGAATCCCATATTGTTTGAGCCTTTTCCTTAATCTTAGCATCCGAGATAGCCCGACTAGCCTCATCTACTAGACTTTGCGCACGTCCTCGAATATCAGACAAATTATCATCTGTCTGGCTATTATCATTGGTTTGTACTTGTCTTTTTGTGTTAGCTGGTGCAATTCCATTTTTCTTATATGCATTTTCAACTGTAAAGGTACTTCCTGGGGTATAAGGTAAAATGGTATTTGCAATATTTCTGAAGACATGGGCTGCACCGTTTGAAGTAGATCCTGCTAGATAGTGATTTTCATCAGTGGTCGGAAAACCAAGCCAGTGACTAATCACCACATCCGGAGTATAACCAATTACCCACTGGTCACTTGTGTATTCTGGATTAAAAACTGCTTCGGTTGTACCAGTTTTCCCTGCCATGACATAATCTGCAGGCGATGAACTAATACCAGTACCGTTGGTGAAAGTCCCCAACATCATACTGGTCATCTTATCAGCTACAGACTTATCAATCACCCGTTTTTGTGAATTTTTATGGCTCGCAATAACCTGACCACTAGCATTTTCAATTCTACTAATAAAATGAGCTTCCGGCATTAAACCTTCATTGGCAAAAACAGCATATGCTTGAGCCATTTGAAGTGGGTTGGTTTCGACACCACTTCCCAAGGCAATACCAAGAACACGGTCGACCTTTTCCATGTTGAGTCCAAATTTTTCGCCCGCCTCAAAAGCCTTATCAAGGCCCAAATCATTAACAGTGGCAACAGCAGGTAGATTAAGCGATTCTGCCAAGGCTTGATACATGGGAACTTCTCGACTCGTTTTGATCCCTGCATAGTTATCAACCTTATAGCTGTCATACTGCATGGTATGGTTATCCAAGAGCTTATTCAAAGCCCAGCCTGCTTCAACTGCTGGCGTATAAACAACTAAAGGCTTAATTGTAGAACCAGGGCTACGTTTCGATTGGGTTGCATAGTTGAAATTCCGGAATCCCGTTTTATCATTGCCAGCAACTTGACCGACAACTCCACGAACTCCCCCTGTTTTCGGTTCGAGAGCGACACTTCCTGATTGAGCAAATGTTCCATCCTCTGCCCTCGGAAATAGCACTGTATTTTCATAGACAACCTGCATATTTGCTTGGTAGTTTTGATCCAGCTCTGTGTAAATGCGGTAGCCATTATTGACAATTTCTTCCTCTGTTAGATTATACTTGGAAACAGCTTCATTAACCACCGCATCAAAGTAAGAAGGATAGCGGTAATCTGAGATTTTCCCTTCATACTTATCGTGCAATTGCAAAGTCATATCAACTTCTGCAGCTTCGGTTTCTTGGTTTTTATCAATATATCCTGCTGCAACCATATTTTGTAAGACAGTGTCGCGACGATTAGTCGAATCTTCTACAGAATTCAAAGGATTATACAATTCCGGTCCTTTGAGCATCCCTGCCAGAGTCGCAGCTTGATCCAGACTCACCTCTGATGAAGAAACTCCAAAGTATTTCTTACTCGCATCTTCTACACCCCACACACCATTTCCAAAATAGGCATTGTTAAGGTACATGGTTAGAATTTGATCCTTACTATATTTTTTTGTTAATTCTAAGGCCAGGAAAAATTCTTTCGCTTTTCTCTCAACAGTCTGATCCTGTGATAGATAGGCGTTTTTAGCCAGCTGTTGGGTAATAGTAGAACCACCACCTGAACGACCAGCAGTGACAATCGCCAAGAAGAAGCGACCATAGTTAATCCCGTCGTTTTTATAGAAAGAACGGTCTTCTGTCGCAATAACAGCATTCTGCAAGTTTTTACTGATATCAGTCAATTCAACATAAGTTCCTTTTTGACCAGACAAGGCACCAGCCTCTTTTTCTTCACGGTCAAAAATGATAGTCCGAGTTTTCAAGGCGTTTTGCAAATCGTTAACATTGGTTGACTTAGCTACAGCAAACAAATAGGTTCCAACTAGCAAGCCTGCACTCAAACCTAGTATAAGGACAATCTTTGTTAGATGATAACGACGCCAGAATTTTCGAATTGGACCCACTTGGGCCAATTTTTTTCTATCACTGCGAGAACGACGTAAGCTAGTAGAATCAGAATCTTCTAGTTCACTTGTTTCTTTTTTAAAAAGAGAAAGAAATTTCTCGAATAATTTATCTAATTTCATGCGTTTATTTTATCATCTTCATCATAGGAAGACAAGAATTTAGCTATTTCCTATCCAAATAGGGCTTTTTTTGTTACAATATCTGTATGAAATTCACATTTACATTACCAGACTCTCTACCTCAAATGACGGTTAAGCAATTACTGGAGGAACAACTCCTCATCCCTAGAAAAATCCGTCATTTTTTGAGAATCAAGAAACACATTTTGATAAATCAAGAAGAAGTTCGCTGGAACGAGGTGGTGAATCCTGGAGATATTTGCCAGTTAACTTTTGACGAGGAAGATTATCCCGAAAAAGAAATTCCTTGGGGCAACCCAAACCTCATTCAGGAAGTTTATCAAGATCAACACTTAGTTATTGTAAACAAACCAGAGGGGATGAAAACGCATGGTAATCAGCCAAGCGAAATCGCCCTTCTTAACCATGTCAGTGCCTATGTTGGCCAAACCTGCTATGTCGTTCATCGTCTGGACATGGAAACCAGTGGTTTGGTTCTCTTTGCCAAAAATCCTTTTATCCTGCCTATTCTCAATCGCTTACTGGAGAAAAAAGAGATTTCTAGGGAATACTGGGCACTAGTTGATGGAAATATCAGCAGCAAAGAGCTTGTTTTCAGGGACAAAATCGGACGTGATCGCCATGACCGCAGAAAACGAGTAGTTGATACAAAAAATGGGCAATATGCTGAAACAAATGTAAGCAGATTAAAGCAATTCCCAAACAAAACTTCCTTGGTTCGTTGCAAACTAAAGACCGGGCGAACCCATCAGATTCGTGTGCACCTTTCGCATCATAACTTCCCTATTTTAGGCGACCCTCTCTATAATAGTAAAGGAAAATCAAATCGACTTATGCTTCATGCCTTTCGACTTTCCTTTACCCATCCACTTACATTAGAAAAATTAAGCTTCACTGCCCTTTCAGATACTTTCGAAAGAGAAATAAAAAAGAATGGATGATTGTGTCATCCATTTTTAAATATTTAAAAAGCAAGACCAGAGGCCTTGCTTTTCTATCGACTCAAGAATTATTTAGCGATTTTTGCGAAGTATTCAAGAGTACGAACAAGTTGTGCAGTGTATGACATTTCGTTGTCGTACCATGATACAACTTTAACCAATTGTTTACCGTCAACGTCAAGAACTTTAGTTTGAGTTGCGTCAAACAATGAACCGTAAGACATACCTAGGATATCTGAAGATACGATTGGATCTTCAGTGTATCCGTATGATTCGTTTGAAGCTGCTTTCATAGCTGCGTTCACTTCGTCAACAGTAACGTTCTTTTCAAGAACTGCTACCAACTCAGTTACAGAACCTGCTGGAACAGGAACACGTTGAGCAGCTCCGTCCAATTTACCGTTCAATTCTGGGATTACAAGACCGATAGCTTTTGCAGCACCAGTTGAGTTAGGAACAATGTTTACAGCACCAGCGCGAGCACGGCGAAGGTCACCACCACGGTGTGGTCCGTCAAGGATCATTTGGTCACCAGTGTAAGCGTGGATAGTAGTCATCAATCCTTCTACAACACCAAAGTTATCTTGAAGAGCTTTAGCCATAGGAGCCAAGCAGTTTGTAGTACATGAAGCACCTGAGATAACTGTTTCAGTACCGTCAAGAACGTCGTGGTTAGTGTTGAATACAACTGTTTTAACGTCGTTTCCACCAGGAGCAGTGATAACAACTTTTTTAGCTCCACCAGCGTGCAAGTGTTTTTCAGCAGCTGCTTTCTTAGCAAAGAAACCAGTAGCTTCAAGAACGATTTCTACACCGTCGTTAGCCCAGTCGATTTGTTCTGGATCACGTTCAGCAGAAACTTTGATGAATTTACCGTTAACTTCAAATCCGCCTTCTTTAACTTCAACAGTACCGTCGAAACGACCTTGAGTTGTGTCGTATTTCAACAAGTGTGCAAGCATGACTGGATCTGTAAGGTCGTTGATACGAGTAACTTCAACACCTTCTACGTTTTGGATACGACGGAAAGCAAGACGACCGATACGTCCGAAACCGTTAATACCAACTTTAACTACCATTAGTGATTTCCTCCTTATGAAAATCATGAAATTTTTATTGTGAAAAGAGTAACTTGAATCACTACAAATCACCTTTCAACAAACCTATTATATAACTATTTGAGTTGAATTGCAAGTACGGGCATTGTTTTTCTATGTTAGTTTCTTTTTTAAACTGTAAATCAAGGAATCCCTTACTATTCATATCGTAGCGATTCTACAGGATCCATTTTACTAATTTTACGCGCTGGGAAGTAGGCTGAGACATAACCAAGTAATAGAGCGAAAACTAGAGTTCCTAAAACAGATAAAAGATTTAATTCAAAAACCTTAGTGATGGATGGGTAAAAGTGACTTACAATCGCATTCGCCAAACTTCCCACCCCTTGTGCAACCAAAAATGCCAGCAGCAAGGCGATTCCTACAATCCAGATAGCCTCGTAAATAAAAATTCCTTTGACATCACGATTCTGATAACCAACTGCCTTCATGACACCTATTTCCTTAGAACGTTGCATGATATTGATGTAAATGATGATACCAATCATGACCGCTGCTACTACAATAGCTTGTGATGAAAGTACAATCAACAATCCCTGAATGACACGAATAAAAGTAATCACAATATCAAGAACCTTCTGTTGAGAAAGAACAGTATACTTCTTGTTTTTCTGCAATTCTTCTGTTATCGCTTTTGTTTGTGATGGATCTTTGAGTTCCAAGATAAAATAAGATACAGCTTTTGTAAATCCAGCCTCTTTCAAAATCGTTTCCATTTGATGAGACGGCATGAAACTGTTGCTGTCCTCCAAGTCATCTTCATCATTGATTACACGTACAATCTTTGTTTGAAATTGAGCAGTCTTGCTAGCTTCAGCATCATTTTCTACAATGCTGGCTGAGACTGATTTGCCAATAATATCACTAGCTGTCAGATTGTTTCCTGTCTGTTCATTCCAATTTTTTAGTAAACTGCTTGGAATCGTCAATCCCTGTTCATTTGAATCAGTATAGAGGGAACCGGCTAATACTTTGTCCACTTCATTACTACTAACAGAGATACTTGTATCCTCATAGAGACTCACCACTTGAGCATAAGAAGGCATCGTTTGACTCAGATCCATTTCTTGACCATCTATAGTAATATTTGACATGATCATCCCAAAAGGACTCTCCAAATATTTAATAGTTTCTTTGCCAACTGTATCCGTGATATAGTTCTTATCATCTTGGTTCAAAAAGCCTCGTCCAACATTTTTTGTGTTTAAAGCAATCTGAACTTGTGAAGGGATTTGACCTCCATTCGTATTTTCATCAATCATCGAAATCAAAGCATTTCCCAAGCCAAAAGAAATTAAGACTCCTACAAAACCGATTGAGGTTGCTATCGCAATCAATAGGTTACGCCACTTTCTTTCCAGAAAGTTATTTAAAGAAAGTTTGAATTTATTTTTCAATGATAATCCTTTATTTTTTGACTTCTTCAACGACTTCACCATCCTTCATTTTGATAATCACATCTGCATATTCAGCAACCTCTGGATTATGGGTTACAATCAATACTGTTTTCCCTGTTTGGGCTAATTTTTTAAACACTTCCAATACCATTTCTTGGGATTGAGAATCCAGCGAACCCGTTGGCTCATCGGCTACAATCATATCTGGTTGATTTACCAAGGCACGCGCGATTGCTACACGTTGCTTTTGCCCGCCAGAAAGCTGTTTAACATTTTTAGCCATAAAAGGCTCCATGCCCAAGTTACTTAATTGCTCCTTTGCAATCATTGTCATCTCCCTGTCAGATAAATCTTTGACATAGAGAGGTAGCTTGACATTGTCCAAGACAGACTGATGAGGAATAAGGTTAAAGTTTTGAAACACAAATCCAATCTTGTTTTTACGAAATTGAGTTAGTTCAATCTCTGATAAGTCACGGAGGGATTCCCCTTTAAATTCTAAAACTCCTTCATATTGTCTATCTAGACCACTGATGATGTTTAGTAGACTGGTTTTGCCACAGCCTGACGGACCATAAATCGCTGTAATTTTACCTTTTGCAATCTGCAGGTTTATATTTCTTAGAGCCTGCTCTTGATGTTTACCGTCCAAAGTGTAAAACTTTGAAATATTTTTAATGGATAAAATGGACATTCTTTCCCCCTTATTTAAAACTGTTATCGTCATACATCATAATTATAGAAAAGCCTTCAAGCGACATCAGCACTGATTGCCACTATGAACCTACTGCTTAGAATTTTTTCTCTATTGCCTAGTTTGCTTCTGGATGTATATCAAGTAATACTCTTCGAAAATCTCTTCAAACCACGTCAACGTCGCCTTGCCGTACTCAAGTACAGCCTGCGGCTAGTTTCCTAATTTGCTCTTTGATTTTCATTGAGTATAAAATTCATTGTAACAAAAAAGCGACATTTCCCCAATGACAGAAATGTCACTCCTATAAATCATTTAATAATACCTTTCTAAGTCTTCGCTCCATTCCTTATCTAAACTAACGAGTAACTTCTCATTACCAAACATCCTCGCCATCATTTTTGCTTCTTCATACTTTTGTTTGGCTGTATCATAATCGGTATGAATATAATATTTCCACTCCACCATCAAGACAATCGGTTGCTTTTGGAAATCTCGTGTTTTTTGCCCTATTTTATTTAAGGTCTCGACTGCCCTCTTAAAATAATGAAGCAACCCCATAATCTCTATACAAGTTAAAGAAGCTAACAAGGAGTCTCTAAGTAAGTCCAAACAATCGAACTCTATCTTATCAACCTGAGAACTTAATTTGTCATGAAAATAAAGAATTGTTTCATGCTCAGACTTTTTTATCTCACCCTCGTTTAAACCATCCATTAACTGACAAAGAAAATACAGTCTCAGTTTCAACAAGTCCTCGGCTTTATATACATCTCTGGATAGTAAATCTTGAAGACCGTCTTCAATCACACCACTTCCGTATAAGGAATTACTAGTCGCTCTCACTGCATCTATAGCTTGAAGACAATCCACTAGCACTTTCTCATCACGGGGCAGGTCATCATAAAAACACTCAAAAATCTCATCAAAATATTCTTCCTTTTGTTCCTGCAACTCCTCGTCTCCATAGTCAGGATGATGTAAAAGAAAGTACTTTAATTCTTGGTAACGCTTGGGTAATTCCTTATAATCTGGCATCAAGACGTAGGACGGAATTTCTAATCGTTCTGCAATATATTCTAGTGTTTTTATCGTCGGGCGAAATTCTCCTTTTTCAATCCGCACCAACTGACGCACTGATAATTCAGACTCATCCCCGCAAAAAACTGGACGACTAAGTCCTTTCTCCTCTCTTAAAAGTCGCACTTTATCCCCTAACTCATTTATCTTGTTCATTTGCCCCTCGCATGATTATTAAAGATTTGATTTTCAAATAAATATATGCGATGATTATACCATTTTTCAAATAGAATTACAAAAAAAGAGACAGGATTTCTCCCGCCTCTAGGCTGATAACAATTATTTACGGCGTCCTGGTCTTTCTTTGTAGCCATAGTAAGAATCTTCGATGATTTCTTGCATATGGTCAACCATTGGAAGACGTGGGTTAGCTGGCGAACATTGATCTTCATAAGCAAGGAAGGCCAATTCACGAGAATGTTCTTTCCATTCTTTTTCATCAATTCCTTGTGCTTTGAAGTTCATTTGGATACCTACGCGCTCACCAAGTTCGTAAACAGCTTTTGCATAAGATTCCACACCTTCTTCTGGAGTAGAAGCTGGAAGGCCAAGCATGCGTGCGATATCTTGGTATTTTTCATCTGCACGGTAGTAGTTATACTTAGGCCATGTTGCTGTCTTAGCTGGACGTGTACCGTTATAGCGGATGACGTATGGAAGCAAGATTGCATTTGTACGACCGTGGATTGTGTGGAATTGCGCACCAATCTTATGGGCCATTGAGTGAGAAATACCTAGGAAGGCATTGGCAAAGGCCATACCAGCGATTGTTGAAGCGTTATGCATTTTCTCGCGTGAATGGAAGTCTGCATTCTTAACTGAGCTTTCAAGGTTTTCAAATACAAGCTTGATGGCTTGAAGTGCAAGACCGTCAGTGTAGTCGCTAGCCATTTGTGATACATAAGCTTCAGTCGCGTGAGTCAATACGTCCATACCAGTGTCCGCAGCAACAAATCCAGGCACTGTCAATACCAAAGCAGGGTCTACAATTGCCACAGTTGGTGTCAATGAGTAGTCCGCGATTGGGTATTTACGGTTGTTTGCTTTATCAGAGATAACGGCAAATGGTGTTACTTCAGATCCTGTACCAGATGTAGTTGGGATTGCGATGAATTTAGTCTTCTTACCAAGCAATGGGAACTTGAAGGCACGTTTACGGATATCCATGAATTTTTGAACAAGGTCACGGAAGTCCACTTCTGGTTGTTCGTAGAAGAGCCACATTACTTTAGCAGCATCCATTGGAGATCCACCACCGAGAGCGATGATTGTATCTGGTTTGAAGGCACGCATAATCTCAGTACCACGGTTTACAGTTGTGATATCTGGATCTGGTTCTACATCAGCAAAGATTTGGTAAACAACCTTATTGCGACGAAGGTCAAGTTGTTCGATGATACGATCAAGGAAACCAAGCTCTACCATGGCATGGTCAGTAACGATCATGACACGTTCAACGTCACGACATTTTTGAAGGTATTGAATTGAATCACGTTCAAAGTATGTTTTTGAAGGAAGTTTCATCCATTGCATGTTATTTCTCCGTCTTCCGACTTTTTTGATATTCAAGAGGTTAATGGCACTAACGTTATCCCCAACTGAGTTGCGTCCGTAAGAACCACATCCGAGTGTCAATGATGGCAAGAAGGCATTGTAAACGTCCCCGATACCACCGAAAGTAGAAGGTGAGTTACAGATAACACGAATAGCTTTAACAGCTTTACCAAATTCTTTAGTTAATTCCTCGTCAGCTGTGTGGATAGCTGCTGAGTGTCCAAGACCGTTAAATTCAACCATTTGACGAGCTTTGGTAATACCATCTTCACGGCTTTCAGATTTCAAAACTGCGATAACTGGTGACAATTTTTCACGAGTCAATGGCTCATTTTCACCAACTTCTTTACATTCTGCAGCAAGAATGTTTGTTCCTTCTGGAACTGTAAATCCTGCTTGTTCTGCAATCCAAGTTGCTGGTTTACCAACGATGTCAGCGTTCAATTTCGCACCAGCACAGTTTTTGCTGTTTGCTTTCACGCCGAAGCAGAACTCTTCAAGAAGAGCCTTTTCTTTCTTGTTTACAAAGTAAGTGTGATAAGATTTGAACTCTGCTACAAATTCATCGTAAATTTCTTTATCAATGATAACCGCTTGCTCTGAGGCACAGACCATACCGTTATCAAATGATTTAGACATGACGATATCGTGTGCAGCTTGGCGGATGTTAGCTGATTTTTCAACATAAGCTGGAACGTTACCGGCACCTACCCCAAGAGCTGGTTTACCACATGAGTAAGCCGCCTTAACCATGGCATTACCACCAGTTGCAAGGATTGTCGCAACACCTTCGTGGTTCATAAGAGCACTAGTTGCTTCCATAGATGGTTCAGTGATCCACTGTACGCAGTTTTCAGGAGCTCCTGCTTTAATCGCAGCATCACGAACGATTTGAGCTGCGTGAGCTGATGATTCTTGTGCTGATGGGTGGAAGGCAAAGACGATTGGGTTACGTGTCTTCAATGAAATCAATGATTTGAAGATTGCTGTTGATGTTGGGTTTGTTGTAGGAGTGATACCACAAACAACACCAACTGGTTCAGCGATAAGAGTCAAACCTGTTACATCGTCTTCTTCAATAACACCAACTGTTTTAGTGTGGCGCATGTTGTTTACTACGTGTTCACAAGCAAACAAGTTCTTCGTTGCTTTATCTTCAAATACACCACGTCCTGTTTCTTCAAAGGCATGTAAAGCCAATTCTCCGTGGGCATCCAAAGCTGCCACTGACGCTTTAGCTACGATGTAGTCAACCTGTTCTTGGTCGAGTTTACGCATTTCCTCAAGAGCAACTAGAGCTTTTTGAACCAACTCATCTACGTGTTTTTCAGCAGCGAGTTTCTTTTCCTCTGGTGTCACAGTTTTTTTATCAGCCATATTTTCCTCCATAGCTTTCAAGGATTTAATCCTTTGTTAATTTTTTCACAAGTTTATTATAACGCATTATTTCAACTTTGTAAACAGTTTCATAAACATTTCACAAAGAATTTTTAGCACCTTGTGAAATGTTTGTTATTTTCTTTTCTTAGCAAGCTTTTTCTTTAAAGTTTGTGAAGTTTATTTCAAATATTTTTTATTTCACAAACTTGCTTGGAAGAGGGACTTGGAAAGATAGGGATTTACAGGTAAGCGCTTACCTGAACATTCTAACAATACCTCCTTTGATAAGGAGGCTTTATTTTTGTTGAAAAACGCCTTGTTTAAAAGTCCCTTCATAAACGACTTCTTGTTCTGTTGTTAGTTTTCCTTTTCCTTCAGCCTGACCATTTACAAAATCACCTTCGTAGGTCCAGCCTTCTTTGGATTGAAAGGTGCCTTTTCCGTTGAAGGCTCCATTGTTGAAACCACCTGTATATTGGTCTCCATTTTGGAAGGTAATGGTACCTTGCCCATTCATTTTACCACGGACAAGACTGCCATCGTAAACAATCGTTCCATTATCAAGCTTTAGAACACCTTTTCCGGGAATATTTAGAAAAAAGACGAGTACAGCACAGAAAACAATGGTAACTACTGCCAAAAGCTCTAAACGTGGACGAGTCAGATAGACACGATACTTTTCGTAAAAATTCTTAAGATTTTCCACCTTCACTCTCCTTTTCTAAACGTTTTAACCAAGCTTGACAACCCTCCTGAACACGCTGATAGGTTTCCTCAAAATCTCCTGTATACCAAGGATCTGGAACACTTTCAGATGCAAATGAGTAAATCTTATCTTGACAGTCTACTGGACACATCTGACGTAAGTCAGAAACATTTGAAGCATCCATGCCGATAATATAATCAAAGGCTTCAAAATCTTCCTTACTAATCTGAAGCGATGTTTTGGCTTTGTTATAAGGAATCTCATACTCTTGAAAAATCCCTTGAGTTCCCTTATGAATCGGATTGCCATGTTCCCAAGAAGAAGTCGCTCGACTTTGGATTTCATAATTATCTGTCATTGATTTCATCACAAACTCGGCCATAGGGCTGCGGCAAATATTTCCTAGACAGACAAAGACTAATTTTTTCATCCCATTTCCTTTCTTTTATAGAAAAACGGGAGTTCGTAATCCCGTCTTATTTTTCAATTGCACCTTCGAGTGAAGCTGTTTCTTTAAGTGGTAATACGGTCTTGATAGCAGCTAGTTCAAAAGTCAAGTAAACTCCATCTACATCAAGAACAATTGTTTTCTTCTCCGTATCTACTTCATCGACTGTTCCATAAAGTCCACCGATTGTAATCACTTCATAGCCTTTTTGTAGTTTATTCAAGCTTTCCATACGTTTTTGTGCTTGTTTCTTTTGAGAGCGTTGCGTAAAGAACATCAAACCTACCATAAGGGCTAGCATGATTAAAAATGTATAATTTGGATTCATTGTCTTCTCCTTTGTCTTTTACATAGGACTACTATATCAAATTTCAGCTACTTTTACAAGATTGTACCTTGCTTTTCTAGTAAGAAAAACCAGAGCTTGCACCCTGATTTTTAGAATTATTTCAAGTTTTGAACGACTTTTACTAGATTTTCTACAGTAAATCCATATTCTGCCAATACTTTTGGTGCTGGGGCAGAGGCTCCGAAGGTATCAATACCGAGAACGGCGCCATCAAGACCAACGTATTTGTACCAGTTTTGAGTTGCACCCATCTCGACTGCAACACGACGGCGAACTGCATCTGGAAGAATTTCTTCCTTGTATGCTGCATCTTGTTTATCAAAGACATCTGTAGATGGCATGCTGACTACGCGGACTTTTTCGCCTTGACTAGCCAATTCTTTGGCAGCTGAGACAGCAAGATTGACCTCTGAGCCTGTCGCAATCAAGATTGTATCAAAGTCTGCTGCATTTTCATAGACAACATAGGCACCTTTTGCAACTTTGTCGAAGTCTGTTCCCTCTTCAACAGTCAAATTTTGACGTGTCAATACAAGGGCAGTTGGTGTTTTCTCACTTGTCACTGCAAGGTACCAAGCTGCTTGCGTTTCACGCGCATCTGCTGGACGGAAAACATTTAGATTTGGCATGGCACGAAGACCTGCTAAATGCTCAACTGGTTCGTGCGTTGGGCCGTCTTCCCCAACCGCGATTGAATCGTGGGTAAAGACATAAGTCACAGGAAGTCCTTGTAAGGCTGACAAGCGAACAGCTGCCTTCACATAGTCAGAGAAGACGAAGAAAGTTCCACCGTATACACGAAGTCCACCATGAAGAGCCATCCCGTTCAAAATTGTTCCCATTGCAAATTCACGAACACCAAACTGAATGTTACGGTTCAAGCGATTGGCATCGTCTTGAAGTCCGTCAGTCTTGATATAAGTCATGTTTGAGTGAGCTAGGTCAGCTGATCCACCTAGGAAGGTTGGTAACTTAGCTGCCACAACGTTCAAAGCATCCTGACTCGAGTTACGAGTTGCTTGAGAGAAGCCATTTTCTAAGGATGGGAAGTCTGCTGGAGTCACTTCAACTGGATCGCGCCCTTCGATAATTGCTTCCACTTCTGCAGCCAATTCTGGATGCGCTTCTTTGTAATCTGCGACTAGTTTTGCCCATGCTTCATAAGCTGATGCACCACGGTCTGCAACATGTTCTTTGAAATCAGCATATACTTGTTCTGGGATTTCAAACGGCTCGTAGTCCCAACCGAGAGCTTGACGAGTAGCTGCAGTTTCATCTGCTCCAAGAGGAGCACCGTGTACGGCATTAGTTCCTTGTTTGTTTGGAGAACCGTATCCAATAACAGTCTTCACTTCAATCAAAGATGGTTTGCCTGAAGCTTTAGCTGTTTCGATAGCAGCATGGATTGCTTCCAAGTCTGTTCCATCTTCAACCAAGGCAGTATGCCAACCGTAGGCATTGTAACGGTCACGAACACTTTCTGTAAAGGAATCTTTTGTCTCACCATCCAAGTTGATGTCATTTGAATCATAAAGAACAACCAACTTGTCTAGTTTTTGCAAGCCTGCGTATGAAGCCGCCTCGCTTGAGACACCTTCCATCAAGTCTCCGTCTCCACAGATAACATAAGTATAGTGGTCAAAGATATTGTAGCCTTCACGATTATATTTGGCTGCCAAGAAACGTTCTGCTTGGGCAAAACCAGTGGCAGTTGAAATCCCTTGCCCTAGAGGACCTGTGGTAGCATCAATCCCTGCTGTATGGCCAAATTCTGGGTGACCAGGTGTTTTTGAACCCCATTGACGGAAGCTCTTGATCTCATCCATACTAACATCTTCAAAACCAGAAAGGTGAAGAAGAGCATAAAGAAGCATTGAACCATGACCAGCTGAAAGAATAAAGCGGTCGCGGTTAATCCAGTTTGGTTGAGCTGGATTGATACGAAGTTGTTTTGTAAAGAGGCTGTAAGCCATCGGAGCCGCTCCCATAACCACACCTGGGTGACCTGAGTTGGCTTTGTTGATAGCGTCAATACCTAGGAAACGAATTGCATTAACAGATAGATTTGACATAGAATTTCCTTTCTATTTGAGGTGATTATTGAATCACACATTCTATCTTACTATTATATGAAAAAATACATAGAATAGCAATTAAACAATTCGACGCTAGATAAGTCTCCTATTTTCTACTCTCTGGTCGCCTGATAATAGAGAAGCAAGCGTTCATAAGCTTCTTCTAATTTTTCTAAAATCACTTCTAATGATTGATTTTCTATAAAAGAAACATCTGCCTTAACTAAAACTTTTCGGATTTCCTGATTGGATAGTTTATTTCTTAAAATTTGACGATTTTCTTCGTTCGCCTCCCACCGTTGACTTTGGCCATCAGAGTAGGCTAGATAATAAATTCCTTTAACGGTTGGAATGTCTAAAACCTTGGCTTGTTTCTCCAAAGTTTGCTCATCCTTCTTACGTTCGATAAAACTAACTTCAAATGACACTCCAAAATCAGAAGAGCTTCCATACAAACGAAGAGCCAACATAGGCTCTGTCACTTGTCCGTCTCTCTGTAGATAAACCCAAAAATGTGGTCGCAAACGCTGCGCTTGGTTCATCCACTGGCTAGTCTGTTGAAGTTGCCATTCTGGATGGCTTGCTTGAAAGGCTTTAGCCAGTTCTGTAAAAGCCTTTCGTGCCTCTTGACCTTTGTGGCGCAATGCCAGCATCTTCTCTCGCTCTGCTCCCGCTTTATCAGGATTACGGTACTGGATCCCTGCAAAGTCTAAATAATCTCTTATCTTATTCAACATCCGTTTCATCTCCTCTAGCTAGCAAAAAATCAGGTCAAGCCTGATTTTACTTATTCTGTATCTACAACGACATAGCGATTTGGCTCGTCACCTTCAGAGTAACTGGTCACGCCATCCATACGTGAAATAATACGGTGGATAATCTTGCGTTCACTATTTGACATAGGATCTGTTTGATGACTACGTCCTTCTTCTAAAACACGAGTCGCCAATTTTTGAGCATAGGTCTGCAAGACTTCTGCACGGTGTTCAACATAATCATTGACATTGATTGTAATGTAGAAGGTTCTTGAATAGCGGTTATAAAGATAATTTTGAGCCAATAGTTGCAAGGCTTTCAAGACTTTACCGTGGTAGCCGATAATACGACCTGGTTCGTTAGTGTCAATTTGCAAATTGATACTACGACGGTTATAATCATTTGAAAGCGTGGCTTCAACATCCATGTCATCCACAATCGCTTGAACATAGGCAGTCACATCCGTAGCCACCTGGGCAATATCAAAGCTCGGCTCAACTTTCAAGCCCATCTCTGTCAAGTCTTGATTTTCAGTTTGGTCTTGCTCAGTTTCAAGGTCATCAGCGCCCGCTTCTTCCCTCATCGCTTCCTCGATTTGAAGTTCATTTAAAATCTCAATGTGACCAGTTTCTTCTAAGATAGTGCTGGCATGTCTTTCATGTTTTAAGATTTCGGCCTTGACTTCATCAGAAATACCTTGACCTTCCTCTTCAATCTTTTTAATTGCTTCTACAACATGACCCAAGTCAACAGTTGCTTCACTGACTGTTTTAACAGGCTCATTCAAATCATTGATTTGTTTTGGAACTCCCTTTACAGCTTGTTGGTTTGCTTTTACAACAGTCGTTTCACTAATCGCTTCAATATCCACTTGGGCTGGTTTTTTACCAAATAAACCAAGAAAGCCTTTTTTCTCACGAGAAATGACTTTAATATGTGCCTTCTTCCTTGGAATATCTAATTCTTTTAATCCTTTTTGAATTGCTTCTTCAACAGTTGAACCTGTAAATACTACCATTACCAGATTCCTCCTTATTATTTCGTTTTCTGAGCCTTTTTCTTGGCTTTTCTTTTTCTATTTTCCAAATCTTTTTGTGCCTGAACTACCGCCTCTCGCTCTGCGATAATCTTGAATGGATTATTCAAGAAATAGGTTTGCAAGACTTGGTAAGCATTGGACACTGTCCAGTAGAGGGCGACTCCACCTGGTGCATAAACTGCAAAGATAAAAATCAAGACTGGAATCCCATACATCATCGCAGTCGTAGCCCCATTACGCTCAGACAAGGCTTTGTTGGACAACCAAGTACTTAAAAAGGTGAATACTGCTGCTAAAATCGGAAGAACAAGGGTTGTATCTACACCACCAAGGTTAATCCATAAGAAATGACCTGTCTTCAAAAAGTCAACTCTTGATAGAGCTTGGAACAAGGCTAAAATAACCGGCATCTGAATCAAAATCGGCCAAAGAGAATCTGACTGTCTGACACCCATTTCTTTAAAGACTTTACGCATTTCCTGCTCTAGCTTGGTTCTGCTTTCCATATCTCGACCTGGATATTGTTCTCGAAGCGCCTTAATGCGTGGCTGAGCTTCCTGCATTTTCCTAGAAGCCACCATTTGCACTTGGAAGACTGGCAAGAGCACTGTACGAATCAAGACCGTAAAGAGAATAATCCCCACTCCGATACTGATATCAAACGATAAAAAGCGAATGATTTCCGCAAAGGAGTAAACAAATTTACTCCAAAAATCAGCCGAATCGGCTGTAATATCACTAGTTGCCCCATTAGTCGCACAGGCTGTCATGATTAACAGAGACAGTCCTAGCAAACTAGTCAACTTTAGTTTCTTTTTCACTCCCATTTCCTTCCCGGTAAATCTTTGATAATTTTAATACATGGAGTAGATTTTTCTCCATCTCTGCGTATTCCAAGGTTTCAACCCCTTTTCGAGCAATGACAACAAAGTCTACATCTTCTACCAGACTCCCTTTTGCATTCTGGATAATATGTCTAATTCGTCGCTTGATTTGATTTCTAGTGACGGCATTCCCCAGCTTTTTGCTAACTGATAGACCTACTCGAAAATGGTTTTTCTGGTTTTCTAATTGGTAGACAACAAATTTGCGATTAGCAAAACTTGTCCCTTCCTTGAAAATTGCCTTAAAATCTTTCTCTCTTTTTACACGAAAGTTTTTCTTCAAAACTCAACTCCATCTATTAAATTACTACTATTATACCATATTTTTCAAAAAAGCCAATCATAGCAAGGTTTTGGACAATTTCATCAGAAAAAGGAGCCGGAAAATCTCTTTCCCAACTCCTTGTACGGAATATTTTTCTGATTTTAGTTATTTTTTCAAGCGTTCAACATCACGGGCAATGACCAATTCTTCATCTGTTGGAATAACCAATACACGGATCTTCGCTGCATCTGTTGAGATGTCTCCTGTCACACCAAAGACATTCTTTTCTGGATCAACATCACAGCCAAACCAAGAGATACCTGAGATAACATCTTCACGTACATTTGCAGCATTTTCTCCTACACCCGCTGTAAAGATAATAGCATCTGCTCCGTTTAGGACTGCGAGGTATTGACCGATATGTTTTTGGATACGGTCAACATACATTTCATAAGCCAAGCTAGCATCATGATCTCCTGCTTCTTTCGCAGCAATCACATCACGCATATCACTAGAATTAGCAGAAACTCCCAAAAGACCTGATTCACGATTAAGGACGCGACTAATGTCTTCAGGCGTGTTAAAATCCTCTGTATATTGCATTAAATAAGGAATGATAGCTGGGTCAATATCTCCTGTACGAGTACCCATCATCACACCACCAAGTGGAGTGAAGCCCATTGAAGTATCGACAGATTGACCATCCTTAACAGCTGTAATAGAAGCACCATTACCGATGTGGCAAGTAATCAATTTCAAGTCCTCTAATGGACGGCCCAAGAGTTTTGCTGCTTCTCCTGCTACAAACTGGTGACTTGTACCGTGGGCACCATATTTACGCACCTTGTTTTCTGTGTAATATTTTGTTGGTAGAGGGTAGCGATAAGCTTTCTCTGGCATACTTGTGTGGAAGGAAGTATCAAAAACAACTACACTCGTAATGTCTGGCAACAATTCCTTGAAGGCACGAACACCTGCCGCATTGGCTGGATTGTGAAGAGGAGCCAACAAGCTCAACTCTTCAACTTTTTCTAAAACATCTCCTTCAACGACTGTTGATTCTTTGAAATATTCTCCACCTGCAACAACACGGTGACCAACACCTGTAATCTCGTCATAAGCCTTGATAATATCGAAACGAATCAAGTCATCCAATAAGATTTTAACAGCTTGTGTGTGATTTTCGATATCCAAAATTTGTTGTTCAGAACGGCCATCAAATTTTACAGTTGAAATTGAATCTTTCAAACCGATACGTTCAATCAAACCTTTCGCCAATACTTTTTCTTCTGGCATTAAGTATAATTGCCATTTCAAACTTGAACTTCCTGCATTGATTGCGATTGTTTTTGTCATTATCAATTACCTCTTTTAAGCGTTTTCAACTATTATAACAAAATCTATTTTATATTTCAGTACCTTGAGTCCATTTTTGAAAATTTTCTTTAAATTTCATTAAAACACTTGCATCTTGCAAGCTAGCAAGTGGATAAACAAAAGGCTCTACTGCTATTTCATTTTTCTTCTGTAAGATAAAAATAGTCTTAGATTGGTTGGCATTAGCAAAGAGATTTTCAGGCAGACTGATGATAGCAACCAGACTTGCCTCCTCTTTCAACCAGCCTTTCAACAAATCACTTTGAGGGCTGGTCAACAAATCACTCGGAGCGAGAAAAATAGCATATCCATCTGACTTGAGGTACTTAAGCCCTTGTTCCATGAGCAAGTGATGGGCGTAAGTATGTTCTTGACTAGAAGCAACTTGATGGCGCGACGCAACGGCATCATCAGGATAATAGCCAACAGGCAAGTCGCTGATGACCACATCACTTTCTTTGAGCATTTGTGGACGAACGGCATCTCCTTGGACAAAGCCAGCCTGCAAACCAATTACATCTGCCATGCTTGCTGCCAAATCAATCAGCAAATCATCCACTTCCATTCCCAAGTAATCCACCTTTTTATCAAGCGAGGTCAAGAAAGTAGCGCCCAGAATTCCCATGCCAGAACCCATTTCGAGGATAGTGATTTCTTCCTCTTTAAACAACTCTTCCACAATAAACACCAAAAGTAAAGCCATAGCATCTGGTGTAAACTGGTGATTTGCCTGCAAGGGTTCTGTTTGCCCAGCCTTCATCAAGAGAAATTGGTAGGTCTTGAGCCATTCTTCTTTGCGAAGCGCTAAACGCTTAAGAGCTTGATTGTTCCCTTTGACCTGCTCTAGCTCAGTTTCACCGTCCAGATAGATGCTATTTTGCTCCACCAAGGCGTCATAAAAGTTGGTCGCCAAATCACTTTGAATGACTTGGACATTCTCTAGTAAATACGTATAAGCTTGTTCAATTTTTTCAAAATCCATATTCCTATCTTATCAAATTTCCCTTCTTTTTTCCATCCTTATAGAAAAATCACTCCCTGACTAGGCGAGTGATTTTTGGGCTACTGTAAAAAAGAGTTCTGAATAATTTCCTTGAAACAGGTCTTCAGCGCTATAGAGGATCTGACTATGCACAGATGAAAAACCATGCTCAATTAGCCTGTTTTCCAGTTCAGCTAAATCAAATCCATGATGGTTAGCTTCTGTCTTGATAAAATCAGCAACGAGGAGTTGTCCATCTTCCTTCAAATGTTGATGAAACAGTGAGAGAGCCGCATCCAAATCAGGCATATGATGAAGAACCCGACAAACAACAATGAGGTCAAATTGCTGCTCCAAGGGATTTTTCAATAAATCTTGCTCCAAAAACTGGATATTCTTGATGTCTTGTCGCTCCGCTTTCAAACGAGCTTGCTCCAGCATTTTCTCTGAAATATCCACCAATGTTACAGACTTTGCTTGTTTGGCCAGAGGCAAGGCTAATAGCCCCGTCCCTCCACCGAAATCCAAAATTTCTTTGTCTGATAGAAGATCAATCTGTTTCTCGACTGCTTGACAAACCAAGTTTGCAAGAAAGATATTTTTAGGGGAATCGAAAGTTTCTGCTTTGTGGTTAAAATCATGTTTCATATTTTTAGTTTAGCACAAAGTAGCTTGATTAGCTAGGAATTCTCTTTCTTTTCAGGCTTCTCTTCTGATTTTTTCTTCTCCGCTTTTTCGCTTGAATCGGTCGCTACCTCTTCCTTTTTATCCTTTTTCTCTTCTTTGATTTTGACTGAAGGAAAGATGAATTCATATTGTCTCTTAGGCGTACGAACCCTTGTCACCAAGTTTGTTTTCTTGTTTTGATAGCTTACCTGACCCAGATTAAAGACCTGTTCCCCGCTTTCTTGCTCGGCTTTATCCTTGGTTCGTTTAGCCATGGCAAAAGCAATCAGTTTTTCTTTATTCAAAGCATAGTCTTGATAGTGGGCGACTTGTCGGTTCAAGTAAAATTGTAACAAAAGACTAAAAATGGCTGCCATGCTGACTGCATAGAGGAGAACACCTGCCTTAACTTTTTTCTTTTTCCACACGATAGATGAACTCCCTTTCTAAGCCTTTTTGGAATTGAAAACGAAAGCGCACCAGTTGATTGTCCTCTGTAATCTGCGCAGATTTGAGACCATAAACCATAGGCTGATAACCCCGTCCACTGGCATCGGTTTTCCGAAAATCGTCTGACTTTGACTTACCGATGGCGATGTCCTTGCCATCCTGCTTCATATAAATGCGATTGTCTTCCACTTTTTCAAACTGCGAACGGTCTAATTCTGCCTCCAGCTGGTCCACAAACAAGAGCCACTCTTTTTGTTCGCTTTGTTGCTGGTAGCGGACTTCTGAAATGAGGAGCTGACTCATGGCTCGAAAGAGGAGTAAGCTTCCACTGATGACAATGAGGGCAATCAGGGATTCTAATAAGGTAAAAGCCTTAACCTTATGGCTCTCTGATAGCCAACAACTGTTCTGAACCATGATAAACCTCCAATCCCTTTTCGCTAGAAAACACCTGAATCTCAACTCCATTTATGTTTACCTGATTTTGACCTGTCTGCAAGGCCATCTTAGCGACACGCACAACTTCTTCCTTTTGCAAGATTTTTGCTTCCTCTTGCCTATTTTTCTGAATTTGTCCCAAAAGGAGGGTCGCAATGCTGGCAAAGATAGCTAGAGCGACCACTGCTTCCAGTAAAATCACTGCCCTAATTTTTTGTTTCCTTAATGCGTTTAATTTTTCCATTTCCTAGATATAATTGATAGCGAATCGCTCCTTTACTGGTCTGAAATTCAACCTTAGCCAGGGACGAATTGCCCCCAGCTCGGTCAAATGTGATACTTTGTCCCGATGGTGCCTGAATTCCTTTAGGAACTGTCAACTTTTGACTGCCATTACTGATTGTCTGCCCATCTAAGTTTAGACTAGTCTTTTGCTGACTAGCTACACTGCGTTTTTGGGTTTCCCGATAGAGTTCTTCAAACTCCATAAAGAAAATCTGCTCCTCTACCGCTGCAAAAGTGGACTGAACAGAGCCTGACAAGCCCAAGGCTACGATACTCACAAGTCCCAAAACCAAGAGACTTTCCAGCATGGTAAAGGCCTTAATCTGCAACGGTTTGACTGGTATTTTGTTTAGCATGGTATTCTTTATAAGCTTTAGCCTGTTCTTCTGTGATTCGCCCATCTGCTTGTAACTTGCTTAGGCTAGCATCTTCATTTTTATCCAAGCTATAAAGCTCTGCCTGGCTTTCCACCACCTTAACAACAGCAGCTTTTCCTTTGTCGTTGACTGCTTCTTTTTGTTTGGTCAGATTAGGTACAAAGAGCAAGAGAAGCACGCTGATGATGAGCAAGACCACCAACATTTCCACAAGTGTGAAAGCCTTCACTTTCACTTTTTTCAAGAATGTCATCATTTTTTTCATTTTAAAAATTTACCTCCATATTGTGATACATGGGCATGAGCATTGCCGCATAAAGTAAAACGATAATCAGAGCCACAAAGATAAAGACCAGTGGCTGCACCAAATTCATGGTGCGGTTGACTCGGGTAAAAAAGGCTTCCCAAGTTTTTTCAGCATAGATTTCCAACTCACTACCCAGCTTGGACTTGACTTC
This sequence comes from Streptococcus sp. 4886, assembly GCF_013276485.1. Taxonomy (NCBI): domain Bacteria; kingdom Bacillati; phylum Bacillota; class Bacilli; order Lactobacillales; family Streptococcaceae; genus Streptococcus; species Streptococcus sp. 4886. Next base: position 18,120 of record NZ_VMLD01000026.1, on the reverse strand, counting down.
CCCATACTCGATGATGAGACTCAATTCCTTCCTAAAGAAAGGATAGGTTCCTATAGTTTGAGAAAATTCTCGACCATTTTGGAGAGCATGAGCCAAATCTTGACCGATTTCTTTAAAGAGCTGGGAACCTTGTTCCTGCATCATCTGAAAAATCTGCGTCAACTCCATTCCCTGCGAAATCATATTCCCCCACTCACGCGCATAATAGGCTGTCAAATAAGTCTGCACAAAGATTCCAAAAAAGGGAAGGCGTGCTAAGATAGAAAAGACACGCATCTTAGAACTTCTTTTATAAAAAGTGAGTGCTAAAAGGACACCTACTGAAACAAACCCTACCATTCCTAGAAAGATTTGTGGCAGATTTCCGATAATTTGGGTGGCAATATTGCTGCTATCCAGTTGTGGTAGTAGATAGTTCCGTAGTCCCAGCATAATTAAGAGAAGAAAACCCAGCAAAATCAAGGGATAGGTCGCTACTTCAATTAGTTTTTTCTTTACCTTGGCCAGATTGTCTAGATATTCTTCTATCTTTCCCAAACTCAGGTGGAGATTTCCATGGACTTCCGCTAGGGATAACTGAGTGACAATGGCACTTGAAAAGCCCAAACTTTCCATCATTTCTGAGAATGATTTCCCTTGAGACAAGCCCGTGCGCATCTGGGTCACACACTGCTTGTCCAATAAGGCACTCCTATCTAAAAAGGAGATGGTCTCCACCAGATGAAAACCACTGGAAAAGAGATTGTTAAACAAGGTGATGATATTTTTTTGCTTAGCTGTAGCTAATTTTTTCCGTTTCAGCCTGAAGACTTGTGATATGTCCATCTTTAAGAAGCTGGTCAATCTGTTCATTCCAGCTAGTTGGCTGGTGTTCTTGATAGTCTTTGTTGGCAAAGTCAACGATTCCTCCTCCCCCGATTAATCTCTGATAGCAGACTCCTTGCAGAACGACTGCCAATTCCTCCTCACTCACACCCAACTCCAACAGGCGCTCATAAACACCTCGAATACTCTTGGCGTGAATGGTTGAAAAGACTGTCGCCCCTGTCAAACTAGCTCTGACCACTGCACGCGCCGTCTCGCTGTCACGAATTTCTCCGATAATCAAGAGATCTGGTCGATGACGCAAGGAAAGTTTGATTAGATTTTCATAGGTCAACCCGATTGCTTCGTTCAACTGCAACTGGAGCATGTCGTCCTGCTTGATTTCTACAGGGTCTTCGATGGACATGACTTGTTGCCCTTTAAAGAGAGATTTAGCCAATTCGTGCATCAAGGTTGTCTTGCCACTTCCGACTGGACCAGCAAAAAGATAGAGTCCCCGTTGCCTGTACTGCTTGCCCAGTTCTTCAATATCCTGAAACCAAAAATGCAAATCCTGCGCCTCATCATGCAACAAGCGAATAACTAAACTCTCATGCCCTCTATAATCGCCTACAGTAGATAGACGTAGAGATGCCATCTTCTGGTCATAGGCATAATCACAGGAACCCAGTTGGCTACGTCGCTTTTCTCCCACATTCATACCCGCCACAAACTTAAAGTGACTGATGACGGCCGCAAACTTTTCAAAATCATAACAACCGATTTTACAGCGCTCGTCTCCTACCCTCATATGAAGCTCATAAGCGTCTAGCTTGGGGACAAAATAAATGTCTTGCGCTCCTTTTTTCCGAGCTGAACGAATGATTTCTTGTGCAATTTCTTGAACCATACTTACCTCCTCACCTATACTATTCGCAAAGATTTGGAAAAATAAAAAAAGCAACTCCAAAAAAGTTACTTTTTCTCTATTTTAATTTCATACGGCAAGAACGGTGCCTTTCCTTACCGGTTTGTTTTTCATAGCCTGGGCGTAGTTTTTCATCTGGGATAACCTGCTCATCCTGTAAAAGAGCCAAAGAATGGTATTGTTGTAAATACTCGTCACATTCATCGCACCAGCGTTGGTCTTCTGGATCCCAAAAAATGGTCATCAAGTCACTTCTGCTTTTATAAAGAGGGGATTCTTGTTCTAATTTAAACCAGCAAGTTTTGTAGTATTTGAGAGCATCATAATACTGGTCAAATTTCTTACTAGCTACAATATCTTCTTCCCAACCTTCTAAGAACCACCACGGTTCAAAATCTCCGTACATTTCTATAACACGATACATATTCATTCATTCCTTTGTACCGTATATTATAACCAATTCCGCCAGACAAGAAAAGAAATATGCTCATTCTTAATTTTTTGATAAAAAATCCAGTCATCTGATGGATGACTGAATTTCTATTTGCTTGTGTTCCAAAATCTTTTTACTACCTAGGCTTCAGAAATATCGTTTTCGATGATGACCTTAATTGCATGGTGGTCTGCTGCCTTACTGAAGACTTCATAGGCTTTTTCAATTTCACTGAGTTTGAAATAGTGAGTTACCAATTTTTCTGGTTCAATCTTATGACTTTCAAGTGCTTTCAACAATTGTGGAGTTGTATTTGTAGATACCAAACCAGTTGTTACATTGATGTTGCGAATCCAAAGTTTGTCTAAATCAAATTCAACTGGTTTACCATGTACACCACAGTTGGCAACTGTTCCGTCTACACCAATAATCTTTTGACAGAAATCAAATGTTGCAGGAATACCAACAGCTTCGATAGCGACATCTACACCACGGCCATCTGTCAAATCATAAATTTCTTTAATGGCTTTTTCAGGGTCTGAAGAATTAACCTTGTGAGTCGCACCAAATGATACAGCAGTTTCCAAGCGGTTATCGTCTAAGTCCACCATAATCAATTTAGCTGGTGAGTAGAATTGAGCTGTTAAAAGAGCAGCCAATCCAACTGGACCTGAACCAATAATGGCTACGCTGCAACCAGGTTCTACTTCCCCTTTCAAGACACCAATTTCATATCCAGTAGGTAGAATGTCTGATAGCATAACCAAGGCTTCATCTGACAAGTCTTCTGGAGTGTGGTAAAGAGTATTATCTGCATGAGGGACACGTAGATATTCAGCCTGCATACCATCAATTAAGTGACCGAAAATCCAGCCCCCTTCGTCTTCACAGTGGGCATAAATTCCTTTTTTACAGTAGTAGCATTTACCACAGGCACAGACACAAGAAATCAAGACCTTGTCGCCTTTTTTGAAGTTCGAAACTCCTTCCCCAACTTCTTCAACAATCCCAATCCCTTCGTGACCAAGAATGGTACCACTTTGGCAAGCAGGAACATCCCCTTTGATAATATGGAGGTCTGTTCCACAAATAGTGGTTTTTACGATACGCACAATAGCGTCTGTTGGCTTACGAATAACTGGTTTGTCTACATCAACAAAAGAAGCAAGTCCTGGTTTAACATAAGTATAGGCTTTCATAAAGCACTCCTCCGTTTTTTTATTTGTACTATTTATAATATAATTGTAAACCTTTTCATTTGCTTGTTCAAGATTTTTTGTGATATTTTTAACTTTTTCATTTACCGGTAAAGTAATATAGATAAAAAAGCAGAAGCTAGTCTCTAACTTCTGCCTTCTCTCTTATGCTTGATAACGTTTCACACCGTCTAGGTAGGTTGCTACCAATTCCAAATCTTTATCTAGTACGATAAAGTCAGCATCGTAGCCTTCACGGATTTGACCACAGACATCATCGATGTGAACGGATTTTGCTGGGTTGAGGCTGGCCATCATGACCGCTTCGTGTGGATTTGCAATACCCCACTCGACTACATTTCTCATACCATCTTTAAGTTTGAGGATAGAACCTGCCAAATTACCAGTAGATTTGAGACGTGCAGTTCCATTTGCTACTACAACAGGGAATTCTCCCAACATATAGTCACCGTCTTCAAGCCCACCAGCTGTCATACAGTCCGTAATAAGAGCGATGTTTTCTGTCCCCTTTTGCTTAAGTAAAATCTCACAAGCTTTTGGATCTACGTGATAACCATCACAAATCAATTCTGCGTAAGTATGTGGGAGCTCATACATAGCTCCTACCATACCGAGTTCGCGGTGTGTTAAACCACGCATCCCATTATAGGCATGTACCCATACACTAGCTCCAGCATCAACTGCCTTCTTAGCTTGTTCAAATGTCGCATCTGAGTGTCCAAGTGCAACTGTCACACCTTCACCTGTAATAGTACGTACAAAATCTTCCACCCCATCACGTTCTGGTGCAATAGCGATCTTATTTAGCATCCCTTTTGCAGCATCCTGCCAAGAATGAAACTCCTCAACACCCGGGTCTCTCATATAAGTTGGATTTTGTGCCCCCTTAAAAGTTTCTGTGAAATATGGACCTTCATAATAAATCCCACGAATCTTAGCACCTGTTGCTTCTTTATAATGGTTTCCAAGATTTTCAGTGACTGCAAGCAATTGCTCATAAGTGGCTGTTAAAGTTGTGGGCAAGAAACTGGTAACACCGGTACTAAGAAGTCCTTCACTCATAGTATGCAATGTCCCTTCAATGTTGTTGTCCATCACATCTACACCTGCATATCCATGAATATGAGTATCCACAAGACCTGGTGCAATGCTATAACCTGTATAGTCAATCACCTCTGCTCCTTCAGGAATTTGCTCTACATGTTTTCCAAACTTGCCGTCCACAAGTTCCAAGTATCCACCACGACGAACCCCGTGTGGGTAGAAAAATTGATCTGCTTTAATATAGTTAGGCATAATGTTAACCTCCTTAAAAGATTGATTCTACAATTTATTATGTCAATTACATTATAAACCTTTCTTTTTTATTTGTAAATGGTATAGACCTATTTTCTAGAGATATTTTAAAAGAGCTGGATTTCTCCAACTCTTTTCTCTGTAATACAGGTTATTTTGATTTGACTGGTTTGTCTTGAGCTGTTTGCAAGGCTGTAGCAATGGTATCTGCATACAATTTTGCTCCTACTTCAATAGTGCTAGTGTCACTTCCGAAATGGACTTGGTCTGTTCCTGCCCAGATTTCTGGATGCTCTTTCGCAACTTGATTCCAATCTGCTATCGTAATGTAAGGTGTCTTCTCTGCCAATTCTCTCATATAGGCAGCCGCCTTCTCAACGATGGCATAGGTCTCTTTTGTCTTATCTCCCTCATAAGGAGTCACCAAAACCATATGATGGCCCTTAGGAAGATTTTTCACGATACTGTCCCAGTCTTCCTTGTAATTTTCAGGATTATTTACCCCAGTCGCAATGACCACCATCTTAGGTAAAAATTTATTCTGGCTATTGTTTAGCATGATTTCATTGGCATTCTTGGTTGTTCTGCTGACCTGAGCATTTATCTGTGCTCCTGGAAGGGCTGTCTGCAAAGCTGTATTTGCCCTTAAAGCCACTGAGTCACCAATTAACATAGTACCATCAGCAATCCCCAAACTATCAGCTTCTGCTCGTTCTGCCATCACTTTTGTTTGGGCAATATTTGTTGCAGCTTGCTTCAAGCCATTGACAGTTAAATCTGTCTCAAACGCTCCCACTTGTGGTGCCAACAGAGTTACTAAGAAGACAATGAAGGCCAAGATTCCTGTACTTGTTGCAAGAATTGCGTGAATATAAGGCAGGGGACGAAGAGTTTGTATAATAGGTGTGTTCTTGCCTGCAATCCACGGCTCCAATACATAGAATGATAGGCTAGCAAAGCCATAAGAAAAAATCAAAGTCAGTAATACAGCAAGAAGATTTGATGTCAACTGTGAAAAAATGATATAGAAAGGCCAATGGAAAAGATAAACCGCATAGCTAGTATCCGCTAAAAAGCTGATCATCTTTGGCTCCTGCACGTTAGGAGTCTTTTCATGTAAGACACGCGCCGCCAGAATCATAGCAAGAGCTGCAAGGCTGGCAAGCAAGAAGCCAATAAGATAGGCAAAGAGATAGGTAAATTTGACAAAGAAGGTCAAAATGAGTAAGAAGGCAAAACCTCCTGCAAAAATCAACAGGGTCTTTCGTAAATCCCAGATTTTATCCAACTGCTTGACGAGGGAAGTCGTCTGACGAACGCCTACAATAGTTGCTAGGATACTTCCCAAAAAGAATGGATAGACATGAGTTAAACTGGAGAAGTAAACAGAGGAATAAGAGGTTACTAGAAAACTACCAATAAACATGGAGAAGAAGCTGATCAAGAAGGCAGTGGCAGATAAAAGAAAAACCATCCCCTTCAACTGACCATTTGATTTAGCCTGTTTAGATAAGAACCAAACTGCCAATCCCCAAAGAATATAGTAGTGAACCTCAACGGCCAAGCTCCAATTATGAACAAACAAATGAGGAATGAACTGAGATTCATAACTCCCACCTGTTAGAAGTTCATAGAAGTTGGTCATAAAGCCTAAGACACCTGCAATCTGACCCCCAATTCCAGCTACATAATCTTGTCGAACTAAGAAAGTAAAGGGCATGGTTACCAAGACCATCAAAACCACAGGTGGAACAATCCGATAAAAGCGTCTCCTAAAAAATCCAATCAAGTCAATCTCGTGATTCTTAGAAAATTCTTCGATGAGTAGAGCCGTAATCAGGAAGCCTGAAAACGTGAAAAAGACATCTACCCCGAAAAAACCTCCAGGAAAGATGGTCTGAAAGAAGTGATACAAGAGTACCAAAAGTAAACCTATAATCCTAATCAAGGAAAACCATTTAATGCGCATACGAGTTTATTCTTCCTTTCATTGTACACTTTATTCTATCAAAAAAAGAAGAAAAATCCTAAGAGAAAACTTAGGATTTTTAGCTTATATCAATTCCATTTTAGAAATTGCGTCCTGACTTATTATAGCCATATTTTTCCACAAAATACTCACGAAATTCCAAGAGATTGTCAGCCATGATGGCTTGTCGCACTTGCTTCATCAGGTTGAGTAAGAAGTAAAGATTGTGGTAGCTAGTCAAGCGGATACCAAAGGTTTCATCGGCCTTGAGCAGGTGACGAAGGTAGGCGCGTGTATAGTTCTTACATGTGTAGCAATCACACTCAGGATCCAGTGGCGTAAAGTCCTCAGCAAACTGGGCATTCTTGACAACCAAACGCCCCTGACTGGTCATACAAGTTCCGTTACGAGCAATACGAGTCGGCAGGACGCAGTCAAACATATCCACCCCACGAATCACACCATCAATCAAGCTATCTGGTGCTCCGACCCCCATCAAATAGCGAGGTTTATTTTCAGGTAGCAATTGAGTTGTAAAGTCCAAGACTGCATTCATCTCTTCATGGGTTTCTCCCACTGCCAAACCACCGATAGAGTAGCCTGGAAAATCCATGCTGACAAGGTCATGAGCCGATTGGCGGCGAAGATCTTCAAATCCTGCCCCCTGCACAATCCCAAACAATCCTTGGTCATGCGGACGACGATGAGCCTTCAAACCACGCTCAGCCCAACGACTGGTACGCTCGATTGATTTCTTAACGTAGTCATAAGGCTGATAAAACTGAGGACATTCGTCAAAGGACATCATGATGTCTGAACCCAAATTATTCTGAATAGAGATGGCTTTTTCTGGCGATAGGAACATCTTAGAACCATTGAGATGGTTTTTAAAGGTTACACCTTCTTCTGTGATATTACGGCTATCTGCTAAGGAATAAACCTGAAAACCACCACTATCTGTCAAGATAGGCTGGTTCCAATTCATGAACTTGTGGAGACCACCTGCGCGAGCAATGAGTTCATCTCCAGGGCGAAGCCAGAGATGATAAGTGTTTGACAGGATAATTCCCGAACCCATCTCCTTCAATTCTTCAGGCGACTGAGTTTTGACAGTGGCTTGTGTCCCAACTGGCATAAACATAGGTGTCGGAAAGGTACCATGGGGAGTGATGATTTCTCCCAGACGAGCTCCTGTGTGTTTTTCTTTCTTAATCAAACGGTATTTGATTGGTGAATCTGACATTTTTTACCTCCGAAGCTGGGAAAAACAGTCCCAGTTCATACTTTGTGCCCAAGGGCATACTGTATGATTTTATCAAAAAAAGCTGGAACTGTCACGAACTATGGTATAATAAGAGAATGAACTATCCAAAAATTGATTTAAAAACAATTCGTCAGGAGTCAAAACATTTTCAGGCTGACACCCCCCGTCTCTTTCTCCTCTATATCCTTCCCAGTATGCTGGTCATCTTATCTGGTTTTCTTAATCCCTTATCTCGGATCCACGGGACTGTTTTAGAACAGCCATTTTTCAGCATACTTGGTCAAATACTTCAAGCCTACCTTTTTCCTCTACTAGTCTCCTTTATCGGGACTATTCTTTTGACCAGTTCCGTCTATGCAACACTGACACTCATGAAAGATTCTAAAACGGAGCCATCTGTAAAAAACAGCCTAGCTCTCTTTGATGAGGAGCGCTTTTCTCAAACCTTTTTGACCCTACTTCTCAAACGTTTCTATCTCTTTTTATGGAGTATCCCTAATTTACTTGGGATTTACTTCCTCTTTTATAGTAGCTTTTTAGCCAAAAAATTCGTCACCCTACATCCTGAGTTTCCAAATCTAGATCTCTCATCAGTTGAAACCGAGCGTTTCCTCATGGTCTTTGGACTCTACTTTCTTGCAAGTCTCATCTTGATCATTGTAGGAAATATCCTCTATATTCCACAGTATTATGCCTATTCACAGGTGGAATTTCTTCTCTGTTATAGTCTAGACCTAGGACAGGCCTCACCAAGACGAATCCTAAAAACTAGCCGTTCCTTTATGAAGGGCTACAAGTTCCAGCACTTTGTCCTAGATTTACAGCTTCTTCCTTGGTACTTCCTCAATTGGATTACCTTTGGCATTGCTAGTTTTTTACTCCTACCTTATATCCAATGTACTAAAATCAGCTTTTATAGAGCAGTACTTAGAGCAGCACTTAGTAAAAAATACCAACTAAACTACCCCTGGTAGGGCTAGTTTCTCACTCCTACCCTACATTCAAATCAATAAAATGATTTTTTACCGAGCAGTATTGGCTCGAAAACGTCCAAAAGCTTGAAGGTTTTCCCTCAAGCTTTTTTCTATCAATGAGTTTCTCCGCCTACCAACTTGAGGTCCTGATCTCCATGTTCGATAATGGCGCCGATTGCCGCTTCTATCCCTCGCCTAATATCCACTAAACTCATAGCTGGGGTAGTCGGTCGATTCACCACCTGTTCCATCATATAAGGAATATGCATAAAACCCGCCTTAACATGTGGAAATTTCTTTTCTACCAAATAGAGGACCTGATACATCAAATGATTGCAGACAAAAGTACCTGCCGTATTGGAAACAGAGGCCGGCAATCCCTCTTTTTTTATAGCTTGAACCATCGCTTTAATCGGCAAACTACTAAAGTAGGCCGAAGCACCATCTGGGCGAATAGGAAGGTCAATCGGTTGATTTCCTTCATTATCAGGAATGCGTGCATCGTCTTGGTTAATGGCCACTCGTTCAGGTGTCAAGCTGGTTCTTCCACCTGCTTGGCCGATACAAAGGACAAAGTCAGGTTGATAACGGTTCATCTCTTCTTCCAATACATGGGCCGATTTGTGAAAGACTGTCGGCACTTCTAGCCAACGAACCTCAGCACCATGGATTTCAGCTGGTAAACCTTTAACAGCCTCCAAAGCTGGATTGACCTTTTCCCCTCCAAAGGGCTCAAAACCTGTCACTAATACTTTCATTTCTAACTCCTCAAAACTAATTCAATGAGACTTTTTTCTTAAAAACAAGTATAACATATTTCTCTTATTCTGGAGTGAAAAGGACTAGAGAGACTAAGATTGACCTTTGAACTTATTTAAAGAGAAAAATACTAATCAAGGCTAAAATAGCTGGCCCACCTTGCTTCAAAATAATTTTCTTATCCGCTGTGAGAGAGCCATAAGCCGCAGCACCTATCACAAACAGGACAAAAATAGTCACAATTTCTAAATTCTGCGAGAAATAAATCCCATACAGGAGAAAGACTCCTAGCAGACCGTTATAAATCCCTTGATTTTTAAACAGTGAACTTACCGACGGACGAGCCAGTTCTTCCTTGTCCATGTTAAAGACACGACTAGTCGCTTCTGATTGCGTTGCAATACTTTCCAAATAAAAAATGTAAAAATGCTCCAAAGCAACAATCGTTGCTAAAATGATTGTCATAATTGACATCTATTTCTCCTTAAATTTCTATATTTTCAATACCCAAAACCAATTTATTTAGTAAACGGCTGAGTTCTGTTTTTTCAGACTCTGTTAAGATACTTTCCATCGCTTCTTTAACCTTGATATGTTGCAGAGGGGGATTCACTACTAACTGCTCCTTCGCATATTTCATAGTCTCTACCAACACTTCCCGCTGATTTTCAGGATTGCGATGACGCTCCACCAAACCTTCCTTTTCCAGAATTTTGAAATGTCGGGTCAAAGCAGCCTGATCAATCTTCAAACGCTCCTGAACCGCCATTTGATTACAGGGAGAATTCTCCAGTAAAAACAGTAAAATCTGATACCGTGTCAAACTAATCCCAAGTCTTTTTTCAAATAATTGCGTACTCGCTTGCTCAGACAAGCGGAGTTGATACAGTAAATCTTGAATCTCTATCATTTCTTTCTCTTTTCTATTGATTCATCAATAGTTGATTAATCAAGTATAGTACAAAGTAAAATAGATTGCAAGAATGTTGCTTCAATCATTACAAAATGGTAACTTCCATTTTCCATTCATATTGATACTCAATGAAAATCAAAGAGCAAACTAGGAAGCTATCCGTAGGTTGCTCAAAGCACAGCTTTGAGGTTGCAGATAAAACTGACGTGGTTTGAAGAGATTTTCGAAGAGTCTGACAAAGAAAAAAACGAACGAGACTTACTTCCTATCACGAAAGCTAGATCTCATTCGCCAAAATGATATTACAAAGTCTGATTTATCCATTCATTGAAACGTGAACGTGGTCATAGTGGTTTTCTGTCACGCTACCACGGTCTGGCATTGGGTTCCAAGTGTTAGCTGGTCCATATTTGCTATCGAATGGAGCATAGAAACGTTGTTTCCAAATAATGTAACTAATTCCACGGCTGGCCATGTTTTGAATAGCGTACTCCGCAATCTTATCCCCTAGTTCTGAGCTTTCTTGTACCATAAAGTCGATAGCCAAACCTTTTCCGTGATCTCCACTGTCTCCTGGACGGTAACCACTAAAAGATGTGATACCAAACAAGTTGGCAATTTCTCCTTTAAAGGCAGCTGTTTGTGGTTGGAGGCCAGCATTTTCAGATTTCGCTACTGCCAGTCCAGCATAATCGGTCGCAGCTGGAGCCACATAAGTTGTTGAAACTATCTTCGTCTCTTCTGGTTGATAAGTAGAAACTGTTGCTGTAGCTTCACTTGATGATGCTACTTCTTTTACTTCTAAACTTGTTGCAGTTGTTTCGATTGCTTTTTCTTCTACTGGCGTTGTAGTTGCTTCCACTGCTGATTCAGCTTGAGTGTTTGCTTGTGTTTCGTGCTTCTCAGTTGGAATCGTTGCCTGAGAAACTGCTTCTGCAACTGCACTGCTTGTTTCGGCTGTTTGCTCCTCTGATACAGAAGTCTCTGTAGATGTTGTCACTTCTTCTGCAGCAGTCACTGTCTCTGTAACTTCTGAACTTGTTGCTACTTCTTTTGTACTTGTAGTTTCTACTGCTTTGGGAGCTTCTGAAATTGGTTGAGAAAGATCTGCAACTTGAACAGTTTGATCATCAACGGTCACTTGATTGGTTGTCAAATCTGCTGTCGCAGTTGTCACTTCTTCACTAGAGTCTGCTTGAGGAGTTTGGATTTCAACTTCCGTTACCTCTTCTGCTTCATTGACAGTTGTTGTCAAAACAGTTTCTGGGAAAATCAGATCCATATTAGTTATTTTATTCAAATTCGCAAGAACTGTGACATCTACACCCAAGGCTTCTGCAATGGTGCTCAAAGTATCACCATACTGAACGGTATAACTTGTTTTGTTGTCCGTTTTAGTCAAATCGTTTTGGATTTGCTCTACACTACGTGCAGTCCAAAGAACTTCTTCTGCTTGGGTTGCCAATACTGGGGCAAATGACAAGGCTACTGTTGAGGCTAATAATATTCTTTTCTTCATTCTTTCAAATTCCTTTCAAATGAGTACCTGTCTATGATAACACAAAAAGAGCAGAAAAAAAGCCCTCTCGGGCCTATTTAATAGAACTGTCTATTCCTTGTAACAAACTCAGTTACTTGAAATAGTTTGTTAGGTCTCTGTCACAAAACTGACACAATCTTCTCGTTACTTGCTCTCAAAAATATAAGTAATATCTGCTAACCCTTGAATCCTATGATTGCCTTCATAAGTTGACTCTAAAAAGTTGATACTTCGAATCCCACTATTCTGGGCGAATTCCACATCCAGAGTCCGATCCCCTATATAATAAGTATTATCAGGATTCAACTGATACTTGTCTATCAGATAGTTAGCCGCTTCTGGATTAGGCTTGCGCGCAAAGCCACTCTGACTGGTTATAATCTCTGTAAAATAAGATTCCAAAGCCAAGTCTCTTAGAATGGTAAGAGCATTGTCTCCCTTATGAGTGTAAACAAACTGCTGAATTCTTGATTCCTCTGCCCAAGCTAGCACATCACGCGCACCTGGCATCAAAACTACCTGGGAATTTTTTTCAGCCAGACTCTGGGCACGCACCTGATTTAGCACTTCCACATCTAGCTTTCGCTCTTCTGCTACCTGCACAAGCAAATCCTGCACCGAATACTTGAGAATAAACTCTCTCACCTTCTCCTTATCATAAGGAATAGAAAACTGAGCAAAAGTTTCCTCAATCCCTAATAAAATAGCTTCGTAAGAGTCCAATAAAGTCCCGTCTAAATCCCAAATAAAAGCTGTTTTTTGCATTTTCTATCCTTTCAAGCTCATATAACGCTGGTAACGGTAACGTAGAAATAACCAACGAAAACCATTATCCAAAAGGGTTCCTGCCCAAATACCGGGCAAGCCCCAACCAAGCACAATCCCCATCAGATATCCTGTTCCAATGCGGATACACCACATTCCTATACTTGTCGCATAAAAGGGAAGCCGAGCATTACCCAAACCCTGCCAGACTGCTGTATAGATGACTGTTCCTATCGTCATAGGAGTTCCAAGTAGTGAAAAAAGTGTCACTAGAACACTAGCCTCCACCGCTAGAGGATCAGTCGTATAGAGATGAGTCAGTGGTATTCCTAAGGCATAGACACTAAGCGTCAAAGGCAACATGAGAATCAGAGAAAGCCAAAAGGTTTGTTTGCTCAAACTAGTGACTCTTTCCCAATTATCCTCTCCAACTGCTCGAGCTACCAGCATGACCGTTGCCGTAGCAACGCCAAAGGCAGGCATGTAGTTAAACTGGGTCAAGACTTCTCCGATTGCATTTCCAGCCACGGCCTCTGTCCCAAAAGAAACGACCAAGGCAATGATAACGACATCACCAGCCCGCATCATAAGCCGCTCTCCAGCTGCTGGTAAAGCCAAGGTCAATAGTTCCTTATCTAAACCAAAAGTCGGTTTCTCAAAATGCAACTTTAATTTCGACCATAAAATCACAAGACCTACCAAACGAGACAGAATTGTCCCCCAAGCAACACCAGCTATCCCCATATCCAGAACAAAAATAGCTATACTTGAAAAAAGAATATTCAAGGCATTGGATAAAAGACTCACATAGAGAGGCAAACGTGGATTATGCGTTGCACGAATCAAGGCACCAAAACTAGTCATTAAACCTAAGAGAACAATCGATCCGCCTACCAAGGATAGGTAGAGTCCACCACTCTCAGCTACATCCCTCTCCGTCCCCAAAAGTCCTATCATCTCTTGACCAGCGAAGAGGGACAAAGCTCCTAAAAGGAAACTTAATAATAAGGTAATCTTCAAGGCCTCAGTCACATGATAGGCTAACTTAGACTGATCCTTCTGCCCCAAACTTTTTGAAATAACACTAGAAATAGCCGCTCCCAGAGCAATGAAAATAGCCTGATAAATCGTGATAATATTGCCAGCTACTGATACACCCGAAATGGCAATCAATCCTAAATGAGCAACCAAATAACTATCCACCATCCCCATGAGCATTTGCAAAAAGTTTTCGCCCATAGCCGGCAAGGCAATATTAAGAATGTCTTTATTTTTCTTAAACAATCCTTCCTCCTGATGAAAAGAAACTCAGTTGGTTTCCCAACCGAGTTTACTTCCTCTGTCTTAAAGTCCTAAATAAGCCTCAACCGCTACTTGCATATCAGCAGCTGCCACTGTTGTCTTATGACGAACAGGAGCTATCTCAAGCCCATCAACTGCAGGTGGCACAGCCACTCCTGAGATTTCATGTAATTGAGCCAAGGCTTCAAAGTCAGTCAAGCCTGCTTTTCCTGTTACCGCTTCTACTGCAACTACTGGGAACTTGTATGGACTCGCTGTTGAAGCAATCACTGTCTTAGTCACATCGCCAGTAGCCGCTTGGTATTTCTTATAAACTGCCGAAGCAACCGCTGTATGAGGATCCTCGATATAAGAATCTGACTCATAAATACGCTTGATTTCTGCCGCTGTTTCTTCCTCAGTCGCATATTCAGCTGCAAAGAGGTTAAGAATCTCTGTATCAAAGTCTGTCAACTCATATTGACCTTGGCTATTCAAAGCATTCATGAGTTCAGCTGTCTTTTCAGCGTCATTTCCCAAAAGATGGAAAATCAAACGCTCCAAGTTTGAAGATACCAAAATATCCATAGATGGACTAGTTGTTACTTTAAACTCACGTTTCTTATCATAGACACGAGTTTTAAAGAAGTCTGTCAAAACATTGTTGTCATTTGAAGCACAGATCAATTTACCAACTGGGAGACCGATTTGTTTGGCATAAAAGGCAGCCAAAATATTTCCAAAGTTTCCTGTTGGTACTGTGAAATTGACCTTATCACCAGCCACAATCTCACCAGTCTTGACCAACTGAGCGTAAGCATACACATAGTAGACAATCTGTGGCACCAAACGACCAATGTTCATAGAGTTAGCAGATGAAAATTGCAACTTGTTGGCCGCTAATCTTTCACGAAGAGCCACGTCGTTAAACATGTGCTTCACATTTGTTTGCGCATCGTCAAAGTTACCATCAATAGCAATAACATGAGTATTGTCGCCAGTCTGAGTGGTCATTTGCAACTCTTGTACCTTACTGACACCATCCTTTGGATAAAAGACGATAATCTCAGTACCAGGTACATCCGCAAATCCCGCCATAGCAGCTTTTCCAGTATCACCAGATGTCGCTGTCAAGATAACAATCTTGTTCTCCAAACCATGTTTCTTAGCAGCAGTCGTCATAAAGTATGGCAAAATAGACAAGGCCATATCCTTAAAGGCAATCGTTGAACCATGGAACAGTTCCAAGTTGTATTGGCCGTCTAATTTCACCAAAGGCGCGATAGCTGGAGTATCAAACTTGCTATCGTAGGCATTGTTGATACAGTAGTCCAACTCCTCAGCTGTAAAGTCATCTAAAAATGCTGACAAAACTATCTTAGCAACTTCCTGGTAAGAAGCATCTTTCAATTTGTCAAAGTCCAAATCTATCTTTGGATAAGTAAGCGGTGTAAACAAACCGCCGTCCGTCGCCAAACCTTGCAAAATAGCTTGGCTAGCAGTTACTGTATTATTGGCATCACGCGTTGATTGATAAACTAATGTCATTACTCTCTATCCTTTATCTATAGTCTCTTCCATTATATCATGATTTTTCAGAAAATTCTCCCTTTATAAAAGAAATTATAGTCCCAATTCTTTCTTCAAAGGCTCTAAATAAATCATTTCTTGTTTATTTCTCATCTTCAGACCTTCCTCAGCTAACAGAAGTAAGTCTTTGGAAATTTCAATAATCGCAGTCTCTTCCTGATCTGTAAGCTTCTTCTTAGAAAATTGTCGTCTTAAAAACTTATAATTTCGCCCAAATTCTTTAAAGAAAGGTGCTGTTTCTAAGTAAGATTCAAGTTTCTCTAAATTAACTAATAATCCCAAGTGAAAAGCTGCAGAAGCAAAAGTTCTATCAAGAGGCTGAGTACACACACTACGAAACTCAACTGTTCCTCGAGTCGTTAAGTCTTGGTACTGGTAACTACGATGAGTTTCAAAGTCTTTCTCTTGAGGGTAAATAAGAACCTCTTCCCCATTAAGATCAAATGCTTGGATTTCAGGTGTAGCTAAATAGTCCCTAGCCTGAATCGGATAAAAATAATAGGTTTGTCCATCACGTTCCGCAGTAAAAATTGCAGAATGATCTAGATAATCAAAAAAATCATCCTCATCTTTAAAGAGGCTAGCATTGACACCAACATTCTCTGGATATATACCATGCATCGATTCTTCCCAGAAAATATCTCTTGAGATTTTTGTATCCCAATCCGCACCTGTAAACTCAGAATTAGCAAATAAATAAGCCTTAACTGCTTCAATTTGGGTAAAAGCATTAATCACTCGTAAGTAGTTAGACTTTGAAATATCCAGCTGAACCTGACTCCCACAGATAAAAGAACCATATTCAGGGAAATGATGTAAGTTTGATTTAGTAACATTTCTACTCAAATTCAAATAGTCCATCAACATCTGATAACGTGGGGAAGCCACTGGACAATTCTCATTTTTATCCCAGTTGGGATGAATACCACAGCCAACAATAGCATGGTTTGATTCAGCTAACTTTTTCTGAATTACATCCATATAATTGTTGAAACGATTTTCGATCTCTTGAATCGTTTCAGCCTTGCCAAATGCAAACTCAATCGTAGTATAGGAAACTTCAAATAAAATAGCATCCTGACTTACTGGATCTACTAACTGGATAGGATTCCCAAAATCATCTACCTTTTCGATAGTAAAATCAAAAGAAGAAACTAAATATCGGAATAAGTGCTTGGTAACTTCAACATCTGTAGCAGCTCCTTCCAAGTTTACAACAGGATATTCCAGCTCAATCCCGACAAACAATTCAGGATTTTCTTTAATATTTTTCAAATATCGATGTTTTAATAAATCGATAGAACGAGACATACTTCCCTACACTTTCATAATCTAAATAAATTTTGAATAACTATTATTATACCAAAAATAATATAAAAAGGAACGAAGATTTACAACGTTCCTTAATGCTATACTATACCGGCGGCCGGGGTCGAACCGGCACGTCCTTGCGGACACTGGATTTTGAGTCCAGCGCGTCTGCCAATTCCGCCACGCCGGCAAATAGTAACTGGGGTAGCTGGATTCGAACCAACGCATGAGGGAGTCAAAGTCCCTTGCCTTACCGCTTGGCTATACCCCAATAATATAAAATAGGCGAGTGATGGGGATCGAACCCACGCATGCCAGAGCCACAATCTGGTGTGTTAACCACTTCACCACACCCGCCATAATTCTATTAACACGGGCAGTAGGAATTGAACCCACACTGAAGGTTTTGGAGACCTTAGTTCTACCTTTAAACTATGCCCGTAAAATGGAAGGGGAGGGATTCGAACCCCCGAACCCGAAGGAGCGGATTTACAGTCCGCCGCGTTTAGCCTCTTCGCTACCCTTCCAAAATATATAAATGGCGCGAGACGGAATCGAACCGCCGACACATGGAGCTTCAATCCATTGCTCTACCAACTGAGCTACCGAGCCTTATTGCGGGAGCAGGATTTGAACCTACGACCTTCGGGTTATGAGCCCGACGAGCTACCGAGCTGCTCCATCCCGCGCTAATACAAAAGGAGGATGTGGGATTCGAACCCACGCACGCTTTTACACGCCTGACGGTTTTCAAGACCGTTCCCTTCAGCCGGACTTGGGTAATCCTCCAAAATAGTTTATACGGGAATAAACCCGTGTCCTCTTAGCGAACAGATAATATTACAATTCTCTAGTAATGGACTAAACACTATGGGCACGAGTGGACTCGAACCACCGACCTCACGCTTATCAGGCGTGCGCTCTAACCACCTGAGCTACGCGCCCAAGTCAAAAACTTGGTACAAAGAACAAAGTTCAAAGCGGGTGACGAGAATCGAACTCGCGACAACAGCTTGGAAGGCTGTAGTTTTACCACTAAACTACACCCGCTAAAATGGGAGTTAACGGGATCGAAC
>NZ_VMLD01000025.1:0-234 GCF_013276485.1 Streptococcus sp. 4886 | reverse complement strand
TACATCTACTTCGTCCGTTGATGTGTCTGGATAAGTTACGATAACTTTTCCTTTCTTCGCTCCATGTGTGCCTGTATCTGGTGTCGCATCTGGCTTCCATGCATAACTTGTTCCTGCTGGCAAGGCGTCCTTGTTACCTATGCTATCTTCCGCTTTCGGCTGTGCATTGTGTTCAACAGTTGTTTCCGTAGCGGTTGGAGTAGCTCCTGCACTTTGTGGAGTGACATTGACAAC
>NZ_VMLD01000024.1:0-5713 GCF_013276485.1 Streptococcus sp. 4886 | reverse complement strand
CCAGTAGTTTCTGAACTTTCTTCAGTAGGAGTTACTGGTGCTCCAGTTTCTTCTTTTGAGTCTTCTGCTGGTTGACTAGTATTCGAATTACCTGCAGTATCTTCTGTCGGATGTACTGGTGCTGCTGGCTCATTTTGTGTTCCCTCTGCTACAGCTGTTGTTCCAGTAGTTTCTGAACTTTCTTCAGTAGGAGTTACTGGTGCTCCAGTTTCTTCTTTTGAGTCTTCTGCTGGTTGACTAGTATTCGAATTACCTGCAGTATCTTCTGTCGGATGTACTGGTGCTGCTGGTTCTTCAGCTTTTGGCGCTACTGGAGCTGATACAGGCTGATAGACTGGGCTATAGTTCACAGCCATTTTTTCAACTTTCTCAGTGACATCTGTTAATTCAAAAGTAACAGCTTTTGTCTCTTGGTCTTTCTTGAGCAAGACTTCGTAAGTGCGAACTTCGCCACTTGCACCACTTTCCTTGATGACAATTTTGTGTTTTGTGACTGTATCTGAAATCGTTTCAGCTTCAGTAAAGTACAATTCATTGTGCGGTAAGAATAAATTCTTGCCTGAAGCTTGATTCATTTCTTGGAGTACATCTACAGGGATATTGCTTGCTTCGCTGATAACACTTAATGTATCTCCCCACTTAATGACATACTTAAATAAATCACCTTCTTTTTGAAGGTCAGCTTTCACTTCCTCAACTGTTCTGGCTACCCAGACACCATCTTGTTCACTGGCTGATACAGTTGGAGCTAAAAAGCCCAGACCTAGCAAAATGACACCTGTCGCAACAATTGCACCAGTTCTCAATTTTCTAAAGCCACGGAGGGACAAGCTTCCTCTAACATTTGTTTGTCTCATAATGTTTATTTTTCCTCACTATTCTATATTTTCCAAGGTAGACCCTGCCTGGGTCTACTAGCCTATGTTTGCGATATGGATAGGCTTCTACAGATTTATCTATCTATTTTCAAGATAAGATTTCTATAGATTTTTATGCACAATTCCATATATAAGTTGCGAAACTCCTTTCTAATAAATTCCATAACATTAGTATATCATATTTAAGTACTAAAGTACAACGAAAGCAACTGAAAGCAATGATTTTCACCATTGCTTTCTGCTTCATTTATCATTTTAGAACTTTCAGTTGCTAGCTTCATTTTTCAGTCTGGCATCAGTATTATTCACCATCCAGCAAGAGCTCTTTTGGTTGTTTTCTAAGGAGATTGCTTGAAGCAAGCGCCATAACAAGAACCACTAGAACTAAAGCAAGGACAAAGACGATGATAAAGTCTGATGTCTGAATGGAAATATCTAGGCTTGACAAGGTCTTGTTAAAGCCATCTACTTCTGCACCACCACCAAGGTTAGAGGCTTGAGCCGCCTTGCTAGCCTGTTTGGCAACACCTGAAGTCACATTGGCAAGGACAGTATTTCCAATCGCACGAGCTGTGTAGTTGGCTAGGAAGTAAGCAGAAACGAGAGCAGGGATGGCAATCAAGATGGATTCGGTGATGAATTGACCCAAGATACTTGCCTGCTTGAGACCGATAGAGAGGAGAATTCCCACTTCCTTGCGACGGGCATTGATCCAAAGGCTGAGCAAGAGGGCAAGGAGAAGAACTGAGAAACTCAAGCTACCCCAGAAGAGGAGGTTGGCCATCTTGTACATACCAGAGATGGATTGCTCAAGAGCTGGGTAGTTAGATGAGCTTTTAACGAGTGTATAGCTCTTCCAGTTGATACCACTGATGCCATTCAACTCTTTCATAACATCATCCAAGTTCTTGTCCGCTGTTACAAAGAAGGTAGCGTCCCCGTAAATAGCTGTGTCTTCTGTGTATCCATAAAGTTTTGCAGCAGTGTGAATGTCTGTGATAGCTGTATTTTCATAGAGTTCTTGTGAGTAGGTTACTGCTGACTTATTGTGGCCATCAAAGAGTCCCTTGATTGTCACTTCGACTGTTTCCTTGGCTCCTTTTTCATTGTCTGCATCGTAGATATTAGAGTCTAGTTTGACCTTGTCCCCTACTTTCCAGCCGTGTTTGGCTGCCAAGTCCTTGTGCAGGAGAATCTTGTCCTTGTCATCGTTGGTTAGGTGCTCACCTTCGACCAGCTTATAAGAACCAGAGACAAACTTGTCTTCTTTAGAGGAGTCATTGACACCTGTAATCATCAAGCTACTTCCAAAATGTTTGGCACGGTCAGGGGTCAGATTTTTCTTGGTATCTGGCGTTTCGATAAGGTCATATCCAGTCAAATCCCCGATAGCATTGATGCGTTTCACATAAGACTCAATGGCCTTGTTTTCGGTGATTTTTTTGATGTCCTCACCCTTGATATTCCCAGCACCACGTGGCGTTCCTTGATTGACGCGACGATTGATTTGCATGGAGAAGCTATTGGTGATATTTTTAAAGGTCTCCTGAGAAGCCTTGGCAGTAGCTCCCTTGATCGACAAGCCAACCAAACTTAAGCTCGCCATGAGGAGAATAATCAGGAAGATGACAATCGATTTGAAAAACTTCCTTGTAACATAGGCAAATGCGTTGTGTAACATAGGTTTCCTTTCTAGGTTTGATTTTATAATTCTATCAAAACAAGCTTAAATTATTTACTAGTATTGCGAGTTTCAGTCAGTTTCTTGTCCTTCAACTCAAGTGTAATATCTGATGCTTGTGCCACTTCTTTGCTGTGAGTTACGACAATGACACATTTACCTGTTTTCTGGGCAAGTGATTTGAGCAGTTCGACAATATCTCCAGCAGTTTTAGGGTCTAGATTTCCTGTTGGCTCATCCGCTAGAATAACTGGAGCTTCTGAGACCAAACTACGAGCAATGGCAACACGTTGCTGTTGACCACCTGATAACTGGAGAACATTCCGCTTGATCTGACTTTCATCCAAACCAAGCTCAAGCAGTGTATCCTTGCTTGCCTTTTTATTGACCAAGCGGATATTTTCCAGTGGAGAAAGATAATCTATCAAGTTATAATTTTGAAAGACCAGGGAAATATGGTGCATGCGATGGTAAGAATAGCCCTTCTTACGAATATCCTCTCCTTGAAAAAGGATAGAACCTTCAACAGGACTATCTAGACCAGCAAGTAGGGACAAAAGAGTGGATTTTCCTGCTCCTGACTCACCAATAATACTGTAAAATTTCCCAGGTTCAAAATTATAATTGATCTGATATAAAACTGCCTCAGCAGTGTTCTTATAACGGTAGGTAAGATCTTGTAATTGTAATAAAGTCATGATTTCTCCTTCTTAACTAATAGATGATAAAATTTCCTTAGGCGATTTTCTAAATAAGAATAGGAAGCAAAGGGCTACAGATAAGCAACTAAGCAGAACTAAAAAAACATAGGATTCTGCAAAAGATAGGATGCTGGTTGATAGACCGCTTGCTTTGGCTAGCGTGTCTTGTAAGGCAGCCTGATCTCCACTTGCTAGTAGAGTTTGGAGTAGGTAAGATGTGATGGTGTTTCCTGCAACAAATGCTGGAAGCAAAGCTCCAAGAGATACCAAAACTACCTCTAAACAGAATTGTAGGAAGATCGAGCTCTTGCCTTTTCCAAGTGCCAGTAAAATTCCCACTTCGTAGACCCGTTCTCTCAACCAGAGAGATAAGACCAGAATTAAGGCTCCTGCTCCTGCTATCAACATCCCATAAAGGAAGATGGTCAGGAAGGTTTGGAAAGTAGCAACTGAGTCCTTGATTTGTTCAAAAGCCTTGTTTTCCTTTTCGACTTGATAGCCTTGATTTTCCAAGGACAAGTTTTCTACCTGCTTCAAGAGTCCGTCCATTTCCTTAGGATTTTCTACATAGAAGCGAGCTGCACTGACTTGAGCTTCGCTATTTCCCAAAAGACTTTGGCTACTTTCATAGTCTGTAAAGACCTGGTTTTCACTGAAGTCAGAAGACAAGCCTGTGAATTTCTCCTGTTTTTTACCAGAAAAGATGCCGACAATCTCAAACTCTACTGTTTGCCCTTTTCCAGTTTCTGACTGACCAGCATCTAAAGCAATCTTATCATGAAGCGAAAGACCGTTCTTCTTAGCCAACTCTTCGTGGATCAGAATTTTATTGGAATCCCCTTTTTGAAGATGTCGCCCTTCTTTTAGGTTGAAAGCCGAACTGGTAAAGGTCACATCCTTGGATGAATCCTCAAGAGCCGTTAAACTAACCAAGTTCTTGTCCGCAGCTGATAAATCATCACGCTCTACGCTCTGCTCACCAGCCACCGCTTCCTTGTCTTTCAGTTTTGAGACCATCTCGAGTTCAGGAGAAACAGTTTCCAGTCCCTTAATCTTGCTTACAGATGCTAGGTCTGACAACTTGAATGTCTGATTATTTTCTATCTTCTTAATAGAAAAAGAGGTATTGAGTGATTTGTAAAGATTGGTTTCCACTGTTTTGTTGGACTTCATCAGAGTCAAACAGGCTGAAATTCCGGCCAATAGGACCAATAAAATCAGAAATAAAATAAAACTTCTCAGCCGTTTTCTGCTGACATAAGCCCAAGCTCTTTGGATTGGATTCATTTGTCACCTCCATATTTGTAAGACTATTATAAAACTCAAATATGAAATGTTTATGAAATACGAAAAAAGAACTAGAATTCTCACAAATGAGTGATTTTTCTAGTTCTTTTTGATTTACAAAGACTTTATGCAGGGAAAACTACTAAGGATCAAATGAGATCATCTAGTTAAGCTTCCTCTTCATCGTCTTTTTTCTTTTTGGCAAATAGCAAACCAAATGCGCCAAGAAGAGATAGAACTCCGAATGCACCTGTAGCACGGTCTTCTTGTGTACCAGTATTTGGCAATACTGCTTGTGGTTGAGAAACTGATGGATTCGTTTCTGACACTTCATTCGGCAATTGAGCAGGTACTTCAACTGTTTGACTTGGTTGTTCAGCCGGTTGAGCAGCTGGCACTTCAGCAGGGATAACAGTATCCGGTCTACGATTTGTATCGTCAGATGGTGTAGCTGGTCTTTGTTGACCGTCACCTGTTGGTCTAACTGGACTCACTTTCCTAAAAACGTGAGTTACAACATCACCTTTAGTTTCTGTTCTTACAAATACATAACCTTCAATTTCACCATGTTCAAATGCTTCATTGACTTCACCTGGTACTGATGGAGCTTTAGCATCCGCAGGTTTCAACTCATTGCCATTTTCATCAATCCATTTAGTGATGAATAACTTAACTTTTGGTAATTCTGCTGGATCTGGAAGTTCACCATTTACTCCACCTGTGAAGTCTGGTTGTTCATGAATAGGTGAGTCAGGTGTATTTACTCCTCCATTGAATTCTGGATTTTCTAAAACTTCTGGTTCACCTTTTGCATATGCAAATAACAATTCATCACGAGGAATATTATGAGTGACATTTGTTTCTGGATCAGTGATTGTTACATTTCCATCTGAAGTAACAATTACGTCTTTTCCTGGATTTGCTTTTTCCACTGATTCTTTAACTTTATCTTGTTCGTCTTTGCTTAGATTATTCACATCTTTGACTGGAACTTTTTCAGTCGGTTTCACTGGAGTGAAGTCTTGTGGAGTGACATTGACAACTACATCTACTTCGTCCGTTGATGTGTCTGGATAAGTTACGATAACTTTTCCTTTCTTCGCTCCATGTGTGCCTGTATCTGGTGTCGCATCTGGCTTCCATGCATAACTTGTTCCTGCTGGCAA
>NZ_VMLD01000023.1:0-661 GCF_013276485.1 Streptococcus sp. 4886 | reverse complement strand
AAAGCAGACAAGACAGCTCTGACGAATGCGAATAATGCCTTAGGAAGCGAAATCACAAGTGTACCAACAACAGCTGACAAGCCAGCAAGCAAAGTGACTGCCTATAACGACGCTAAGACAAAAGCAGAAGCAGCTAAGCAAGCAGCGGAAGCTGTAATAGCGGACGATAATGCGACACCAGAAGCTGTTCAAGCAGAGCTAGCGAAAGTAAACGCAGCCAAAGACGCGTTGAAGAAAGCAGAAGATGCAGTAACCGCAGCAGCTACAGAAACAGCGAAAGCTAAATTAGCAGAAGACAACGCGAAGTTAGATGAAGCCGTAAGTACAGAAGGTAAGACACCAGAAAGTATTAAAGCTTACGAAGCCGCTAAGAAAGAAGCAGAAGCCGAAGTTACAGCAGCTAAGCAGGCAGCAGAAGCCGCAAAAGCTAAAGGTGCCGATGCGACAGCAGCAGAAGTTCAAGCAGCGCAAGAAAAAGTAACCGCAGCTCAAGGTAAGTTAGACAAAGCGAAAGAGAAGTTAGTCGATAAAGCAGACAAGACAGCTCTGACGAATGCGAATAATGCCTTAGGAAGCGAAATCACAAGTGTACCAACAACAGCTGACAAGCCAGCAAGCAAAGTGACTGCCTATAACGACGCTAAGACAAAAGCAGAAGCAG
>NZ_VMLD01000022.1:0-124447 GCF_013276485.1 Streptococcus sp. 4886 | reverse complement strand
TGCTAAAAAGCCTGTCGCAAAAGCGATAATAAATTCATTAAATTGTGTCATGTGTTGTTTCCTTTCTATTTTGGTTCATACACATCATAGATAGTATTGGGGTCTTTCGTTCTGATAGCTTCATATTGAGCCTTTGTACCAACCCAATATTTCAAGGCTTGCCCACCGTTTTGGTTGATGATGTTTTGGCCGGGCGCACCATCTGCTCCTCTAGGCCCTTGAATGCCCTGCAGTCCTTGTTGCCCTCTTTCGCCTTGGACACCCTGCGGACCACGTTCTCCTGCAGCGCCTCGTTCGCCATCGTTGATATTATCCAAATGAGTGAAAGCAGAGGCTTTTAAACCTCTGTAATTCACTTCAATACGGACTTCAAACCAGCCACCAGAGCGCTGAGTAGCGTTCCACTGGCCAAATTTACCATTTGCATCAGGCGTTTGATTTCTCAAAACACCCCAGCTATTATTCCCAAAACCACGGTAGTAATAATCAAGAGTATAGCCACTCGTGACTGCTTCGCCATCGTAGAATACATCCGCAAACAGATTCAATTGGCTAGTAGAGCCATTCTTATAAGAACCCTCAATACGAACGCTGGCATTCAAACTATGCCCATTTTCCCCTTTTAAGCTTTCTCTCTGGCTGGAGGTCAGATTGTCAAATGACGGGCGATTTTCCAAGGCGGAAATCCTAGCCTTGATGGGGATATCATTGTACAACTCCCATTTTTGAGTGTAAGTAGACAAGTCTTGGTGGGAGGTCAAGTAGCCTTTCTCTTCCAGCTCCGCTTTTGTAACGAGGGTTTCTGGATTGACTCTCGGTCTACTCTCAAGAGAGTCCAGTCTTTCCTGAACCTCCCTATCCTTTAGCTCTGAGTCTTCTTTGATCGCCTTGACATCCTCACCGATTGCTCTTGCTAGATTTTCAAGGTTACTCATAGCACTCACGCTTTCGCTGCGTTATAAGTTGCGACCAAATCAACATTGGCAATCTGGTCTACACGTCCGCTGACTTCAGTTACTTTGCCAAGAAGTGCGCTATTTTCATCTTGTCCCATACTTGTGATTTTTTCCGCGATTTCTTTCAGTGTGTCAAGATTTTCAGGCGTTCCCTCGCCCAAGATTTCAGCCTTAACCTCGGATTTAGCTTGAGAGATAGCTTGGTTCATGTCAGACGTGCTGACTTTCGTTTTCAGCTCTTCGTTTACCTTTTTGTTATCTTCCCCCAATGCCTGCGCAAATGCTGTTAATTTTGTAGTATCCATTTTGTGTTACACCTTTCCTAAATTGTAATAAAAGAGTAGGTCTGGCAATTCCTGACCTACTGGGCTCTCGCCTACAGTTCTACCTGCAAGCTGTTTTTCGACTTCTTTTGCAATATCCAGCTCTTTTAAAGCATGGACTTCTTCTGTGACCAATTCCTTATCTGAGGCGACTATCTGGATATGGACAGATTTATCACTGGGGAAAACATAGCCTCCAGCCGTGATTTCCAAGCGATAACTCCCAATGGGCAAGATAGCGTCCAGATGAAAACTCACACCTTGACTGGTAACAGCTACCTGCTTCTTCCACTGGTAGCCCTCCTTGGTCAGACTGATCAGCGCCTCCTCCCCTTCCAGAGAGGAGATGACTTGGTAGTCTTCGTCTAAGAGGGCAAAACCAAAGGTGGAAGCTAAGTCCCCTTGCTTAATCAGGTGACCACCGTCAATTTGCCGCAAATTGGTCATATTGAGATTACAGACCATTCTGCACCTCTTTCTAATCATCTACTAAGATGTCTTCCTTAATCTCCAATTTCCCAAAATCGCTGAATAAGCGGTCTATGTAGCCATTACCTCCTAAAGCCTTGTAGCTTTTGTGCAGACTTTCCACTAGGGAAAATTCGTCTTTTGAAGTGAACCCTCTACGAATAGCCCGTCGCATATCACGGTCAAGGCGCAACTTCATGGTATTTAGATGCGCCTCATCGTGTACTTTCAACTTCTCTTGTACTTCATCGATTTTAGAATTGCTATCTTTAGCGGTAGTCTGGACATCTTTGATCTGTTTCTTGACTTCGCTCAACTCTGAAATGATTTGGTCTGTCTGTTCCTTTGATTTCTTCGGCAATTTGTAGCTGAGCCAAGCTATAATAATCGGTGAAGCTGCTGATAGCACGTTCATGAAGAAATGCTCTATTGATTGTAAGACGTCCATAAGCACCTCGCTAGCCTGCCAGATGGCTCAAACCACGTCGCTTCAATTCCTTGCGCACACGGTCTTTCCAGCGTTTATGTACCCATGAAAAATCAACTGCTTCACGTTCCAGTAGGTTGATGTACATATCGATTTTTGCTTGGTCTAGTGTAATCTTACTCATTGCTGCTACCTCCATTGTCTTCACTAGGGCTCTCTTGGTTTGTCGTTTCAGAAATGTCATCTTCTTTCTCGCTTTCTTTCTTATCTTCTACCGCTGGGGTTGGTTGTGTAGGTGCTTCTGCTACTGGTTGTTCAGTAGTTGGCTGCGCTGGGGCTGGTTCTGCTTCATCAGCTTGGTTTTCTGTGTCCGTAGCCTGAGAGTCGTTCTCTCCTGCCTCCTCTTTCTCTGCCTGGTCAGGCTCTCCTTGAGCTTCCAGCTCTTCCAATCGCGCTAAGATATCCTCAATATCCTGAGCGTTCTGGAGATTGACCTTCTGCATGCCATCCATGAGCTGGTTGGCTTTCTCCAGCGCTTCCGTTGTTTTAGCCAACTGTTCTTGGTTTTTGACAATAGCGCTTGTTGGGTCAAGTTCGGTGCGAACCAATTCCAAAACCGCTTGGATAAGGGCGTCCTCACTATCCTGTGTGTGGTTACCTAGCAATTCGCACTGCTCATAAGAATAGCGCCCCTTGTTTTCCATCTTGATGGCGACAACTGTTACATTTTCCCCACCTTTCAAGTAGGGCTTGATTGCAAGTTCATAGCTCATTTGTTAGCTCCTTTCATTTTTGCTTGCGTTTCGTCAAATAGTTCTTTGAGGGCTGGTTCATATTCCAGCACCGCCTTAAAGGCCTGCAATTCAGCTAAAGCCAGCGTATAGTGCGCTTCTAAATGCGCACAATTCAATTCACTTTCTCTCAAGCGGTTAGCGAGCGACTCAGCTACTAGCTTATCGATTGTGTTGTTATCCATGTGTGTTCTCCATTTCTTTGATTTTCTGGTCTAGTTCTTGGACAGCCTTCAGCAAGTAGGGGACGAACTTTGAATAGTTGATAGACAGATAAGATGTTACTTCATCTGTTTCAACTGCATGAGGGACTACCTTCTGGGCTTCCTGCGCAATCAAACCAACCTCTTCGTGTTTCTGGCTCTCGATGAAATCAAAAGAGACCATGTTCAATGCTTGGATTTTATCCAAGGCATTAACTGGACTCTCTTTAATATTTTCTTTCAAGCGCCTATCTGAACTCGAAGTGATACCAGCTTTTTCACGAAAAAGCCCAGTAGTAAGTTGGTTCCACCAAACGGTTCTATTCCTACCTCCAGCTGGATTGCCACCTTCTCCATAAATGTCCTTATTCCCCATTTCAATTCCGTTTTTGAAAAAAGGAGATTTTTCAAAATGCACTCCGCCATAAAAGTTAGCATTTGATGTTTGGGAAAAATCCGTTTTACCGTGAAAGTCTGCTCCGTTTCTGCAATACATATTCCCTGATGTTGTTACATACCAAGCATTAGGCCCAGGTCTATCCCAACTATAGCCCCAATTAGCCCAAAAAGCAGTATTCTCCCCATTATAACTTCCGCCTTCGCCGTTTCCCATACCAACTGAGAATTGGTTGATACCAGAAATCCAGCGACCTCTTCCTTGGTCAAAACGACCAATGGTGAAACCTCCAATTTCACCCTGATAGGCTTGTAGGAAGGTTGAGCTAGATACAACAGATTCAATCTTAGTCGCAAAGATACGTTTAGATGTCAGCTTGTCAATCAAGGCATCTCTAGCGGTCAGATTCCGAATCAAGGCATCATCTACGCTGATTTTATCGCCTGTAATAGCCCCAGCTTGGATATGTTCAGCAGTGACAGAACCAGCGGCCATCTTCCTAGCTGTTACAGCACCATCTACCAACATATCTGACTGTACTCGAACGTGTGGAGCGATGATATCAACGCCTCTTGGACTTGCGGAAATAGTAGAAGCTAACTGCTCACCCGTTAAGGTAGTAGCTCCAATTGTCACACCTTCAGGCGTCACTTGTACCCTCGCACTGTTAGCAGCGTCTCGCACTTCCTGCCTGATTTCTTTGGCAGTCTGAGCGATGGCACTCTTGATATTCTCATCAAAGAACTGGGTCAGCGCCCCTTGGTTGTTCTGCTGGATTTTGCCCCAGAGAGTGCTGTTTGGGTCTCTCAATTCCAGTTCAATAGAACGCATATCCTTGAAGAGACCTGACAGGGTACGTTGCGTGATGGTAGGTTCTACAAAGCTTGTAGGAAAATCCCCCTGCTCCAGCTGAATATCCGTCAGCACCGTGTCACCCACACAACCCATGTGGTGCAGTTTCAGCAGCTCATCTCGTGTCCGTGGCTGAAAGACCTTATAATACCGCCCGTTCTGCTCAAGAGCAGGCAAACGGACGTTTTGAATGGTTATGTCCATGTGTTACCTCATTCTGTCATATAAAACAATATCTTTATAATCATCTCTAAACCAGTTTCGTGTCAAATCAGATAAAGCTTGACGCTTGCTTGATTCATCTACTCCTGCATCTTCGTTTTGACCTAGTAAAAACATAAAAGATGGACTAGGTGTTGATAAATTATAAGCATATACCTTAACAAACTTTTCTTCTATTCTCAAATAGTAGTACCCTGATTTTAATCCTTCATATCGGTACAAGAATCGAGTACGGCAATCTAAAGCAGCTGACTGATAGTTAATATTTGATATAGTCAATGACAAAGCATTTACAATTCGAAATCTGTATTTTTTCCAGATTAGCTTATCTCCTATATATCTTTCAACAACTTCCTTACCACCTACATAAATTCCTTCTCTAGCCATACTACCTCCTATTGACTAAAAATATCGTAGATAGTATTACTATCCTTGTTAGGAATCGCATCATATTGAGACCTTGTACCAGACCAATATTTCATTGGTTGCCCACCATTCTGGTTGATGATGTTTTGACCGGGCGCTCCGTCACGTCCTCTAGCTCCTGCCGGTCCTGCTGGACCCGTTGCACCATTCGCCCCTCTTGCACCGTCACTAACATTGTCAAGCCGTGTGCTAGCAGCTGCTTTAATGCCGTTGTGCGTTACAACGATGTAGACCTCAAACCAACCTCCAGAACGCTGAGAAGCATTCCACTGGCCAAACTTTCCATTTGCATCAGGCGTTTGGCTCAGCAAACTTTGCCAGTTGTTATTCCCAAAACCTCTGTAGTAATAATCAACAGTATAGCCACTGGTTAACCGTGTTCCGTCATAGTAGACGTCCGCGATCAAATTCAACTGACTAGTCGCACCGTTTCTGTAACTTCCCTCGATACGAACATTGGCATTTAAGCTGTGGCCGTTGTCTCCTCGCAACCCCTCTCTCTGCTGGGTTGTCAGGTTCTCGAACCGCATAACACCGTCCGCTCCTCGTGGTCCTGTTTCCCCACGTTCTCCACGGTCACCTTTTGGTCCTGTTAGATATTGAAGAACTGAAAATCGGTCACGGCCATTTCCGACCTTGACCTTGCCTGTATCGCTCTCGATACCTAACTCGCCATCAAGTAAGACCAGAGTGCTACTTGCCCAATCACTCGCTGACATGCGCTTGTGCTGTACCCTTACTGGGATTGTCTCCGTCATGTTCTACCTCCGTCAAAAATAAAAGTTGGACTCTCGCTCCAACTTCCCTCATATCTTGCATTTTGTCCATCAGCAACCGTCTTGTAGACTGGCGCTAGTTCAATCCGTCTTGTCTGATTATCAATCGTCACAGACTGCTCTACGTTCTGATACCAGTCCCCTGAGAAAGTCAGACGATAGGCACCGTAGTAGACCGCCAAGACCTGCTCCTCTTTCTGGGTCAGGTCTTTGTCAATCACTGGCATGACTGTATTTGCAGGCGCAAGATGAACGTGTCCACCATAAAATAGATTCTTATTGACTACAACAGTCACGTCTGTCTTCCCATAAGGCGTGCAGGTTGCTGACCAGCTGATGACGTACTGCTTCCCTAGTTCAAAACCCTCTCCATTGTGTCCGACCTCTACGAAATCCGTTCCATAGCTAATTTTCTTAGCCGTGCCACCTTTGAGGCGATTCTTGTTGTACTGGGTATTCCCGTCACCGCCAATCAGGCTAGCATTGACCCTTGCAGTTTCACTGACCTGTTCCAGTTTCTTGCTTAGTTCAGCGATTGAGTCCGCACCACTCATCAGCTCCTCACGGATTCGCTTCACGAACTCAGGACGCTCTTTCTCCATTTCCTCGTGGATTTTAGCGCCAAATTCTTCCGCCTTAGCCTTGTACTGCTCGATGGCATCCGTGATAGCTTTCTCACGCTTGGCAAATTCAGCATCAAAAGCACGGTCAGCGTTTGCGATCGCACGCTCAAGCATAATGTCAAATTGTGTCTCTTGTTTGTCCAAGATTGCATTTGCTACTGCTGATACTCCGCCACCATTTCCTCCTGATTTCACTTTATCGTCAAAGGTAATGGTCAGATAGGCTCCTTGGCCGTTGTTTGCTAAACAGTCATACTCATAGGCAATTGCTTTCTTATAAACGTCTACATTGTGCTTATAACTTTTCAGGTTTACTGTATCGCCCATGTGAACAGTTTGCCCATCAAGTTCATATGCTTCTATCTTGATGGCATCTGTAGCCTTATCTATGTGTTCGTTAGTAAATTTAGCGCTAGCCCACTTTGTCAACTCATCAACGGTCTGAATGTTATTATTGGTATAACTTCTTTCGTTGATGTAAGGGTAGGCACCAATTAAGGGACTATCAACCGTTACGGCAATCGTTGTGTCTTCTTCTGCTCCTTCTGCCTTAAAAGTAGACTTGGCATGGATCCGAGTAATAACATTTTGTGAGTTTTTGGTTCGTTGATAGGATTTTAAGTTTTTGTGAGTAGAGATGATAACACCTCTGTCCTCTCCTCTATTTCGCTTGATTGAGATAGCGAAATTATCCCGAACCATCTCTCCTTCCCATGTTCCCACAATTGAGTGAGCGCCATCCATTAACACGCTGTAGAGTGTTTCTACTTCTTTCGTGTTTATGGTGCGCCTGTCCGTGATATCACTGGTAAATGAAAAATCATTGATAGGAGACTTAGCAACTTGTACCAATTGAGAAAGAGCCTGCCAACAACTCTGCTTGTTGACAGACAGAGGATTGATAGACCGCTGCATGACATCATCAGTGATATGATAAGCAGTGATTTCTAAATGATCATCATTCTCTACTGGCTTCTTGATACGGAACAGCTGAGGTCCAATCACAGGCGCTGGCGCCTTTATCAACATATCCTCACGGAAAAGCTGATAAATCTCAGAGTCCGTGATAGGGTAGCGAACAGTAAGGATGAAATCCCCGTTCATTTGCTCTTTTATGACTGCTGAAGTCGCTTCATGCAGTGGAATACCGTTCCATTTAACATTACGAGTATCACTTTCAAGCAAATATAACATTACGCCCACCCCCAAACTGTCTCAATCGTCATGGAACTAATACCAGCACCCAAGACAATCCCAACATCTTGTTTCTTGATAGGGTCAATCGTGATAAAATCCCCTGTCCACTTAATTCTGGAACCTGTTCCGTCCAAGAAACTAGGATTGTTAGGGTTATTTACCATGATAGCTCTTCCAGACAGTCTTTCTAAGCGAATGACCTGCCTGTCCACTGTGAAACTAACCTCTGTCGTACTTTGACCAGTTAAGGTAATTGTCGGGAAAGCTAAAGCAGAGCCCTTGGTTCTTAAAGTTCCGCTTCTTGAAAAGGTCTGATTGTCTGTGACTTTGAAAAATTTTGTAGGATGACACTCAAATGTGACTTTGAGCGCATAATATCCTGCACGATTTCTAGTAGTCTCAGAAATCTTTACCTTGTAACACCACATCTTAGTAGTCTTGACACGTTCGCTTTCAAGCCAAAAGTTCTCTCTGGCAAAGAGAGCCAAGAAACGGTTCAAGTCCTCTTCTTTTGGTTTGACTAAGTGAAGCGTGTAGGATTTCTCAACCATCTCTCTATGATGATTGGTTTGTAGGATGGCTCCGCTAATCCCGTCATGCTCCCATAGTTTTGTCTTACTATTGGCAATCACGATGGATGGCGCTTCTTCTACAATGACGTCAAAAGAAAAAGAGGAGGTGGCTACACCATCAATCACTAATTCATTATGTTTGATCATGCAATTCCTCCTCTAAGTTGTGTTTTCCTTTGCAGTTCATCCGCAATCTTTTGAGCGACAACGTCAGCAATACGATTGATATCCATCTCTTCACTGATGTTATTTCCACTAATGCTGACATTGATAACAGGAGACAGACCTCCCATTGTTTGAGCGATTCCACGACCGATAGCTCCCAAGGTTCTTTCGTTCAGTGGTAAGACAGCCTCATTTCCAGCTTCTCCACCAACCATCAAGCTATTTCCATTTGAACCGAAAACAGTCGGCTTGGTCAAGATACCGCCCTTGGCATACCACTCTACGCCAATACTTGGCAACCCGTTACTCAACCAGTCAACTGGGTTGAGAGAGCCTGAAATACTAAAGTGTGGTAGAGGGATATGAGGCCATCTAAATTCAAAGTTAAAGAATCCCTTAATAGCTTCAATTGCACGACCAACTAAATCCTTAGCCCCGTTAATAGCATTGCCGATTGTATCTTTAATGCCATTCCAGACACTGCTTGCAGTTGACTTGATACCATTCCAAATGTTGCTAACCGTATCTCTTATACCGTTAAAGACACTTGAGACTGAGCTTGAAATACCATCAAATATTCCTGAAAGAGTGGACTTGATGCCGTTCCAAACATTTGAAGCAACCGTTGATATGGTGTTCCAGATGTTAGACAATACCTGCGCTATGCCATTAAAGATAGTCCCAATGACACTTGCAATCCCATTCCAGATTGTTTCTCCAACACTCTTGATGGTTTCCCAAGCGCCCGACCAGTCACCAGTAAGGATCTGCATCACTGCCTTGATAATACCCAAAACAACGTTGATAGCTGTTTCAACTACCGTTTTAATCACTTCCCAAACTGTAGACGTGATAGTCTGAATGGTGTTCCATCCTCCTTCTATAAGTGGACCTAGAACAGTCATAACAGCGCTAATGATAGCGGAAATGCCAGTCCAGACTGCGTCCGTAATAGAACGGATTAGCTCTTGGTTTTCAGTCCACCAAGTTACAACAGTTCCAAAAATACTCATGATGAAATTTGAAATTTCACCTACAACAGTATTGATGACAGATGAAATAGCCTCCCACACAGCTGTGACAGCGTTGCGGAATCCTTCATTCGTTTCCCATAAGTATTTCAAGACAATAACAACTGCTGAAATAGCAGCTACAATACCTGCTACTATTCCAATGATTGGTAAAGCGGCAGTGATCATTGCCCCTATCGATGTTGTAAATATAGCTTGCAGAGAAAAGAATATAGGCGCTAAAACTCCTACAGCGGTAACCACAGCTCCTATAATTACTATAAATTCTTTAATCGGACCAGGTAATCCGCTGAACCATTCAGCTACTTGCTTGACAATATTCCCCAGCATTTCAAATACTGGCGCTAGTACTTCAGCAATCGAAGCACCAAGTTCAGACATAGCCAAAGTAACTGAATTTTGAGCTGTCGTGAATTTATCAATTGGATCTAATGTGTCTTCAAAAGTGGTGCTAACTGTTCCAGCGGCATTCTCAGCTGTCCCAGCAAAAGTTGTAAAATCAAAAGCACCCCGTTTAATTGCATCAATCATTTGAGGTGCTTTTTTTGATCCAAAAATCTCCATAGCAAGTCCCATGGCTTCTGTCTCATTACTTGTATTTTTGATTTTTTCGATAGTTTCTGTTAAACCTTGTTTTAAAGTCTTGCCTTCCTTTGCATAACTTCCAGCAGCTTTAGTCATCCCTGACAAAGCTGCTGAAGCATCAATACCGCTTGTTTCGAACTGGCCTAAAAGAGAAACCCCCTCATCAAAACTAAGCCCTAACATCTTAATCTGTGGTGCGCCCTCTATAGCCTTCTTCATAAGGTCATCTACTGATACGCCGGTCAACTGTGCAACATAGGTAGTGCTATCAAGAACTGTAGAGAGATCTTGAACACCAAGCCCATACGCTTCTATGGCTTTCCGGGATGAAATAGTTGAATTTGTAACATCAGATCCATTTATTTCAGCGAATTTTATCATTTCTATGGAGGCATCTTTAAGAGCATCGCCTGTCAATCCAAATTGCGTGTTGACTTCGCCGACCGCTTCGCCAGCCTTACTAAAATCTGTTGGAATTGTTGTTGCGATGCCTGAAGCAATATCTTGCATTTCTTTCAAGCCATCCCCAGTCGCGCCAGTTTTAGTAACAATGATATCCATACCTTCATCTACTTGACGAAAGGCTTCCAGAGCATTTTTCCCAAAATCAACTAGTTTTTGACTTATC
Organism: Streptococcus sp. 4886; assembly: GCF_013276485.1. Lineage (NCBI taxonomy): Bacteria > Bacillati > Bacillota > Bacilli > Lactobacillales > Streptococcaceae > Streptococcus > Streptococcus sp. 4886. The sequence continues at coordinate 113,805 of NZ_VMLD01000022.1, read as the reverse complement.
TCAGATAGCTTTTCAGAAAATTGGTTTAGTAACTCAGCTTTCAAGAGGTTGTTAGTCTCTCCGAGACTATCTCCAGCTTGTTTCCCACTGCTGGCTAGTTTTTCCATTTCCTGACCAAGATCAGCGTAAGCGGTCTTAGCTTGATTCAGCTCCGCTTCCATCTTGTTAGCTTCAGCTGAGTTTTCACCATACTGTTCTTTTGTTAGACTTAACTGTTTCTCAAGGTTTTCAATTTGACTAGCGACAATTTCGGACTGTGCACCAATCTTCTTTTCAGCCAGTGCTAACTTGTCAGCTTCGCTAGCGTTGGCACCCATCTGGCTTTCCTGCAGTTTAAATGAACTGACAACTTTTTCAGATTCACTGGCAAGTAGTTTTTGTTCATTCTGCAATTCTTTCAGTTGGGTTTGGTTATTCTTGGTTGCATTCCCATTACCCTCAAGAGCTTGATTGACACTAGCTAGTTTTCCCTCATATCCTTTTAGGACATTTTGAGTCACTTCTACTTCACGCTGGAAAGCACGATACTGATCTGCGCCAATATCTCCTTTTTTGAACTGTTCTTCAACTTGAGATTGAGCTTGTCTTAAGGTTTCTAGTTTTTCCCGAGTGGTTCCAACTTGCTTCTGTAAGACTTCTTGTTTTTGGGTTAGTAAAGTAACATTCCCAGTATCAAACTTTAAAGCCTTATCAATTTGTTTCAGCTCTTTTGTTGCGTTAGCAGACTCTTGATTGACACCTTTTAACGCTTTTTGTAAGGGCTGGGTATCGCCATCAATTTCAATTTTTATCCCTTTGATATTTCCTGCCATATTTCCTCCTTTCCTTAAAAAATAAGGAGCGGCTGAGAGGATTTCTATGACCAGAACACTAGCCAACTCAAGGAACTTGTCCTCACAATCGCTCTCTCAGCACTCACTTTTTCTCTAAAATGCATCAAAATCAGCTTGGGTAGCCTTCCGACTACCCGTTTTGTTTTCGCTACGCAAGTTAACATAATCTGTCTGATAATCCAAAGCCATTCCGATAGAAATGTTCTTGAGATCATCGATAGATAAGCCAGTTTCCTTGCAACAAGATAGATAAGATTCTACCGTGAAGGCTTCTTCACTTGCTGTTTCTGATGTGTCTGTTTCTTTTTTGTTTGTAGTACCGTATTCAACATTTCCATCATTAGCGGACAAACTTCGTCAAGAGGAAATTCTTCCATCTCCATAAAGAAATCATCAAACGGTTTAATTTTAGGATTGCCAGATTTAGCAAATACCCAAAATAGACGATAGAAAAAGGTAATATCAAAATCTTCTAAAAGAGATAAATCGACACTTTCCGCTACCAAATCATTACCTTTTTCCAATTGGTTCAATTGAGCTACCAATTGCTTATTTTTCAAAAGTCCTAAAAGGTCCTTGAAAAAATCCTGCCCAAACTCGTTCTTGTAAGCGATTGGAGTATAGGCATTTGTTGCAAGCTCATAGCGCTTATTGCTGATTTTAATACTTCGACGCATTCTTTACTCCTTATCCTAGAGATGTTGGCTCATAAACGCTAGTAAACCAAGCGTCATACACTTCTTTCTTGTCTGCAGACGTAATCGAACGTTTCACTACGCTATCAAGCGGACGTGGTGAACCCTTAAAGCTAAGTTCACGTTCATTGACAGTTGTTCCACTCTTAGTACCAGAGCCGTTTGATGGACGACTAGCAGAGCAGTAGTAGATAACGTAACGAGTCTTATTTTTATCTCCTGAAAATTCAAACATAATAGCAAACGGTTTAGTTGAAGCATCGCCTTTTTCAGTCAATACTCCTGTTTGCTCATCCTTGAGTTCTCCTAGAATTTTCGTCGCAAACTCTTCCGTGATATGCGGCACTTTCAATTTCCCTTCATATCCTTCGTTTGAGTTCATGAAGTGGTAGTCCACATCGTCTGCTTGGATTGCTTTCGATTCTCCTTTTGGTTCTAACTCCAAGTTCATAGCTCCAGGGAAACGGAAAATTTGCCCGTAGCTAATGACTTTTGTCTCACTGTTGATACTTTCGATTGGTGCGATATGCACGTTTTTCAATCCATAGGTTACTGTATTTTCTGTTTTTGTCATCTTCTTCTCCTTTAGTACAAATAAACAGTATAAGGCTTGACAGATAGCCTTTCTGTTGGGATATAGCTTTCTTCTGATACCTCAAAAACAAGTTGATGTTTAGACAACAACTCTTCCAAGATCTCTTCCAAATCTTCGTCTTTACGTTCAAAGATAAGCTCTACAGTCACAGATTTAATCTGGTATTTCTGTTCGTTGTCTGCTCTCTTGATATCTGGATGTGATTCAAAGTAGATAAGGTAAGGTGTTTGAGGAACGTGTCCAATTTCAAATGCACGATAGGCTATAGGTAGATTCGCTTGACTTAGAATATCGACAAGGTCAGATAATTTCATTTTTGAATAGCCTCCTTCACTTTCCGTTCAAAGGAATTGATTAGCTTTTCTTCTACAGGTTGGATATGAGGAATAGCACGACTGCGACCTCCATTCCTTAAGACATGGTCATTTTCAAGTAGGTGAGTCAATTGAGGTCTTGTAGCATTATGGATTACGTATGAGCCTTTTGCGTTTTTCTTAAGACGCCATCCTCTTCCATACTTTCCTTTATTCTTTGGGCTTGTCGCTTTCAAAGTCGCAACAGCTTCATCACCTAACTCTTGTGCGATAGCGTCAATCTCATCTTCTAACTCACTAGAATATTCGCTCAGTGCTTTAGCGATTTCTGCTGAAAGGTCACCTGTTGAACTCATGGCAATTCCTCCATCAAGGTCAACTCCAGAATTTCTAAACCAATCGGAAATGTTTTGAGAATACGATACCGTTTCCCATTAAATTCCGCTTCTTCCTCGTTGTTATACTCAAAGCTATGAATATCAAGGATAAGTCTTGGTCTAAGTCCAACCTGGCTAGCCTGATAAAATTCAGAACGAGCAATGGAACGCTTACGACATAAAATAGTCAACCGCTTTTCTTCAAATAGAGGTTGGTGTAATTTATCTAGTCCTGTTTTAATCTTAGAAATTAGTGTAATTTCATTGTTCCACGCCATGACTTACCTCAATTTCAAATTATGCAATCGCCATAAAAGGTGGCGTGGCATATCCACCCCACCCTCATAGCGAAAGGCTGCAAAATCAACTACAAACATTTGGTCTTCTGGGCTGTCTAAGTCAAGTAGAACTCCTAAGTTATCTTCCAGTTCTGTTTTGACAGATTCGATGATTTTCTCCAAGGGCTTATCGCGTAGTTTTGTTGCTATACCCAATTTTAGCTTAAGCAATTCTAATAATTGAGCATTGTCCATAACTACTCCTCGTCTCCCTCTTCAGTTTTCACATCTACTACCTTTGTTTCTTCCTTTTCTACTTCTGTAGTTAATGTGTCATCTTTCGACATATCCTTATCTTCTACATTCATCAAAAAAATAGATCCTGCACTATTTGCCCCATTTAGCAGAGTCTCCGCAAACTCTTTATCAAGTTTGTGCTTAGCTCTAGGGTAATTATCCCCAACCTCATAGCAATGTTTCTTTGGGTCTCGTAAGTCCTTAAAAGGACGGATTACCTTATATACCATTTACTACCTCCTTACAAAACAGCATCTGTATAGGTCACATAAAATCCTGCATCGCTATCTACCTTGACTACATCAAAACGATTAGCAGTTGCCAAATACTGACCGTAGATTTTATCATCTTGCCATTTGACAGTTGTCTGAGCACGGTCAAACAATGTCGCAAACTCTCCAACGTCACCGATGAAGGCTTTCATCTCACCTTTGGCATCTCCAATGATGTTATCAGGATAAACATCGATTACACGACCAGCGAACTTGTAGCCAGTTGGAGATGTGATATCTGTTTGGAGCATATAGCGACCGTCCTTGTCCTTGATTTTATCAAGAGCAGCGAACATAGATTGGGTACATACAATAGTTGCATCGTAGTACGGTTTCAATTCCACGTTGAGAATATCTTTCAAGCCGTCCAAACCAGCTGCGCTTTTAGCTGTAGCTGTCTTGAGAACTTTAGCGATCTCTTTATTCTTAGTAATACGTTCTTGGTTCTTAGCTTGTTTAGCAACTAATCCCATGACATCGTAGTCAGCGTCATCAATCAATTCTTGAGATACTGGCAAATGACCACGACGTGTTTTGATTTCATAGTTCACCTTTGTAAAGGTTGGTTTAGCCAATTCAGGGTTTTCTTCCAACTCTTCAACAGTGTTCATTGTTTGATCAGTCAATTTTACAACTGCCCATTTACCGCTTGCATTCTTGACATTAACGATGTTGACCAATGAAGTCAAATCTGTCTTGTCTTGTTTCGCTTCTTTAGGCGTCATCAATTCAACAGGGATGATTGCTTCCCCTTCAGCGGATTTGAGACCATCAGCACGCACTTCTTTTGTTCGAAGGTAGTGATTAAATGCTTCGCGTTGTTCCAATGTTTTGCCTCCTCGTTTCTCAGTTTTACCTGGTGTTGGTGCTTTTCGATTTTGCTCCTCGATTTGTTTTTCCAACTCTTCAATTTCTTTTTCCAACTGCGCTTTTTCAACTTCTTTTTCTTCAATTTCCTTTTGAAGACCGTCCACAGTCTTTTCAACTGCTGAAACTTCTTCATCAGTTTCAGCACGATCCAACTTTTCTAACTCAACAACCGAACGTTTGTTCAATTCTTCGATAGTTTCTTCCAACTCAACTACCTTAGTTGCTTTTGCTCGCATACGAGCACCAAAGATTAACGCCTTATTCATAGCTTAAATTTCTCCTTAATTTCTTTCTTGCGCTTATCTAGCGCTTCACGATTAGCACGACTCTGACTTTCAAAGTCTTTTTGTCGTGCAGCAATTTCCGTTTGTGGATAGGCTGGGAAAGTACATGGGCTCACTTCAAAGATTTCTAGTTCTAAGACAGTGTCCAGATACGAACCATCTTCACGTTCCTCTGTTTCGATTTTTATCGGGATAAAGCCAAAGCTACATCCGATAACATCTCCACGCTTGACACGGGCATAGGCTCCAACCGCTTGAGGATCATCCTTGTTAATGATGATGTCCCCAAAAAGACCAACATCATCAACACCCAGTGTCAGAGTTCCGTTACCTGTTCGACCGAGAACAAGACTATCATCGTGGTTAAATAAAGCTCTGATATCAGCGTCTGTGATAGCTTTTTCAACTCCAGCACGCTTGATAACTTCACAGTAGCCTGGCCACAATTCCGTCTCCTCGTCAAACTTGATAAAGTAGCCACTCAAAATCAAATCACCAGAGTCTTCTTCCCTCGTTTGAAATTGAGTGGCACGATAACTATTCCGTTTCTGCATTCTCTTCCTCACCTCCTTTCAGTTTGTTTTGATCTCCTAGTTTCTCTTGAGGGAGAAAGTTTTCAAGAACAATCAACTCTTCCATCTCAGGATCAGGAGCCATCCCTAGCCAATCCCTCCACTCATTACGACGCATTGCAGCACTGTTTGCCATTTGTTGAGCAACAGCAGACAACTCCGTAATGTTGTAAGAGAAGAGTGAACGAGGATTTAGCTTAAAATAACGATTGCTGGATACCAACAAGTCCCTTGTTAGAGTTTGGGTTATGGTAGTAGCGATACTCATGACAGTCGTATTTACAAAGTTGTTATACTCTGTCTTGTTGAACTCTCCCACGCCCAAAATAAAAGCAGGTACTCCTAATAGCCCTGCAACGGTTCTTTTATCTAATTCCACAGACTCGTTTAAAGCGATATCCGTTAGACTAAGCGGTTTTACCTGCTGGATGTCCAGCAATGCCTCTGGAACAATCCATGGAGCGCCAACCCTGCTAGTACTTAAATACTTCTCAGCGATACGCTCACGCCCTTGCTCCGAATCTAGTTCAGCACTGGACGAGTCTACTTTAACGATAAGACTAGGAATGTTCTTACCGTTCATAAAGCTTTTTTTAGTCTTCGTAGCCATGTTCAAACTTTGAACCACATCTGTCAACGTCACCCTAAAACCAGTACCAATGTATGGAATATCTGGATCTGGATTGATGACAAAGTGGACTACTTCATCAGGGGAATACTCTTCACCCCTAAATGAGATTACATAGGAATCCTTATCTGTTTGGAATGAAACCTCTCTCATCGGAAATGGTCTTAAATTAGAAATATAATCCGTAACAGGTTCATATTCCACATGTAAGACAGAATTTCCATCGCCGTATAGAAGCAAATCGCGCACAATCTTGAAAATCCATGACTTCCTTGTCATATGTTCGCAGGGATTGATGTCAATCTTTCTAGCAAGCCCATCACGGATTCTGATATCACCTTTATCTGTATTTTCCATCAAGTGGATGGTCATATTAGAGACCAAATCAGCAATCTTATTAACCGCTGTCACCACATCTGGATTTCTGGCCAAAGGTACATACGAATCCATCAGGTTTGACAACCCTAAATCTGAATGACTCAGCATGTTGATTGGCTTACTTGGCTTGTTTCGTTTCCAAAACTTTTCAAAAATACCCATGTTTCCTCACCTCCTTTCTCTCTAATCAAAGAATCTCATCACATCGCCACCCTTGCCAAGATTAGCAAGAGCCTGTATACAAGCAAAGACGCTGGCATCAAACAAGTCAATCCTTGCAGTACCACCGTCTCCATCTAATTTTTCGTATTGCACAGCGTCATCCACCTTTTCAATCGCTCTAACATTGCTCACACAGTATTCATAAGCGTCAGAATGAAGATAGTAAAATTCCTTGTTCTTGACTTTGAACTCAATCCGTCTGAACCCCTCAGATTTCAGATAGAATAACTGAGGTTGGTCAATCATCTTGAACTTAGCCTTTTTCATCTTGGCCAAAAACTCACGACCAAACTTCCTATCCATTCCCACAGCTTGGATTTTAAATCCACGCTCACGCATACTGATGAACCATTTGACGATATCATCATAGAGAACGGTAGGAGTGTTGCTCATCGTCAGCCAGCCATCAGATTGCCAGCCAAAAAGTGGAATCCCATCATCATTAGCCTTCTTCTGAGCATTAATCCGAGGAAAGAAAGCATGTGTGATACAGATATCAACATCTTTCTCACCATCATTATAGACACCGTAGAGAGCAGCTGCTGTTAAGTCATGTAATCTTGACAAGTCCGCACCACCATACCAACGAATCGGCAAGCGTGCCAGCTCTTCTAAACTCCAATCGTAGCAACTATCCGACGCAATGAACTCATCAGGATTAAAATAAGCGTTCATAGAGTTAGTGAAGATATTCAGGGTCTTATTGAAAAACTCGTTTCGAGTCTGAGGATCATTCATAGCCTGCTCTGCTTCTTCCTTGAGAGCCTTGAGCGAAACCGTGACACCCCATGACGGATTAGCCATCTTGAGGATGTTCTCGTCCAGATAGTCTACTACATCACCATCAGCAGATTGATTAGCCTTGCAGATGAAGATGAAAAATGAATCATCAGTGACCAATTGCTTGAGCACCTTTTGACAGTATTTCAGACGGTTAGCAAGGAACCCAGTAGGAATATCCCCAGCTGTAGAGATAACAAAAAGCATACTGTTACGGTATGCCGACATTGTTTTTTTCATAAGACCATGCTTCTTACTGTTTCGCATAGTATGAGCTTCGTCCAAGATGATAACATTCCCATTCAAAGAGTCCAATCGGCTCTCATCATTCGCTAGAGCTTGGATAAAGAAAGAACCCTCATCACCAAAGTTAGCAGTAATAGAGTGTTCCTGGTTATTGTCCTTGATACGAATGTTCTTATCATTCCATCGTTCAACGTTGAACCTTAAAAAACCAAAAGCTTCCATCGCTTGCTTGACTGAGTTAGCAACGATATAGCATTTCGAACCGCTATCCGTGTCCAGAATCTGATAAGCAAGTGCAATTGCAGCAGTAAACGAGGTCTTTCCATTCTTCCGAGCAAGCATAATAAGCGCTTCTTTGAACCTGCGCTCATTCGTCCCTTTATAGTAAAATCCAAACAGGTTCACAACTACAAAATGTTGCCAAGGTTGCAAGAGTAATGGCTTGTTACGGATAGATACCGCAAACATATCATCGCCCTGCTGATGAACTATCACGTTCTCGATAAAGTGAATAACAAAATCCACCATATCCTCATCCATCTCAAACGCTGGATTTTCTAAATCACGGAAAAAACGTTCAGCAGCAAAAATGTTCTCTTCGCAATGTTCTTCTCGGTGAGTTAAGACGTGTTGAGCGTATTCTTTTGCTTTATCAAGATTACCCATTGCCAGTCACTCGCTTCTTCTTGATTTCGTTCTTGAACTTCAGGACCTCAGTAAGAACTGACTCACCCTCTTGTTCTACTACCTCACCGAGCGACTTAGGATTCATCATCAACTGATTAGAGTAGCTGAGAATGTCTTTCCTCAAAATTTCCATAGCTGTCAAGATTGGAACTTTGCGCTCATTTTCAGCACCAGCCTTATTGACGTAGGTGTCTGTTACTGGATAACCCATGTCAGCATAATCTTGAGCAAGTTTCTGATACTGATAGAGCATTCCTGCAAAAATATCAATGATCATTTCGAACTCTTTACGATAAGTGCCCAAGTCTTTCATCTGCTTGACTACTTTTGACTTAATCGACTTCGCTGTAATTGGTTTAGCCAAAAACTACCTCCTTTCGTCAAAATCGCTTAGTTTTTACCCCCTTTTTGTTTGAAGGCCCCCGACTTGGAAAAAGTTCCCTTCACCGGTTCCCAGAGGCTTCGAAAAAATTTTTTTGAAGTGGGGGGGATAAAAAATTTTTTTCATTTTTCATTTTTGTTTTTGAAAAAATTTAAAAATTCTTTTTTTCTTTTCTTCTGCCAATAAATTCCATTTCCGATTATCTTATCGTTGTTGCGGTCATGGAACGTATTATGTTTGCGGTTGGTCAGCGGCAAACAATTCCAAGATACATACTCAAGTTCCGGATACTCAGATACTGGGTAAATATGATGAACCATTTCAGCTGGAACTGACTGCCCATATCTTAGACTTTCTTGGCAAAGGTAATCGTGTTGTCTCATGACCTTGTCACGGAACTTGTTCCACTTCCTTGTCTTCAAGCTCTGTCTGACTGGTTTGTTGTACATGATATATACTCCTTTGCAAAACAAAAGGACAGGCTCTTGACCTATCCCATCTCATACAAGAAATCTATGCTACCATAATAAACCTTTTTTTGTGAGACTTCAAGATGTCTTTTGTCTCATCTTTTATTTATCAAATCATAGACTAATACAAAAAGAAAAACGAACGGTAAAAAAATAAATCGCAGCCCTTCAGCAAGGAAGTCTAATACATCTCTTTTTGTATGATCAAAAAAAATGACTAAAATAATTAGGGTAAAAAAATAAACAACTAGATATCCTAGAAATAATCTCAATGTTCCATCCTTCAACTATACCAATTTTATCCCTCACTTTCACATATCTTATATTTTGTTAAACTCACTCTAAATCTCAAACCCTTACTAAGCATGGGTTTTAAAGAGTTTCATTTTTTCAGTTTATGCTTAACTCATTATGTGAAAGTAATATCTAAAAAATTAAATGACAAAGTTCCGTAAAGCATCATCAAGCTCTGCTTGTTCTATCCCTATGTATCTCAAGGTTATTGCAGGTGATGAGTGATTGAACATTTTCTGTAATGTCCCTACGTCCTTTGTCTTGTTGTAATATTTATAGCCGAATGTCTTGCGCATTGTATGTGTGCCGACATTATCAATGCCAAGCTCTTCAGCAGCCTCATGAATAATTTGATAGGCTCTCTCACGAGTGATTGCTTTATTTTTCCCTTGCCTACTCTTGAATAAGAAATGATGAAATGGTTTGTCTTCGACATATCTTCTCATTTCTTTCTTGAGTTCTTTTGTCATCCGTCTTGTTATCTGCTTGCCAGTCTTCCGTTCTCTCAGCTTGATGTGCCATCCCTGGACATCTTTAACTTTCAAGGTAAGTATATCTCCGACTCGTAAACCAGTATTCAGACCTGTGATGAATAGCATATAATACATCTCATTCCATTCTCTGAGATAATCTTTCATAGCTTGAATGTCATCATTATCTTTTATCGGTGATACAAATTCCATAACTGCCTCCTTTCTACAAAACAAAAAGCCAGCTGGTTGCTGACTCATGATGTTCCTCTGTTAAACAACTTTTCTGGAAAAAATAGGATGACTCCAACATGTGATTTGTGTTTTTGTTTTCAGAAGTTCATGCTATCATAATAGACCTTTTTTTGTGAGACTTCAAGATGTCTTTTGTCTCAATCTTATTTACAACTCACCTTTCAAAATAGCGTACTGCTCTAGGATAATCCTTCTACGTCGATAGATTGTAGCTTTGCTCATGAATTTCTGTTCTGCTATTTCTTCCCATCTCAGTTGAGGATATCTCCAGCGCAGATTAAAGATTTCCTTATCTTCATTAACTAGATTGATCAGTAGTTTGTTAATAATCCCTTTAAATCCTTCAAGAAATTTTAAAGTCGGATCATCCGCGATTCTGATTGCGATAGTTTCGGTAGGCTTGCTTATTCCTACAGTAGGCCCATTTTGGGCATCTGGGTTTCTGGTTTCTAATTCTAGCCTTCTTAAGTCTATTGTGCGTTGAATGTTTTGAAATTTGAAAAGTTCTCTGTCTAACGTTTTGAGTTCTTCGTCGCTCAATTTTTTCAATTTCCACCTCCAAGTTTTTAAAAAAATGTAAACAAGTTATCAAATATCTGAGAGAAAGCCTTGCGAATATTAGAAAATGCCTGGTTAATCATTTTAGCTATATCTTCAATTTCTTCAGGACTTAACTTCCGTAGTTGTTTGGCTAATTCTTCTTGCTTTTCTTGTATCTGCCGTTTAGCTATCTTTTTCTTAATTCTTTTGTTCATTGACTTTTAATTCCTTTCTTGGATCTCAATCCCAAAAAACGTACAGATATCTTCGATGGCAAACTCTAAAATACTTGCACCGTTCTCCCAATTATTGATTGTTGAAACGGAATAGCCTAACTTATCGCTTAACTCTTTCTGAGTCAGTCCACGCTCTAGCCGTTTTGTTTTCAAAATGGTATTGAACTCTTTGGGGACTATATCGAATAAAATTGATTCCTCAACTCCTAACTCTTCAGCTATTCGTTTTCTAAAACGTTCAGGCGGTACCTTGCCTCTTTCCCAACTACTAATCGTGTTTGCGGAAACACAGAGCACTTTCCCAGCTTGTGTTTGTGTCAATCGCCTTGATTTCCGCCACATCCGTAATTGTTCTGGGAATTTTTTGTTTTCTCTATTCATCATCCACCTCAATCTTTACGACTGCCCTACCATTCGGATTTCTTCTTTGTGTAGATGCAAAAGTGTAATACTTCAACATCCTTTCAGCGATTCCTGTTTCTTTGCTGATTTCAGTAAGAGTGCCCAATGTTATGAATGCATCACCTTGATACAAAGCGTATTCACTCATGTTCCATCTCCTCAATCAGCCAGTCAAGGTTCTTTCTGGCTTTCTTCAGGTCTTCAAGACCGTTTTTCTTCTGAAATCGCAGTTGATACTTCAAGGCATTTCCAAGATAAAAGCCTTTCAGCTGTTCTGGTGTCATGAAATTCCTTAAAGCATCGATAGATTCCATACCATATCTACCTTGGTAGTGGCTTGGTTTGTTGATGTTGTCAATTATTTCTGGGTTCATTCCTTATCCTCCAAAAGTTCTGGGTTTTCGTAGATATTGCCAATGACTTCATAATTCTTGCGAATATCTTCATAGTCCATAGCTTGAAACCATTCATCATCATCACAACTAGAATTAAGGTGAAACCCGATATTTTTTATTTTATATCCAAAATCTTCCTCATAAATCCATTTACCAAATTTGACTACGCTGGGCATTCCACTATTCCTAGAAACCACATCCCCCTCGAAAATCTCCACCCCGTTCTTATCCTTGAGTCCTGTTGATTGCATGAGGATCAATTCTGACTTTTCGATAGGAATAAGAAGTTTGGAGTCCGATGTTGGTTTTTCCATGTTGCAAATCAAGCCGTTATCTGTGATAAAAAAATGTTCTACGAATTTCTTTTCTACGCTATCCCACACTCTAAATTTTGGTGTCATGCCAAATCCTCCTCCTTCACAAAGCTGCCATCAATCCAACGACCCTTGCGATCTTTGATTTCTTGGTATGCCAGTTCAAAACACTCTTCAAAATCATAACCTAGCGACTTGCTGATTGATTTTAGATGACCAATCAATAGAGTCAATGATTTTATACGTAAGGTCATAAGTTTCAGATGTTGTTCTGTTTGAATGTTGCTAATACATGTATTTGCGTACGCGAATGATGTCATAATATCGTTCTTTCTAACATTCTTCGACTCTTCAAAAATACTATCCAAATCCACTTTGCTCAACAATCCCAGACCGACAATCACGACTGCGCAATCTCCAATGCTATCCTTGGTCAGCTTCTCATTCTTCTTGAGATAGCCTGCGCACAACTCACCGAACTCTTCGCTAAGTTTTAATGACTGCTTGTCTAGTCGTCCACCATTTTCTAAATCACGGTCTATAAACCATCGTTTGACTTGTTCTAGTGTGTTCATGATAACTCCTATCTTTTCGTTATTCTTGGTAAAATTTCATTCACGATGAATATATAATTAGGTGCAAGAGTTGCTTTTAAAACAATTGCAAGAACTAATGTTATCAAGCTTGCGCTTGATGAAATGCAACTAATTTTTAGTGGTATTTTTAAGTCCTTTCTTTTCCGTTCAATGCGTTCTAATTTAATTTCTTCCTCGGTTTTTCCTGTACGTATATCATAGGAATAAACAAAACCACCATCGTATGTAAAATATATGAGAGTTAAAACTGCTAAAACTACTGCAGAAACACTAAATATTATAATTGACATGATTTGAAAAAGACTGAAGAGATCATAAAACATCTTTTCTTTAACGAACATTTCATAAATCTGTGGTGCATTCCCTTTAAATGTTGTAAGCAAAGAACTTACTTCATCAACAGTCATATTTAGCATTTTTGCTAAAGCTTGTAAGATATCGTCCATTAGAGTAACACCTCATCCCCAACTTTCACTTTCTCGTACACATCCTTAGTAACCACGAACACCCCGTAATCACGAATCGTAAGTGTATATAGCTTCCCATGTCGCCCTTTCTCGACGACCTTACCGAATATCTCTGCGCCTGCGTTATCCGCCTTGTAGATAACCATCGGCTTCTTCTCTTCCAAATCTCGAATCCTGTCCATCTGCCAGATATTTAATCCGGCAGACAATAAAATCCAGATTGCGATAAAACGTTTCATTCTGCGACCTCCTTGATTTTAACAAATAAGATCTTGCTGGGATTGAGCAACACAATCTCAGGACCAAGATTGATTTCAAGAAGTTGCTTGTTTTCATAACGAAATTTTAATTCATTGATAAAATCATCTCTATTTGTTTTGAATTCTATTTGCTCGCCTCCTAACCCTATGATAAACGTTATTTTCTTCATCACTCCACCTCCTCAATCTCAATCCCTGGGCAATCGAATACCCAGCCGAAATCCGCTTCTTCTAGTTGTTTTTGGGTAAAATTCGTAGCTAGTCCACCCAGAGAGAAGAATAGTTTCTTATCCCCAGCATTATAATATAGCGGTTGTTTTGTTGTTTTCATCACTACTGTATACCGCTTTTCTTCCTCGACCTCATAGCCTAAAATCCAAGCTAGTGCGAATGTTTCTTGATTATCTGCCCATTGCAGCCACTTTTTAATCTCGGTATTTTCTTCAAAGATACTCATTGCTCCAAATAGAGAACGCCCTATATTTTTTGAATGCGTTATCCAATCTGCCACAAACTGAGGTACTTTGACCGGTTTTGGTTCGTCAAGACTTTTAATAAGCTCCTCTATATATACATAAACTGCCCAGCCAGTAAGTCTTATGAGGGTTTCTTTCTGTACCTCAATCCTTTTTAACGCTTCCTGCTTATTCATCTTCCAATTCCTCGTTATATTTTTCTACCAATTCATGCAACCACGACCAAGGTTCGGTTTCTTCACTGATTGGGTCAACTTCCCTTTCTTGCAACCAAGCTGAGAAGTTAACCACATTATCAATGTAGATTGTGTTGTAATCGCCCCAATCCCAAACCGTTAAATAAATTTCTGTTTCAGTTCCATTTTCATCTTCAACCGTTATTGAACCATTTTCAACCCACGCTGTACCAAAACACAATTCGCAAGTGCCAGTCTGTTCTTCCTGAAAATCTGAATGGTATTCTGTCACTTTATATTTCATTTTCCAACTCCTTTATTCTCTTCTTCCATCCTTTCACTTTCTTTTTAAGCACGTCACGTTCCTCAGACCTGCTAAAAGCAAGTGATTTAACACACGGCTCAGATAGTTCAACTATCCTTGCCTTCGTCTGCTCGATTGTTCGTTTCAATCCGTCGATGACTGTCTGTTTATCGTACTTCATCTTCTAAAAATCTTTCAATAGCTTCTCTATAGGAGACTTTCGCCAAGCCGTCTAAGTCGTTCAGTGCTTCAATATAGTCTGGACGACCTTGCCCATACTGCTTTTTCAAAAACTCAACAAAGAGATGAATTTCCTGATAGGTTAATCCAATCATATTTATCACTTCCTGCTAAAACGGAAAATCATCTTCTTCAAGGGCGTATCCTGGCATTTGTTCCTCAATGTTCGAACGGTTAGCTGTATCATCACGCTTTTCAAGTCGCTCAAAACCATCTGCGACCACCTCAGTCAGATAGACCCTGCGCCCCTCCTGATTCTCGTAGTTCCTTGTCTGGATGCGACCCGTCACACCGACCAGATTACCCTTCTTGCACCATTCTGCGAATAGCTCCGCCTGCTTGCGCCACATCATACAGTTGATGAAGTCTGCCTCTCGCTCGCCGTTGGCTCCCTTGAAATTCCGATTGACCGCCAGAGTAAAGGTAGCAACCGCCACATTCGACGGTGTATGTTTTAATTCAGGGTCTTTCGTCAAGCGCCCCACTAACGTAACATTATTAATCATCTTTCTTTTCCTTTCCTGTCGCACATTCCACAACTGAGTAACCGATAAAAAAGCACAGAAAAGTTATTCCAAATTCTTTAATAAATTCAATCATTTTCTTCTCCTCCTGAAAAAGTTGCTAAATAGTAACAATCCTTCGCACCATAGTCAAACCGTGTCGTCCGCTGACCAATGTGCTTCTGAAACCTTGGCTGAGTGATAGCCGAGAAAGCCCACTGATGATCTTCCATTTGCTCAATGAGATCATCGACATTGTCAAACGTCCCAAGGTAAAACTTGCAGTGCCCGTTGTAGACGAAGTAAAGCTCTAACATCAATACCTCCTAAAATAACTTCAACTGCTTCTCATAAGCATCAAGTCTCTGTTGAGCGAGGTTGAAAATACTTTTATCAATCTCGCATCCAACATAGTCAAATCCTAGCTCTCCGCAAGCAATCAAGCTACTTGCTGAACCGACGTGAGTATCAAGTATTTTATCGCCTTCTTTTGCGTAAGTTTGCAATAACCAAAGGTAAAGGTTGACTGGTTTTTGTGTCGGATGGATTCTAACCTCATTCAATGCCTTATTTCCTTGTTGTATATGACCTTCAGAGATTGATTTACCTTGCATCATACCATTCCACATGTAACGAAATAGCCTAGTACTATCATGATAACTGCAGTACGCTATCTCACAATCTGAAAAACTTGATTGACCATTAACTTTGTCCCACACAATACGGCCAGAACCAAAAGAATAGTCGAAGTAGTTCACACCCCAAATAATTTGATTTTTAGATACCCTGAAAAGTTCATCAAAATAATCTCTGTTTGGAATTTTCCACTCTGAGATTTCGCCATAGAGTCCGCTTACACCTATTGGACTGATTTTCCGTCCGTAAAATTTCCTTTTTTCTGGACCAGAAAAATATGGTGGATCAACAATAGCTAGGTCAAAGTAATTATCAGGATATTGTTTCATGATGTCCATGCAGTCACCATTTAAGAATTTCATCATCACTCCACCTCAACAGGGTAAAAGTTCCCAAAGGAACCCCTCAAAGCCTTTCCAACCTGTAAGGCTGCCGCCCGAGAAACAAACCGCATGGCTTTCTTCTCCTCAGAACATGAAATGTCCAAGCCAGTCACTCCGATAACTGCGGACCTCAGAAAGGGCTTGTCCTCTCTTGTACCATGCTTTAAAATAAACATCAGACACCTCCATTCTCAAGCCTTTCAAGTAATTCACGTTTCCGTTTTTCAAGCTCTTTCTTGTCCTCCTCACTCGTGGTATTCACATAGTTAGGTTGAGACCATTCAGGAACGTTAGATTTTGCTTGTCCTTGGCGATTGCTGATCTTACTTTCTCTGTATTGACGCTCACGTTCATCTACTGCTGCAATCGTCAAGACCCCGTCTTTTTTCCAATTCGTCAAAATTGCTTTAATATAGCTAAAATTTCTTTTACCATTGTCAGCAGCAAGACCAATTGCTTTCAGGACAACTTTCGCTTCCATGCCGTCCAAGGTGATGAACTCTTTCAAGATTTCAAATTGAGTTCCATCCAACGGAGCAATACGAGATTGATATTCTTCCACGATGAGCTCGACTGGATTTTTATCTTTATCTATATCTTTCTCTATCTCTTTCTCTATCTCTTTATCTATCTCTTTATCTATATCTCCGTTGCAAGTTGTTGCGATAGTGTTGCAATGCAACTTTTGTAATTCTCTGTGCTTACGACTTCTACGAGTGCTCGCTGTTTCACTCCCAACCATCTCAGGAACCTGTTCTAAGAAATAATCACGGTCAGAGTTTCTAGTCAGCAATCCTTTGCTTTCTAAAAAAATCAATGTAATTTTAATATCTTCAACATTTTCGTCAATGACAAGAGCAATTTCCTCAGCTAGATTGTCTGCAAGTCCATCATAGTAAATATGCCCTCCGTCTTCCAAGCTAATTAACATCATTTTGAGATAAATGATGGTATGTGTATCTCCACCAGCAATCTTACGAAGTAGTTTCATCTCCTTTGACTTAAAGAAGTCTTGAGCAAGCTGGATCCAGAAATACCGCTTGTTTTTTAACGCCATAATCTCACACCCCACTTCCTACGGTTAGCGCGATACTTCATTCGCATATCCTCATAGATGTGTCTGCCTTCTAGCGCCATCTTCTCGACCTTTAACAGCTTATTTTCAGATACCACATCACGGTAGTCCTTGGCTAGTTTTCCATAGTCGGTTAGGTATTCTTTGATAAGTGAAATTTTCCTGTTCTCGTCCTCTAAATATATTTCAAAGTCAGACTTTTCTTCATCAGACGATAACATTTCTTTATTCACTCTCTCGTGCCATAACAGCCATTCAATCAATTCTTCCATTTCTGCCCTCCTCATTACAAAAGTCTGATTGCAGACTGTTTCGGCTCTGGTAAGGCTAATGGCTCAGGGCGTAAGCCTACAGGTGGTTCATTGTCGTAGGTAAAACCCTTGAACTCTCTACGGATATTCTTGCGGATTTCTTGACGCTGTGCCTCTCTACCACGTTCGTATGCATGGTTGTAGCCTTGGATAATCATAGACGCAAATTCTTGCTCTTCTCGTCTTTCTTTTTCCTTACGATCCTCTTGCAATTTTATATGACGGCAAAGCCCTGCAAATCCAATCAGCAAAGCTCCAGCACCCATCAGCTGGTCTAAAATCGGTGGTTCAAACATTTTTATCTCCTTATGCTCTTTTTGTGTTATAATATAGTCAAATAATTTTGCTAAGACCTTGTCCAGAAGCCTTTTAGTAAAGTTATTATATTTGATTAGAGAGCCATTCTTTGATGGCTCTTTTTGACCATTTCTTACCAGGTAATTCCTTTGGAAATCCCTTTAAGTAACGATAATTATCTGAAAATGTGGCATACTTAATTCCTAGAAAATCACATGTAGTGTTCACATCCATCAACTCTGGATAGTGGTCACTATCTTTTTCGATTTCAACCAATCTAGTGATTGTGTCCTTGATAATGGATTTAATCCATTCAGATAGTGAAAGTAGAACATTGTCCATCTTCTTCCCCTCTTACCCTTCGTCAAATGAGTTCAATTTCATGATTTTCATCTTGGTATTGGTGCTTGGCTCCCACGTCATCCAGTAAGCTAGAGCAGCATCCGCATGCTTCTTGGGTAGCAGGTCATAGCGACTAATATTAAAATGATCCTTGAAATCAATCTCAGCTTGTCTAAATACCGACTGAGCAAAATTCTTATCTGCATAAGCTGGGCTATCAATACCACCCAGGCATGCCACAACCCTAGCCTTACGCTTCTTCAGGAGAGATTGAGCATAGCTTGGATGAATCGGTTGCTCACTCTTGAGGTAGTCGATGTCTTCAATCATGCTAGCTTGTTGCTCACGCAATTTCTTCTGTCCAGTAAATAGAGCAATGAAGGCATCCTCATCCAAGTCCTCACGGATAAATCCCCCCTGCTTGCGAATAGCTGGCAAAACCTCTGATGTCACCCAACGTTTAAACTCTTTCGCTTGAGGTAATTTACTGGATAAGATAAGAGAGTAGAGACCAGATTCGTTGATAACGGTAACGCCTCTATTTCCAAAAGTACCGTTTTGGTAGTTTTGACGATCTTCATCATCTACGTGACGGTTAATATCTCGACTACCGTTTTGGTACCCCAGAATATCCGCCACATCTTTCCCGACGAACCAAGGCTCGTCATCAATTGTCAGAGTACGGACTTCCTGCCCGTGAAAATTAAAAATTTCGTTCATAATGTTCCTTTCGCGATATAATTCAGTTAGTTATTTTTGTTGAGCGCCTGACATTGTTAGGTGCTTTTTAGTTTAAAAAGTTTTACTTTCCATCGCCCTGAGTTCTATCTCATGGCTGACTTGTCTAAATAGCTTCTCACACGCTATTTTAGCCTCTCTGTACGTTGTGTTTTCGCTGATGAAGTAATCAGCAAGTTCGATGATTTTATCTTCCATTCAACCTCCTATATCAGCCTCAAGACTGATGTAATATCCTCCTAAATTGCTATAATAATCTTGACTAGGACCTCTCACCGTTTTAGTCAACATTCCAACAGAAAGGAGGAAAATAAAATGAATCTAAATCAAATTCGTATTTTAGAAGCTTGTCATAAATTTTTAATTGGTCTTACGGAATTTAAGGATGAATTACAAAATGATTCCCTCGTCTACCGATTCCAAGATAAAAATATTACCTTTGTAACCTATCAAGAATACAGGAATTTATCTTTTATCGATTTCAAATTAAAATATGATTATCTGGATGATTCTATAACCTATTTAGATAATAGAGAAGAATTGATAAGTGCA
Organism: Streptococcus sp. 4886; assembly: GCF_013276485.1. NCBI lineage: Bacteria > Bacillati > Bacillota > Bacilli > Lactobacillales > Streptococcaceae > Streptococcus > Streptococcus sp. 4886. The sequence continues at coordinate 94,363 of NZ_VMLD01000022.1, read as the reverse complement.
TTCCCAAGCGAACACGAACTAAGAGCCTTGAATAGAGTGTCTGATATGGAACAAGCTCGTATTCAGATTTTTAAGTTGCTATCACAAGCTAGTATTGAAATACTAACTGAAAAAAATTCAAATGCAAAAAAAGATTATTTTGGTTACCAGTTCCGTAATCTCGAAACAAAAGAATCATATCCAATTTATCTGTTTCCAGAAAATACTAATTTTGAACTAGTTGCCATCATTTGATAGGATATCTGCTTCAAAACGAAACCAATTCAGCTCATGAGCAAGCTCTTCAAGCTCGTGAGCTTTTTTATTGAACTCTTTGACAAGATCATTAAATTTCTCCATATTCGTAATATTTACTTTAACTTCAAGGGTCATTGAATTTTTAGCCATTCTTCTTACCTACTTTCTTTATCTAAAATTTTTCCAAATAGATTTATTGTTTTTATATTCCCACAATCAATCTTATCGATATTCAATAATAACTCAGGGTCTGCCTTTACAAAGGTGGACTATTTTTGTCCACTATACGGATATCGTCTTGGTCTCATTTTTCTACTCCTCAAATTTCTCCCACGACTCGCTAATTCTCAACTTCTTGTTAATACGAAGCTTCAAATCATCGCTCCCTTTTCCATCCTTAAGCAACTGTGTGATGGCTGACGGACTAACGCCTACGACGGTAGCTAGGTCCGTCTGCGACCACCCACGTTTTTCAATTCGCTCTTTTACAAGCTCAATCCATTTAAGATGTTGTTGGCTCATGTAACCTCCTCCTTTTTGAAAATAAAAAATGCCCTATCTAACTGATAGAGCATGTGGTATAATAGTGACGGCACATCTGCCTTAGAAGGGAGGTGGAGCCTATGGTAGATTACATCTTCACAAATATTATTCTACCCTTGGTAGTCGGTATCATCCTGATAGTCATCGAAAAATGGCTAAACAAGAAATAGCGACCAACCCACCTTTCTAGCGTAGACTAGAAAAAGCCCTTGCTTTTGTGGTTATCAGCAGGGGCTTTTTTGTAGTTATAGTAGACTACATCTTCACTTCCCCTATATTATCTCACATCTATTTTCAGTTGTCAAAAGAAATCTCTGACAAGCTGAATTAGAAATGTGATATAATAGTGACGGCGTTAGTCACAAATCCCCGCTGTTAACCATACAGCTAAGGAGGTGAAATGCGTGGACACGATAATTTCTTTTCTTTCCCATCCGCTAGTTGTCGCACTAGCCCCAGTCATCTTGACCTGGCTACTAGACAAACATAGCGATGAGGATTAACGCCTTGCACTCCACAATCTGGCGATGTGGGGTGTTTTTTACGTACCAAAAAACCTCCAAGCTGGCGACTTAGAGGTTAAGCGTGAACACGTTGCTAAGCAACATCTTTCTTTTCTTCTCCCCTATTATCTCACATGCTCTATTCAATTGTCAAGGAACAGAGTTAAAGAGTTAGTAAATTATTTTATAAAACGCTTGACAAATTTAATGTATAGTATTAAAATGAAAGCATAATTAAAAACCTTGATAAAACCTTATATCTATCAACTTATTTGCTCGCCAAAGCTATTTATTTTTTAGATAAGTTTTAACTTTGTTTTTTACTAACTCATTAACTTACAAAAACTATTTTAATACTTCGCATTAACTTTGTCAAGTGTTTTAATGAGAAATATTAAATATTTTTTGTCATGTTCTCAGAAAGGTTGAAAAATCAATGTTTCAGACATTTGACAGAATTAAAGAACTTGCCAAAAAGCAGGGACTTTCAATAAATTCATTGGAAGAAAAACTTGGTTACAGTAGAAATACTATTTATAATCTAAAAAATTCAAAACCATCCACTGAACGAATTTCAGAAATCGCTGACTACTTCAACGTATCCACCGACTACCTGCTCGGACGAACAGATAACCCAGTTATCGCTAGGGATACCGTCACAAAAACAGAAATAGACTTCAAAAAGGACGCAGCAGAAAGCTTCTTTTACGATGGACACGAACTCAACGACGAGGATTTAGACCTCATCTCCTCACTACTAGAAGCTCGTATGAGAAATAGAAAGTAATACTTGCCTATGACAACACCCGAACAAGTCTGTTCTGAACAAGGTATCGATCTAGTTTATTTTGATGGTAGAGGTTCCCACAATAAAGGACTTTACAACCAACCCTACAATCTCATAGCGGTAGACACTTACCTAGATGATATTGAGAAAAAGAAAGTCATCTATCACGAGATAGGGCACAAAGACCACAACCCGGAGCAGTATAAACGAAGACGAGAAGAATACGAACTCCAAGCAGATAGAAACATGATCCACTACCTGCTAAAAGAAGAGCTAGAAACGATGGATGACATCACTAATTTCAACTACCTCCACTTCATGGAGAAATACAACCTCAAAACCATGACAAATGAAATCATGGTAAAAGAGGAATATAAGTCACTAGTTGGATAAAGGAGAAAAAACATGAACAAAAGAAAAAATTCTAAGCCAATTTATAAGCGAGTATGGTTTTGGGGACTGATAGCTTTTTTGGCTATTGGTGTGACAAATAGTATTTTAAAGAACCCATCTAAAAATACTGCAACCAAATCTGAAAAAACATCAACAGCAGTTGAACAGAAATTTAAAATGACTAAAGAGTTAGGCGAAGATTTTGCCTTGTATTTTAAAGACAACGCTGAAATTATTGATAAAGGGGAAAAGATTGATTTTGTTCCTGGAGGCGACGATAAATATATTTCAGTGCGAATTGGAGAAAGCTGGAAAAATGAAAGCCCTAGCCGCAAGATCTATATTTCAAATGAATTTCTAAAAGCTAAAAATACTATCTTTGAAAAGTGGGCTCAAGAAAAAGGTTACAATGTTGATGTGGAAAAAGATACACCTCAACTACTTGTTTATACCTCAGACTCTGATAAAACTCAAATATCTCAAGAGTACAGAGGAGAAATGAAAATACTAAAATAAACGGAGGAAATATTATGGCGTTATTTGGTAAAAAACAAAATGAAGTTTTAGAAATCGAACTTTTTACAGAGGAACCTAATGAACGAGTTTTTGAGTTTAAAAAATCAAAAACTGTCGTAAGAATCGATGATTACTTTATCAGGATTGCAAGAAAGTCAAATGTATCTAATGTTCTTCTTCATGGTCTTGATGGCGAAAAGTCAATTCTCCTATCTGAGATTACAGCATACCAACTGAAAGAACCTGGTTCAACTGTTGGATATCTTCAACTTGTTTATCCTGGATCGTCTGATTCAAAAGGTGGTGTGTTTGATGCCGTCAAAGATGAAAATACAGTAACCTTTACCAAAGATGAAAAAGCATCTATTTTGGAATTAAAGAAAGCTATAGAGAAAGCTTTAAAAGATAAAGTTAAGAAATAACAAAAAAGCCCCACAATCGCCCTCGCCAAAGTTTGATTGTGAAGCTTATCCTGTATAAAAATCAGCCATTAAAAAGGCCTCTTTTCTATACCCTATTTTACACCATGAAAGGGGTGATGTCAATATTCTCAATGTTTAGACCTTGTCCAGAAGCTGATAAACAAGGAGAATACAATGAAATATAATAAAACAAAATACCCAAATATCTATTACTACGAGACCGCAAAAGGTAAGCGATATTATATCAGACGCTCTTTCTATTTTCATGGTAAAAAGAAAGAGATTACTAAAAGTGGTCTCACAACTCTCCCCCAAGCTCGTGCAGCCTTGACAGATATTGAGCAACAAATCCAAGACCAAGAATTAGGTATCAATACGAATCTAACGCTTGATCAGTATTGGGATATCTATTCTGAAAAGAGATTGTCAACAGGGCGCTGGAATGACACTTCCTACTACCTCAATGATAATCTCTATAAGAATCATATCAAACCCAAATTTGGTTCTATCCAGCTTAAAAATTTGGATAGAAATGAGTATGAACTCTTTATCGCTGAAAAATTGCAGAACCATACCAGATACACTGTTCAAACTCTCAATTCCAGCTTCATGTCATTACTGAATGATGCCGTCAAAAATGGGAATCTGCTCTCAAATCGCTTGAAAGGTGTCTTTATTGGCCAGAGTGATATTCCTGCAGCTAACAAGAAAGTGACTCTCAAAGAGTTCAAGACTTGGATAGCAAAGGCAGAAGAGATTATGCCAAAACAATTCTACGCTCTGACCTATCTTACCATTTTTGGATTGAGAAGAGGAGAAGTCTTTGGTTTGCGTCCAATGGACATCACTCAGAACGACAGCGGACGGGCTATACTGCATCTTAGAGACAGTCGAAGCAACCAGACCTTGAAAGGGAAAGGAGGGCTTAAAACGAAGGATTCAGAGCGATATGTCTGCCTTGATGATATCGGAACGGACCTTATCTATTATCTGATAGCTGAAGCTTCTAAAATTAAGCGAAAGTTAGGGATTATCAAGGAACAGCACAAGGATTATATCACTATCAACGAGAAAGGCGGCCTCATCAATCCAAACCAGCTAAATAGAAACTTCAATCTAGTGAATGAAGCAACAGGATTGCATGTAACACCTCACATGATGCGCCACTTCTTCACGACTCAAAGCATTATTGCAGGGGTTCCGCTTGAACAATTAAGCCAGGCGCTGGGCCATACAAAAGTCTATATGACCGATCGTTATAACCAAGTTGAGGATGAACTTGCTGAAGCGACAACAGACCTATTTCTTAGTCATATTCGCTAAAAAATCCCCGCCAAAATCTCAAAAATTCCCCGCCAATTCCCCGACCAAAATCCGAAAAATACCGAAAAATATCGAAAAATGATTTTTAGAATAGTCCCAAAAAGCCTGAAATAGAGCCAAAAAACTCCACCTGATTAGGTGGAGTTAAGGGAGATTATTATGAAATCCATAATTACCTCCAAGTACACAAGCTCAAGTCTTTAAACAACCATAATAGCCAATTGTAACATTGTTTTTGCATTCACGAGGAATTCCTCTTTTTACTTTCGTCCTATTGCAACCTTAATAAGGTTAGTATACTACTATTTTTTAAAATTTTCCATCCAAATCATAAATGGTCATCAAAACATCTTGAATTGTTAACAAATTTAAAAAGCAAGCATGAACAACATACTTGCCCTATGGGAATTTAACAATAATCGAAAACTATTCACCCTTACTTTCGTCTGTTCTGATAGATTCTCATGATTGCAACTAGGATACAGGCTGTCCCACCTGCCAAAACCAGGAGGGTAATGATAATGTTGAGGATTTCAGGCGTCCTCTCTATTCTGTTGACAAGACGGACTAAAGACAATACTGTCAATAAGAGTAAAGCTACTGACCCTGTTCGAATTAAAGAAGCCATTCGGTTCTCAACCGCATATAAGAATGACGGTAACATAACACAGGCTATAGCAATCACAAACAGATTGCTCCCCGTTTCTTCTCCCTTGTTCACCACAGAAATCATGAGAAGATTCGATGCTATGATCAACGCAGAACAGATGACAAAATAGGATTTCTTATTCATATAGGATACCTCACATACTATAGTATTTTAATTGATAACTGCATACAGTACTTCTGCTTCATAAATCTTCTAATCATCAACCGACATCAAGTGAATCGTTAAAACCTGACGAAAGACTTGATTTTGACAGGTGGTATTTAGACTGGTATTGGGATGGCTTTCCACAATTTTCATGACGGTATAGAGACCAACTCCTCTCTCCTCCCCTTTAGAACTTGCTCCAAAAGAAAAAATCTCCGAAATATCGATGCTCTCTTCTTTGATGGAGTTTTCAATGATAAAGGTCTCCTGTTCTCCATTTTTTAAAAAGGCAATTGAAACATGAGGTTGACTGGCCTCTACACTGGCTTCAATAGCATTGTCACAAAGGATAGACACAATGGTTAGAAAATCAAGCAAGCTCATCCCCTCTACCTGAATCTCCTCAGGAACTTCGACATTAAAGATAATCTTCTTATCTCTAGCTTTTAAAAACTTTCCTGCTAGGAGACTTTTGAGGGCTTTATCACGAATATTCACTAATCTGCCCAGGTCATATTTGTTGTCCTGCAATTTTTCACTGGAATCCTTTAAAACAGAGTCGTAAACCTCTTTTATCTGCTCCATATCCTCCTCTTCAATGCCCAGACGTAAACTAGTCAAGAGGTTGCTATAATCATGCCGAAAGCTCCGTACTTCCTTGTAAAGTTCCTCTATATGCCGACTATAGCGTTCCATATCTCTATAGCGCAAGGTCTGTTCTTGGTTCAGTTTCTCCTGAAGTTTTTCCTTCAAATAGGTATCTAATTTCTTGATAACCCCCATAAAAAAGAGTAGATAAAATACCAGAATGAAATGGCGAACAGTCGTTGATTGTATACCTTGTACATATTCAAAATAAGACAGACTTTGCATCACTAGATAGTAAGCCCCCATTATCCAGTTAATCTTAGTCAGGGACTTTTGAAAATCTTTATCGGGAATCTCCTTTCTCAAACTAGTAAAATCATAGTCTAACCATTTCAAAAAGGCTAGAGAAATAAAGCAAATGAAAATTTTTATACATAACCAAATAAAAGAGCGGTCATCATACACATGCCCTTGCCCTAAAAATGGAAGCACAAAATAAGAAATACCTCTATAAAAGAGATTCACCAATATCATTGGAAAGAGACCATAAAAGAAAAGGAGTTTTTTAGGAAGTCCTCTTAACAGTAATAAAGATAAACCAATGCCGTACAAGGGTTCCATAAAATAAGATAGGTAAGTATTTCCTACTATATAGCTAATCGTTACAAAAACAACTGCTAAAAGCAGCTTAAAAAGAAAGGACTTAAAAACTCTCTCCAGAGTTAGAACAATTCCATCCACCTTAAAAAATATAAACAATTCCAATCCAGATATCAAAAACACATATACTATCTTCCAAACTAATTCCATTCCAGCACCTCACTCAATGTAAGTTATTGATAGCTTCAGACACTTCCCTGACCTTATAACGCGCGATCATACAGCTTCCACCATTGGGAAAGTAAAGAAGTTTTTCTTTCTTATCCAAACGAACCACATTGGCAGGATTGATCAGAAAAGAGCGATGGCACTGCAAGAGACGGGGTTCCTGCTTGAAAACCTCCTCTAAACTCGCTGTAAATTCCAGCCTATCCGTTTTAGTATAGAGAATAACACGATGGGCTCTGGGCGACGTTTCGAGATAGTAAACCTCTTTAAAAGGATACTGGAATTGGGCAAATTTTGATTTAAAGTAAAAGCAATCTTCCGCCAGACTTTTACTATCTTGACTATTGGCATAGAGGAGGGCTGTCTCAATCCGAGATTCAAATTCCTCTGCCGACAAGGCCTTGTCAATGTAGTCCAAAGCAGACACTTGGTAGCGAAAAGACAGGGGCATAAACTCTGAGTGAGTCGTCACAAAGACGATGAGGGCATAAGGATCCCGATCCCGAATCTTTCTAGCCACTTCCAGACCCTTCATCTCCTCATTTCGAATCTCAATGTCCAAAAAGAATAGCTGATGGGCTCCCTTCTCATACACCTCTGCCAGCAGTTGAGCTGGCTTACCAAAAACTTCAAAAGAACTCGGAGTGATATGATGTTCCTTCAAAAGTTTCTCAATCGTCGTTTCAATCCTAGTCTGTTGGGAAAAATCATCTTCTAAAACAAATATTCTCATCTTCTTACTCTCCTTGTTTCGATTTCTTCCTAAAAAGAGAATAGCAAAAATACTATGATACAAGCCTACCAAATCCTAAACAGGCCTTTAACGCTCCTGAAGGGTAGCTTGTTCCTCAAATAAGCATGATAATCTTACCACTATTTTATCATAAAATCTTAACAGTACCATTCAGGAAATTTCAAGGGCAATTAAAGATTTGATGGTGAAAAAGAAGATAAAAGTGATAGACTGACAGTATCAAAACACAGTTGCTAGAACCAAGACTAGCACCCAGATTAAAGGAGGAATTCTCATGACAGATACAGACCCCATCAAAAGAGCTCAGACTTTGATTACTGACTTAAACAAAGCCTATCAAGCATGCAAACAGGCAACCGCTGACGACGTCCGCTTTCAGGAGCAATTAAACTCTATTCTTGGCTTTCTAGCCAAGGCTGAGACAGTGGATAATCGAGTCTTGATTGAACTGGAAAAATTTTACCAGACTTCCAGTCTTCTCATGGGACTCAGCGCTCTCAATCCAGATGCTCCTACTCGCGCTGCTTGGCGGGCATATGACCGCTTCCACTTTGACCAGGTCAAGACCAAGTTGAGTCTCTACGGGCCAACCATTATCCTGTAGCAACTAAAAAGAAGCTGAGACAAACTGAACTCAACTTCTTTTTTAATATCATATAAGCAATGTTAGTCCTGCATCTGACGTTTTACTTGATAAGGTAAGTACAAGACTAGTAAAACCAAACCAGCAACCAGCAAGGCTAAAAGAGCTAGTTTTTCTTGAAAGGTAATCAACCCAACAACTAATTCCACAAGTAAAACAAAACTGGTCAATCCTCGGACTACCGCCTGCAAGCCTTTTTCCTTTTGCCCCTTGTCCAGCGGAAAGAGTTGGGTCAAATACTGGTAGTCAAAGGCATGGTAGAGAGCCAGCAACTGAAAGAGCAAGAGGTAGTTAAAGAGCACTACCACTGCTGTCGCAATCCAAGCTTGCTCGATAAAGACCTGCGCCAGTATGGAAAGCAAGAGCAGACGGAGACTGAGCGCAAAGAGGTCTCCATTTCGCAAATAAGATCGCAGATAGAGATTTTGCCAAATCTTCCCAGGCACCTTCTGAACAGCCTTTAGGATAAAGTCCAGATAGGCACGACGCTTGACGCTGTTTGAAATTCCCTTGACCTGCGTAAAGAGGGCAAAGAAACGAAGCAAGACTTGTTTGCGCTTGCTTTCTTGGGAAATGACATAGTCCCAGTCCAGTCCAGTTTCAGTGAAAAATTTACTAACCTTTTGACGAAAGAGGAAATATTTACCTACTCCCAATAAAAGCACATAGACCAGAAAAACAGGCAAGCCATAACCCATTGCCAAAAATAAAGGCGCAAATAACAGCAAGAAAAGGGTCTGGACAAAGAGCCAAAAGACTAGGGAAATGCCAGTTTGACGCTTGAGATGGAGTTTGATTTCCTCTTCTCCAACTAAGAGAAAGAGCTTGTCTGGAGCCTCCATATAAGTGGCAATTCCACCCCAAAGCAAAAGTAAAACAGACGTAATTCCTACAAATAAAAGGATAGGCAAATGATTTTCAGGAAAATGTTGTAAGAGTTGACTGTACTGGTAGGCTAGAAAGCCCAGCAGAACAAGCAGGAACAAGACAAAGTGGTCATTGAGAACATAGCGCAGATAACCGACACACTCCTTACGAAAAGCCTGCTTTCTCTTTAAAAACAAGTCTTTCATAGCTCCTCCTCTTTGGTCAGAGCCAAGTAAATATCATTCAAACTAGCCTCAGGCATGTCAAAGGCTTCGCGCAGTTGCAGGAGATTTCCCTTGGCACGCACCTCTCCCTTATGAAGAATGACAAAAGCATCACACATCTTCTCCGCCGAATCCAGCACGTGTGTACTCATGAGAATGGATTTGCCCTTTTGCTTTTCCACTTCCAAAAGCTGAATCAAGTCCGCAATCGCCAACGGATCGAGACCAAGGAATGGCTCATCCACGATGAAAAGACTCGGATCCACCACAAAAGCACAGATAATCATGACTTTCTGCTTCATCCCTTTTGAAAAATGAACAGGAAACCAGTCTAATTTCTGGTCCAGACGGAACATTTTTAACAAGGGCTCTACTCGCTCAAAAGCCACTTTCTGCTCAATACCATAAGCCATGGCAACCGTTTCGATATGCTCTCTGAGGGTCAATTCCTCATACAGACTAGGTGTCTCAGGAATGTAGCCAATTTGCTTGCGGTAGCTCGTTGCATCTTCTTGCAGGGTCAAGCCATTGATATTGATAGAACCACTATAAGGTGTCAACAGACCGATAATCTCATTGATTGTCGTTGATTTTCCAGCACCATTGAGACCAATCAGACCGACCAGCTGCCCACTTTCAACAGTAAAAGACACATCTTTCAAGACAGGGATATGGACATAGCCACCTGTCAGGTTTTTAATTTCTAACATATTTTCTCCAAATCTGGTATAATGTAGCTATATTATATCAAAATTCAATACAGTAGAGGTAGATTTTATGTCAGATTGCATTTTTTGTAAAATCATCGCAGGGGAAATTCCTGCTTCAAAAGTATATGAAGATGAGCAGGTTCTTGCCTTTCTTGATATCTCTCAAGTGACACCAGGACACACCTTGGTCGTACCCAAAAAGCACTATCGCAATCTTTTGGAAATGGACGCTACTAGCGCCAGCCAACTCTTTGCCCAAGTACCAAAAGTAGCTCAAAAAGTCATGAAAGCTACCAAGGCTACTGGTATGAATATCATTACTAACTGTGAAGAAATCGCTGGTCAAACAGTCTTTCATACCCACGTTCACCTCGTGCCTCGCTACAGTGCGGACGATGACCTCAAGATTGATTTTATCGCCCACGAACCAGACTTTGACAAACTTGCTCAAATCGCTGAAACCATCAAAAATGCCTAAGGAGTTGCCATGAAATTATCCAACCTATTGCTATTTGCAGGAGCTGCAGCCGGAAGTTATCTGGTCACAAAAAATCGCCAAACTATCACAGATGAAGTCTTGAACACTACTGACCGCGTTCAAGCTATCAAGGATGATGTGGATATTATCCAAAACAGCCTGCAAATCATTGACCAACAAAAAGAACTCATCAAGGAATACCAAGAAGACCTGACTTACAAGTTTAAAGTCTTGGAAAAGGATATCCAGACTAGACTAGCTGTGATCAAAGAAACACAGGAAACTGAAGATAAGTAAAAGAGCCCGACGGCTCTTTTCTAAAAGGTAAACAAGTTATATTCCATCAACTATACATCATAATTTAGAAAACTCATACACCATTTCACAACTAATACTCTTCGAAAATCAAATTCAAACCGTGTCAACGTCGCCTTGCCGTACTCAAGTACAGCCTGCGGCTAGTTTCCTAGTTTGCTCTTTGATTTTCATTGAGTATAAATCGAATACTTCCCCAGACTTTCCGCCGTAATGAAAATACCTGAAACAGCTTGGTTTCAGGCGTCCAGAAACTTTGAGACCTAGGTTCAAAGTTTAGGTATGTAACTTCGAAGAAGGTCACTACCGTCCATCATTACTTAAGGAAAGTCTTAAAAATCTACAAGCAAAAAGAGCCAGTCGGCTCTTTTTACTTTATTCTCCATCAAAGGCATCTTTAATATGGTCAAAGAAGCCTTTTTTCTTTGGATTGACTTTTAAATCACCAGCAGCTGCGAATTCTTTCAGCGCTGCTTTTTGACGGTCGTTCAAGCCTGTCGGTGTTACGACATTAACAGTAACGTATTGGTCACCAACTGCACCACCACGAAGGCTAGGAGCTCCCTTGCCACGTAGACGGAATTTCTTACCAGTCTGAGTTCCCTCTGGGATAACCAATTCAACATCACCGTGAACAGTTGGGATATCTACTGTATCACCAAGAGCCGCTTGGACAAAGTTGAGGTTGAGATTATAGAAGATAGTAGTTCCTTCACGTTCAAACTTGTCGCTAGCTTCCACAGAAACCACTACATACAAGTCACCATAAGGTCCACCGTTAAAGCCTGCTTCACCTTGGCCTGCTAGGCGAATTTGTTGGCCGGTTTCCACACCAGCAGGGATTTTTACATGTACACTATGGGCTTGTTTTTCATGACCTGTTCCGTGACAAGTTGTACATGGATCTTTGATTTCTTTTCCGCGACCATGACAGACATCACAGGTTACTTGGCGACGCATCATACCAAGCGGAGTCTGCGTATCGACGTTAATGACACCAGCGCCATGACAGCGTCCACAAGTAACTGGACTTGTTCCTGGCTTAGCACCAGAGCCATTACATGTACTACAGCTTGCTTCGCGATTGTACTTAACCTCTTTTTCAGCTCCAAAAATAGCTTCTTCAAAGGTCAAATTCACACGATACTGGAGGTCATTCCCTTGACGAGGAGCATTTGGATTGCGTGAAGCACCGCCTCCGCCAAAGAAACTTGAGAAAATATCCTCAAAACCACCGAAGCCACCTGCCCCGTCGAAACCGCCGAAACCGCCAGCACCACCAAAACCGCCATTGGCACCCGCAGCACCATATTGGTCATAGGCAGCCCGTTTTTGGTCGTCACTCAAAGTCTCATAGGCTTCCTGAACTTCCTTGTATTTTTCCTCAGCACCAGGCTCCTTATTGATATCTGGGTGATATTTTTTCGAAAGCTTACGATAAGCCTTTTTGATCTCGTCTGCCGAAGCGTTTTTTGACACCCCCAGACGATCATAAAATTCAGTATTGTTCATACAAGATACCAAGACCGTAAAATTCGACTGAAAAATAGGAAATCTGACGCCGGGGCGATGCTCCTAGGCAGATTTATCTTTTTTCCGAGAATTTAGGTCGGGTTCAATTCCTTTCTGTTATATTGAGTAAGAAATTCTGGAACCCGTGTTCAATTACTCGAACACTCCTTGTTCCTTTCTATAATTTTCATATAAATCTTTAGAGGCTGTTTTCTATACTCTGCTTCACTTGATCAAACTCTTCATCTGATAGAGTAAATATCAAATCCTCTTCAGCATACCCGTTCTGTTCTTTAAAATAGTTGTCCGTATTCTCCGCCAACCCTAAACCGAAAATCACTTTTCTTGCAAACTCTTGATGTGCAAAACCGATAGCCGTAATGATTTGTTTATCTTGTACAAGAACTTTCGGTTGGAAATTCTCACGTGGCAGAAATTCAAAATAGTCAAAGAAGTTTTGCCAAATTCCACCTGTAAATTTCGTGTTGTTCAACAAGCCTGCTTTCGCCAATAAAAGGGGCGCTGAAGAAATGGCTGCAATTAGGATATCTTGCTCATCAAGACTTCTCAAAAACGAGATCAATTTCTCATCTTGTATAGCAGGACCTATATTTACCATTCCTGGCAAAATCACACAAGAATAATCTTCTATACGGATTTGATCCAATGTTTTCGTCGGTTGACAGGGCAAACCATCCTCAGAGACCACCATCGAATTCTCAGAAGCTACATAATCAATCGTGATATCAAAAGACAGAGCTAAAGTACTCGTTAAAGTAGTTATCTCATAAAGAGAAAAATTAGGATAAATGACACAAAGTACTTTTTTCATAAGCTACACCCTCTATTTTATCGAAAAACAGAGGCTGGGTTGCAACCTCTGGATTTCTTCCTATCATTACAACGTTCAAAAACAAAGTCGATTATACTTTGTTTTTGAACTAGTAAGGCGTTTAGGCAAGTCGCCATAGCGATTGCAGTCGAATGACAAACTCTTTAGCCATTTGTCATTCTTAACGAGTTAGGCTTAACTGAGTTTCGGCTAAAAACTTCGGAAAAAAGATAAGCCATCTTTTGTGCATCGCACAAGGCGATGGCTTCCTATTTTTCTTTCGTTTTCTTAACGCCTCAACATCTTACCGAATCGAGCACGCCCTAACCTCTTGGTGAAAAAGACAAATCTTTCTAGAAACTAAAGTTTCTGCGTCAGATTTCCTATTTTCACTGTGAGGTTTTAACGGGCTTTGCATCTTATTTTTCCGTAAACTCTCCGTCTACGACGTCATCGCCTGCGTTTCCTGTTGCTTGTGCGCCTTCTGCTCCTGCTTGAGCTTGTTGGGCTGCTGCGGCTTGTTCGTAGAGTTTAACAGCAAGGCCTTGAGCTTTTTCATTCAATGCTTCAAGTTTTGCTTTCATATCGTCCAAGTTGTTGTCTTCTTGAGCTTTCTTAAGGTCATCAAGGGCAGCTTGGGCAGCGTCACGTTCTGCGTCGAATCCTTTGCCTTCAGTTTCCTTGATTGTCTTTTCAGTCGCAAAGATCGCTTGGTCTACTTCGTTACGAAGGTCAACTTCTTCTTTACGTTTCTTATCTGCTTCAGCGTTTGCTTCTGCATCTTTCATCATGCGGTCGATTTCTTCGTCAGTCAAACCTGAGTTAGATTGGATAACAATAGTTTGTTCTTTTTGAGTTCCAAGGTCTTTGGCCTTAACAGACACGATACCGTTCTTGTCAATGTCAAATGTTACTTCAATTTGAGGAATTCCACGAGGTGCAGCTGGGATATCTGTCAATTGGAAGCGTCCAAGAGTCTTGTTATCTGCTGCCATTGGGCGTTCACCTTGAAGAACGTGGATATCAACGGCTGGTTGGTTGTCTGCTGCAGTTGAGAAGACTTGTGATTTAGATGTTGGGATTGTAGTGTTGCGATCGATAAGTTTTGTGAAGACACCACCCATTGTTTCGATACCAAGTGACAATGGTGTTACATCAAGAAGGACAACGTCTTTAACATCACCAGTAATGACACCACCTTGGATCGCAGCACCCATGGCAACAACTTCATCAGGGTTTACTGATTTGTTTGGTTCTTTACCAGTTTCAGCTTTAACTGCTTCTACAACGGCTGGGATACGAGTTGAACCACCAACAAGGATGACTTCGTCGATTTCTGACAAACTCAAACCTGCATCTGAAAGGGCTTGACGAACTGGAACTTTTGTACGTTCTACAAGGTCACGAGTCAAATCGTCAAATTTCGCACGAGTCAAGGTCATTTCCAAGTGAAGAGGTCCAGCTTCACCAGCAGTGATAAATGGCAAGCTGATTTGAGTTGAAGTTACACCAGAAAGGTCTTTCTTCGCTTTTTCAGCCGCATCTTTCAAACGTTGCATTGCCATCTTGTCAGTAGACAAGTCAATACCGTTTTCTTTCTTGAATTCTGCTACTAAGTGGTCGATGATTTTTTGGTCAAAGTCATCACCACCAAGTTTGTTGTCCCCTGCAGTTGACAATACATCGAAGACACCGTCACCCAATTCAAGGATAGAGACGTCAAATGTACCACCACCAAGGTCAAATACCAAGATTTTTTCTTCTTTGTCAGTCTTGTCCAAACCGTAAGCAAGGGCTGCTGCTGTTGGTTCGTTGACGATACGTTCTACTTCAAGACCAGCGATTTTACCAGCGTCTTTTGTTGCTTGACGTTGAGCATCGTTAAAGTAAGCTGGAACTGTGATAACTGCTTTGGTTACTTTTTCACCAAGGTAGTCTTCAGCGTAGCCTTTCAAGTATTGAAGAATCATAGCTGAGATTTCTTGTGGAGTGTATTCTTTTCCATTTGCAGAAACTTTTTCAGAAGTTCCCATCTTAGATTTGATAGAGATAACTGTATCTGGATTTGTAACTGCTTGACGTTTTGCAGCATCACCAACGATGATTTCGCCGTTTTTGAATGAGACTACAGATGGAGTTGTGCGGTTTCCTTCTGGGTTTGCGATGATTTTGCTTTCAGTTCCTTCAAGAACTGCAACTGCTGAGTTTGTTGTACCTAAGTCAATACCGATAATTTTAGACATGTGTTTTTCTCCTTAAATTTTATATTCGAATTTTGATTTTTTGATATTCCCCTTAAGTGGTGGGGACGTGAGCAACTCCCTACGGGATTTCATCACTTATTTTTGAGCCTATTGTCTCAAAAATCCCCTATTTCAGTAGCAAAAGCTACTGAAACTTTCACCACGGCGGGCAATATCTTCCTTGCAAGCCTCCGGCTTGCCTCTTATCTTTCTTCATAGTTTAGTGTCGTTTCGGACAAGTTTTTTCAAGCTATCTAGCCTAGTTATAAACAACCACCATTGCTGGGCGTAGGATGCGGTCATGGAGTTTGTAGCCTTTTTGGAAGACTTGGGCGATGGTATCTGCTGGGTGTTCATCGTCTGCTGGGAGAGTTTGGATGGCCATATGATAGTTATGGTCAAATTCGCCGTCAGCTGCGATTTCTTCGATTCCTTCTTCTTTCAAAGCGTGAATCAAGCTTTCTTGCACCATTTCCAAGCCCTTCTTCACATCATCTGTCAAACCTTCAACTGCGAGTGCACGCTCAAGGTTATCCAAAGAAGGGAGAATCGCTTTTGCCAAATCCTGGCTACGATAACGTTGCAAGTTTTGACGCTCTTCATTGGCACGGCGTTGAATGTTTTGCATTTCTGCATGAGCGCGAAGGTATTTATTTTCGAACTCATCTGCACGTTCATTTGCCAAGTCCAATTCAGACTTCTCAGGAGTTGTTTCTTCTACCGTTTCCACAACTTCCTCTTCTTGGACTTCTTCTACTTCTTCATTTTTTATATCTTGGGCCATTTTCGCCTCCTTTAATGATTTCAATCTTAATGTACTTCGTAATGATTACTGCTGAGGTAGCGGTAAAAATCTGTCAACTTCATGGTCAAAACACGGTTGACCACATTGACTTGGTTGATTAGCTGTTGGTAATCCAGATTAACAGGACCGATAATGGCTAGAATTCCAACTCCCCGATAAGGAATGAGGAACTTGCTACTAATCACCGCTAGGTCAGCTAGACAGGACTCTTGACTGTCTGCAACACGGACGTTTTGCATCTGATCCTCATGCAACCCCTCACGAATCTCCAGGGCCACCTTTTGCGGTTGGTCAAAGAATTGATAAGCTGCCAGATTAGCAAAATTCAAGAGATTAACCTTGCCCGCCACCACAATGTTTTCGTTGAACATTTCCTTAAAAATGTGTTCAAAGAGATCGATAACATTATCCGTCGTTGTGAAGTAACGCTGGATAATCTGAGGAATCTCCGTCCGAATCTTGTAGTGAATATCTAGAACGGTGTGGCCGAGGAAACGTTCCTGAATGATGCTCTTCAGTTTCAGCAAATCCTCCTGCAAAAAGTTCCTTGGAATCAGAAACTGACTGGTAACCGTTCGTGACTCGTCTAGGGTAAATACTGCCAAGGCTGTATGTTGCCCCAAAACAACGATATCAAAGGCTGTCAAACGTTGCCTGCTCGGCTCAACATCCAGTGATACTACCGTACAGCCACTCAAGTCTGTCAGCAGGTTAGCAGCCTCTTGCAGAATATCCTCCAATTTGAAGAATTCCTGATCAAAGGCTTTGACAATCTCATAAACCTCATTTTCAGCCAGTCGGTCAAAATCCAGTGAGTGTTTCACATAGTACTGAAAACCAGCAACACTTGGCATCCTACCACTTGATGTATGAGCCTTTTCAAGCAAACCTTGCTTTTCTAGAGCCGCCATGTCATTACGAATGGTTGCGCTGCTAGAGTTAATAGACTCTTGCAAGGCTTTGGATCCGACAGGTTCGTGCGTTTTGGTAAAGATGTCAATAATGAGATTTAAAATATCCTGCTGACGCCCTGTAACCACCTCATCACTCCTCTCTGTCTGATCAATTAGCACTCGATACACTTAAGTGCTAACTTATGATTCTATTATACACCCTTAGAAGAGAATGTCAAGATAAAAACTCAAAAATTAGCACTCTTTTATCAAGAGTGCTAAAAATCGGTCTGAAGACCTAGAAAATTACTGTTCATCTACTTGGTATTTCCTTTTAAGTCTTAAAAAACCATAGATTAGATAGGAAATCAAGAGAGCATATAAAAGAAAAATAACGAAGAAAGACATAGAAAGTTCTTCTTTAAATAAACTCATACAAACAACCAAACCACCTAAGAAAGTAGCTGTACAGGAACGAAGTCTAGATCGCATAACTTCCCACCTGAGATTCTTACTCATATAGACTTGATCCTCTGAAAGTATATCAGAAGCCGATTTACGAAGAATCGAACAAAAACCTGTTTCTATCAATTCCCAACCTCTATTTCTAAAATCTTGCAGTTCATGCTTATATTTTTTAAGAAACCTAGAATCATAGATACAGTAGATGACATCGTCTGGTTGACATTGGTCAAAATAGAACAAACCAAAACGACTAGTTCTATATCTCCAACCTTTCAAGTGCATCTCATGTAAATAATCTTCTTCCTTATCCAAATCAACAATGGTGAAAATTCGAAATTGTAGTTTATTTTTCATTATCTTACCCCAAAATTAGAAAACATGCCTGGTGTTATTTATTAGATAATTCTTTCCACTTTTGACTCAATCTGCAAAGAATATAAGAAATCTGAATCGCAAAAACTATTAATAAAACACCATCTATTATGAAAATTAAAAACAATGCCCAACTGAAAGAACTAACTCCACTGACAAACTTTGAAAAAATCGGTAGTAGAGCTAAAAAGAGAAGCAAAATAGGAAGCATCCGCCTCGTTAAAATCCGTTTGACCATAGCTAACTTCCCGGCCGCGTCATTATAAATTTCAAACTCGGCATCCGACTCAATTCCAGAACGAAGCTTTCTAAAGTAGGAAAACCCATTAAAGTCTGTAATATGCTCCCAGCCACAGTCTTTAAATAATTGTAAATAGGAGGCTCTATCTGATTTTTTCATAGGATAAAAGTCCAACTGATATGATACCTGCTCAGGCTGACACTTTTCAAAGGTATACTTAACTGCAACTACTAAGTTAGAATAGGTTACTTCTTTGAGTTTCCAGCCCTCAGCATGCATTTTTCTAAGATATAATGCCTCTCTATCATAATCCGCAATGGTAGCAATTCTATAAACAACCTTCTTTTCCATCATCTTTCCTCCAGACTGTTTCTATAGAGCCGTTCAATACGCTTCAATTCAATATCTAAGACTTTTCGTCCCAAGTCTGTAATCTGATAGATTTTCCGTTTTTCCTCTTCACGGACAAAGGAAATCAAACCATCCTTTTCCATTTTTGACAAGGTTCCATACATAGTCCCAGGACTAATCGAAACTTGAGAATCTGTCATCTCCTTGACCTTTTGCGTAATACTATAACCATGACCTTCCTTTTGCAGACAGAACAAGATATAAAAACCCGTTTCCGTCATCGGAAGATAAACTCGACGAATCTTATCCGTTAATTCCATTTGCATTCACCTCCTATTAAATTCGATATATCGCACTTCGTTATATAAAATATATCACACCTCGATATAAAATACAAGAAAAAAAGACCGCCCTCAGGCAATCTTTCTTCTATATTAGTATTAGTAAAGGTCTAAATAATTATCAATTTCCCATTGTGAAACGAAGGTTGCATAACTTGCCCATTCGATTCGCTTGGCTTCAAGGAAACTAGTATAGATATGTTCTCCCAGAGCTGCTCTGACAACTTCATCTTCAGTCAGAGCTTTCAAAGCGTTGTGAAGAGTTGATGGAAGGTCTGTAATACCAGCTTCCTTACGCTCTTCTGCTGTCATGATGTAGATATTTTCTTCGATAGGAGCTGGCGCTTCGATTTTATTTTCAATACCATGCAAACCAACTTCCAAAAGAACCGCCATAGCGATGTATGGGTTTGCCATCGGATCCACTGAACGCAACTCAAGACGAGTTCCCATACCACGTGAAGCAGGCACGCGCACAAGTGGCGAACGGTTACGACCAGCCCAAGCAATGTAAACAGGCGCTTCATAACCTGGAACCAAACGTTTGTATGAGTTAACCGTTGGATTCATGATGGCAGTATAGTTGTAGGCATGCTTAATCAATCCGCCAAGGAAATGGTAGGCCGTTTCTGACAACTGCATTCCTTTTGGATCATTTGGATCAAAGAAGGCGTTATTTCCTTCTGTATCAAACAAGGACATATTACAGTGCATACCTGATCCGGCAATACCAAATTTTGGTTTGGCCATAAAGGTTGCGTAAAGTCCGTGTTTGCGAGCAATGGTTTTAACAACAAGTTTAAAGATTTGAATCTTATCACAAGCACGGAGAACTTCATCGTACTTGAAGTCAATCTCATGTTGTCCAACCGCAACCTCGTGGTGACTCGCTTCTACTTCAAATCCCATTTTGGTCAAGACATTCACAATCTCACGACGTGTATTGTCCGCAAGGTCAGTAGGCGCCAAATCAAAGTAGCCACCCTTGTCATTCACTTCAAGTGTTGGATCTCCATTTTCATCCAACTTAAATAGGAAGAATTCTGGCTCTGGACCAAGGTTGAAGGATTTGAATCCTACTTCTTCCATGTGACGAAGAGCACGCTTCAAATTGCCACGAGGGTCACCTGCAAATGGTTCACCTTCTGTTGTATAGACATCACAGATCAAACCTGCAACACTTCCATTTTCATCTCCCCAAGGGAAGACTGTCCATGTATCCAAGTCTGGGTACAAGTACATATCTGACTCATTGATACGTACAAAACCTTCAATAGAAGATCCATCAAACATAGCCTTATTTGACAAGACCTTATCTAATTGTTCATCTGTAGCAGGAATTTCGACGTTTTTCATGGTTCCCAAAATATCTGAAAACATGAGACGAATAAAGGTAACATTTTTTTCCTCGACTTCACGACGAATATCTGCAGCTGTGATTGGCATGAGTTTTCTCCTTAATGTATGACTACTTGCGGTTGCCTAACCGCGACCAAAAGGTGACTGTACTGAAGCAAAGCGACCCTGTTGGAGGAGTTCATTGTGAAGTGCACGGCGCACCTCAGTCTGACTCACCGCTTTCTTGGATTTCGCTTCACGTTCAGCATATTTTTTCTTAATGGCAGCGATATTATAACCTTCAGAGATATAATCTTTGATTTCAAGCAGACGATCCATGTCATTCAAGGAATACATGCGACGGTTCCCTTCGTTTCGATCAGGCTTAATCAACTCTTGATCTTCATAATAACGAATCTGACGCGCCGATAGATCGGTCAACTTCATAACACTGCCGATAGGAAAAACAGCCATATTTCGGCGAAATTCTTTTTCCTTCATTTACAATTTCCTTCTTTCTGTCTATTATAGTCTAAAAAAAGACAAACGTCAATTGATAATGTTATAAAATATAACATTATTTTTCTTTTTTCTCTAAAAAGAGTCGAATACGATCAATATCGTAATTTACGAGAATTGCGACAAAAACTCCCATGAACGTTTCTGATACACGCGCAAATACGTACAAAATTGTCTCTCCACTCGGAATCGATAGGGTAATGATTAACATAGCCGCTACACCACCAATAACCCCTGCTTTGTTATTCATGGCTACATTTGTCATAATGGTTAACATGGTGCAGATTGGAACAACTACCAAGGTCACCCAAAAGGCTTCGTGGAAAAAACTATTTATTAGGAAGAAAACCAAGGCATAGAGGCCACCGATACTATTTCCTAGAATACGCGAAGTCCCAAAATGGACACTCTTATCAAAACTCTCCCTCAGGCTAAAAACGGCTGTCAAAGCACCGATTTGAAGACCTTTCCAGCCAAAAAAGCCAAAAATCAAGAGAACTAGAAAAACAGCAATACCTGTTTTAAAGGTTCGCATACCAAGTTTAAACTGGGATTTATCGAATTTATATTTTTTAAAATAACTCATAATCTCAACTTTCTATTTCCATTTTATCATAAATCGGTGATTTTTATGAGTAATAGTTGAGAGGAAGCGTTTTTATTTTAAGCAAAAGAAAAGAGGAACTTTCATCCCTCTCTTCTTTGATTCATTTAGTTAATCTTATTTTTCTGTCAAGGCTGCAAGTCCTGGAAGCACTTTATACTCAATGAAAATCAAAGAGCAAACTAGGAAACTAGCCGCAGGCTGTACTTGAGTACGACAAGGCGACGTTGACGTGGTTTGAAGAGATTTTCGAAGAGTATTACCTTCAAGAAGCTCCATTGATGCCCCACCACCGCGTCACAAATACCTCCACTAACACAAAAAGGTGACATAGCCACCTTTTTGTTAACGTTTCAGTTTTGTTCCTTTTTCTACAAAATCAGGATTTTGTAGAGACTAACGGGCTGAAATTATTTTTCTGTAAGTGCAGCCAAACCTGGCAATACTTTACCTTCGAGAAGTTCCATTGAAGCACCTCCGCCCGTAGAGATCCATGAGAACTTGTCTGCACGACCAAGGTTGATCGCTGCGGCAGCTGAGTCACCACCACCGATGATTGATTTAACGCCTGGTTGTTTCACGATAGCGTCCATCACACCGATTGTTCCAGCTTGGAAGTCTGGGTTTTCAAATACACCCATAGGTCCGTTCCATACAACTGTTTTGGCACCAGTCAAAGCTTCGTCAAATTTAGCGATAGATTTTGGACCAATGTCAAGACCAAGGAAGCCTTCAGAAACTGCTTCACCTTCAGTGTCACGCACTTCAGTGTAGCCAGCAAATGCGTTAGCTTCTTTTGAGTCAACTGGCAAGATCAATTTACCATTTGCTTTTTCAAGAAGAGCTTTCGCAACATCCAATTTGTCTTCTTCTACAAGTGAGTTACCGATTTCGATACCTTGTGCTTTGTAGAATGTGTAAGTCATACCACCACCGATAAGGACTTTATCAGCTTTTTCAAGCAAGTTTTCGATAACACCGATCTTGTCTGAAACTTTTGAACCACCAAGAATGGCTACGAATGGACGTTCTGGAGTTTCAACTGCTTCTTGGATGTAGGCAATTTCGTTTTCAAGAAGGAAACCAGCAACTGCTTTTTCAACGTTTGCTGAGATACCAACGTTAGATGCGTGTGCACGATGAGCTGTACCGAATGCATCGTTTACGAAGATACCATCTCCAAGTGATGCCCAGTATTTACCAAGTTCAGGATCGTTTTTAGATTCTTTCTTGCCTTCAACATCTTCGTAACGAGTGTTTTCAACCAAAAGAACTTGTCCATCTTCAAGAGCGTTGATAGCTGCTTCCAATTCAGCACCACGAGTAACACCTGGGAACACAACATCTTGACCAAGTTTTGCTGCCAAGTCTGCTGCTACAGGAGCAAGTGATTTACCAGCTTTATCAGCTTCTTCTTTCACACGTCCAAGGTGAGAGAAAAGAATTGCACGTCCACCTTGTTCGATGATGTACTTAATAGTTGGAAGAGCTGCTGTGATACGGTTGTCGTTAGTGATTACGCCATCTTTCAATGGTACGTTGAAGTCAACACGAACGAGGACTTTTTTACCTTTCAAGTCAACGTCTTTAACAGTAAGTTTTGCCATGTTACAAAAACCCCTTTATTTATTTTATTCGAAACTATTATATCACACTTTGGGAATATAAGGAAAGATTTCACAATATTTTTCGATATTTAATCTCCATGGTAACTTCTCAAAGTAACTTCCACTTGGATGACCAAAGTGGAAATTAGTCTAAAACGGATTTTTATGGTGGAATTAAGTATGAGACGTTTGAGTTAGAAATGAGGTCCACTATGACAAAATAGCATCCTACACACTACTTGTAGCTGGAGCTATCTACAAAGCTATTAAGAACCTAACTTTAATAGATGTCGACATAAAATGGGTCAACGATATCTACCTCAAAAATCATAAAATTGGAGGAATCCTTACTGAAGCAATGACCTCTGTAGAAACTGGCTTAGTCACAGATATCATTATTGGAGTAGGTATCAATTTCACTATTAAAGACTTCCCTCAGGAATTAAAAGAAAAAGCTGATAGTTTATTTAAAGTACCAGCACCTATAACAAGAAATGAATTAATTATCGAAATATGGCGTGCTTTCTTCGAAACACCAGCAGAAGAGCTATTATACCTATACAAAAAACAGTCATTCGTTCTTGGAAAAGAAGTCACTTTCACACTAGGGCAAAAAGACTACAAGAGACTTGCTAAAGATATCTCTGAAAGTGGTAAACTTTTAGTTCAATGTGATAACGGAAAAGAAATCTGGCTAAATAGCGGAGAAATTTCACTAAAAACTTGGAAATAATAGTAAAGTTATATAACAAAAAATAAACTATATAAAAAGAAAGAAATTTGTCCTTTCTAGAGCTTAGCTTTTCAGCTATATAATATTTGTAGTGGGTAAATCCCCTATGGATATTATGGAGCCTATTTTGTTGTAGAAAAAAGTCCCATAAGATTTATACAAAACATGAATCAATTTGAGCGAAAATCCCATGAATACAAGGCTATCAAGCGCTACTGGAAGCTCATTCAACAGGATAGTCGTAAACTCAGTGATAAGCGTTTTTATCGCCCTACTTTTCGTATGCACTTAACCAATAAAGAAATCCTAGACAAGCTTTTGAGCTATTCAGAAGACTTGAAACACCACTATCAGCTCTTGCTTTTTCACTTTCAGAATAAGGAAGCTGACAAATTTTTCGGTCTCATTGAAGACAATCTAAAGAAGGTCCATCCTCTTTTTCAGACTGTCTTTAAAACCTTTCTAAAGAACAAAGAGAAAATCGTCAACGCTCTTCAATTCTCCTATTCAAACGCCAAACTGGAAGCAACCAATAATCTTATCAAACTTATCAAGCGCAATGCCTTTGGTTTTCGGAACTTTGAAAACTTCAAAAAACGGATTTTTATCGCTCTGAACATCAAAAAAGAAAGGACGAAATTTGTCCTTTCTCGATCATAGCTTTTCTTCAACCCACTACAGTTGACAAAGAGCCCAAAGGTATCTCTTTAAAGATTAATTATCTTCCGTTTTGCGTTTAGTCGCAGCCAAACCAAGAACAGAAGTGAGTGTTAACGCACCTAACAAATTCATAGCAACTGAGTCAGATCCACCTGTGTTTGGTAAAACTTTTTTGCCAGTCAAGTTAGTTCGAGAATTATCACCTGTCTGAATCTCACCTTCAACATTAACGTCGTTTGGTTTATTTGTGTTATTTGTATTAGTCAATTTAGACGAATTTTTATATTCTGAAGTACTTGGTGTGACATCACCGTTCTCAGGGGTTACCGTATAAGATGTAGTGCGTTTCACAACATCGTTTCCGACTTTAAGGTATTCAACCTTGTCTTTCACTTCACCTGGTTTAACGATTTCGTCATTAACATTCGGTGTGACATCACCATTCTCAGGGGTCACCGTATAAGATGTAGTGCGTTTCACAACATCGTTTCCGACTTTAAGGTATTCAACCTTGTCTTTCACTTCACCTGGTTTAACGATTTCGTCATTAACATTCGGTGTAACATCACCGTTCTCAGGGGTTACCGTATAAGATGTAGTGCGTTTCACAACATCGTTTCCGACTTTAGTAAAAACCACATCACCTTTAGTCCCAACTTCAACAACCTTCTTCTCCATCGGAACATAATTTTCAACAGTAGTTGGATTACTCAAATCACCAGTGAACTTATTGACTTCATAAGTCGTTACATTTTCACGCAAACCTTCTTTACCATTAGATTTAATATTTCTAACACCGTAATTCAAAGTGTTATTAGCAACATATTCGGTCTCTACAGCTATTTTGGAAATAGGAACCCTCTCCACATTACCAACTTTAATGATTTTTGAAATAGCTTCTTTTTCGACAGATTCAGTAAAAAGATATTCAGACGAAGAACCTCGATAATTAACACCAACTTTGGAAATGATAGTTCGAGGTAAAATAACAGTCCCGTCATCCTTATAAATAGGCTCTTCAATATTATCGTCAATCAAGATTTTCTTATGGGTGCGAGTCTCAGCTAGGATTTCATCATAAGTGGCTGGATAATTAGAGTCCCACCCTCCCGTACTCCCATCACCATAATGTTCTTTAAGTTTAGACCTATTATCTTTGATCACTTCATAAGGTCGATAGACGATTTCGTTAAGATTATCACCTAAACTATAGATTGGTGATGAACTAAGACCATGTTCGATATCAAAGATTTGTTTACCACTCTCACCTTGTCTACCATCTTCATGGTCACCTTTTGTCAAATTTGAATCACCTTCATAAATAGTATCATAATCATAATAATTGACAACTTCAATACTATGAAAATTTTCAGCCGCATAAACAGTCCCATAATCGTCATTCATAATAAAATTGACACCATCGACAAGACCAATACTCAACAAACCAACAGCTACACTAAAAAGTCCAACTGTCAATTTTCTTAAAGCATATTTTTTGCGCAAAGTATACCCACTAAACATCTTATTTTTCATAAATACAAAACCTTTCAAAAAAATAATTTTAAAGTTATTATACCAAAAAAAAAAAAAAATCTTTTATTTAATCTTCATCTTCTTTTTTTCTGTTTCAATGTCAAGGCTAAACTAGCAAAGCCAAGGCTGGCCAATCCTGCTATTAAGACTTCATTTGTAGCAACTGTCCCTGTATTTGGCAATTGTTTGCTTGCTTCTTCTGATTTAACTGCTGTATTTTGAGCTGATTTTTCCTGTGTAGCTACTACTGCTGGTTCTATTTTTACTTTTGTTCCAATTTCAACAATTTCTGGAATCGCTTCTTGGATGACTTCTGTTGAACGAAGGCGACGCTGACCGTTCCCATCAACTTCAAAGACATGTCTCAACAGACCATCTCGTCCCTGTATGATGACTCGTTGTTCCCCAACTAGCATATCAGCATTTTCATGCTCTTGACGGTCAAAAGCAACCTTTTCCTCTTGAACTTCCAATTTAGGAGCCTTTTGTTTATCAGAAGGAGGTTGATTAGTAGGTTTTGAAAGGACTGTGTTTTGTTGTTCTGGTTTAGTTGAGATAGTAACAAGGTCATTTGCACCATTAGATTCTACTCGTGGTTTTTCAGCAGATTCATAAACAAAGGCATAATGAGTAAAGTGTGGTGCTGTAAAGATGACATGACTATCCGTTTGTTCAAAAGCCAATTCTACTGCTTCTTTGCCTTCAGGTAAGAAGAAGACTTTCTTCACTTTCTTATCTTTTTCAATTGGAATTTTCACAATAGAAGCGTAAGAGAGATCAACGTCTTGACCTTTTTCATCTAGACCTTCTATTTCAAAGACATGAGCATCTTCTCCAGCAAAGTATTTCTTCTCTTCATCACTTGCTTGAACACGCTCTACTTTCAAGCCCTTGATGACAGTCTTTTCTTTATTTGAGAAGTGTACTTCAACATCTGTTTTACTATCAGAAAAGACTGCTGGTTTGTCTTCTTTCAATAAGGCAACCAGATCTTTCAAACTCTGTTTCGCTGTTGCAAGCTCTTCTGGACTCAAATCTACTTTTTCAACCAAGGCCTTGTTTTTCTCAAGAAGAGGAGCTAGGGCGGAACCTGAAGGATGGTTTGGTTTTGAAGTTAAGAGTTCTTGAGCCTCACCTGTTAAGCGATCGAGTTCTGTCTTTTCTTCCGTAAATTTCTCTTGACCATTCAGAGCTTTATGAGCTTCTGTCAATTTATTAAGTCGGTCATTAACCTGATCTTGGGTGCTAGTTTCATGGTCTTTCAACACTTGTTCAGCCGCTTCAATTGCTTTCAAGAAGGCTTCTTTTACTTCTGGTAAAGCAAAGTTATAGACCACCTTGTTCTTAGCCGCTTCAACTTCTGCTAATTTTTGTTTAAGGTACTCATCGTTCAATGCTGCTTTTGGAGATACCAAAACATCAAAGTTGACTTTATGACCTTGGTAACGAAGAGTCAAGGTTTGACGACCAGTCTTTTGAGCATGGTAACCAGTAATTTCAACTCCCTCATCAGTAAAGGAATGTTCTTCCATGGTGTCATTGCTATAAGCCACTGCAAAGCGTCCTTCAGACAAGTCTAAGCTATCACCAACTAGGTAATCTTTTTTCGGTTCCTGACTCACTTCAATTCCCAAAATAGTTTTCGGACTTGCTTCATCTTGGCTAGTGACAGTCACTGACAACTTCGCATTTACTGGTTGTCCCAAATATTGTAAAGTAAGATTTTGTTCTCCCTTATGATGCGTATCAAAGCCTGATACTGATACACCTGCGTGAGTTAGGCGAATGAGCTCGTCCTCAGCTCCTCCTTCATACTGAACTCGAAGAACACCACCTCTAAGGTCCAAATCCTCCCCTTCGGCGTAGCTTGTTTTCTTAGGTTCTGTTTCTAGGCTGACTGACTTGATTCTTCTGTCATCTTTTGGAACAGAAACTGCTAGGACATTACTAATTTCCTTGCCTGGCAACTGGGTACGATAGTAAAGAAGACCAGATTGATTTGTCAAATCCAATGGTGCACTTGCTAGGTCTCCTCCAACTTCGCTCTTCAAGGTTGCAAGCGGAGTTTGAGAATTTGGATTATCATAAACGGTAATGGTAGCTCCAGCTGGTACATCTGCAAAGCCAACTTGTACCTTGTTATTGCCTAAAGTACGAGCTGCAGTCTTGGCCATCGGAATATTGACACTTTCTGTATCAAGCTTTTCATACATTTTCCAGTTATAGATACGAATAGCCTTCCATGGAGTTCCATTGTCAGAAGTGACAACATTCAAGCGCCAATCTTGAGCTGTGATTGGTTTATCAAGGGTAATATCTGTAACATGGGCTTTATTGCCACGGACTTCCTTAGCCAACTTCCATTGACCATCCGCATCTTTATAATAGAGGTCAAAATCTTTGGTGTTCATCAAACCGTCGTTTACAGATTCTCCACCAGCTCCAGCATGGTCCATCACCCATCTAACAACTGTACGTGGCTGGGTCAAACGAATATCCACACTACCACTTAATTGTCCAGAAGACCACTTGTCTGACAGACTGGTAATGGTACCATTCAACATGCCTTCTATGCCTTCCCCACCTTCTGTTTTAGGGAAGGTACTATCAATAACTGTTGCACCTGGTACGATATTTTCAGCTAATGGTTTTGGTAGGCTGGTATCTTTTACAGTCATGCCCCAATCAAAGGTTGTGGTTGCAGCTTCTGAACGAACTCCATTTTTACCGACTGCTACAACTTTCAGTTCTTGAGTTGTACCTTGAGCACTTGCTGAACGGCTAACTTTTGGTAGATAAATAGTTGTAGAAGATGAGCCAGTTAGTAATTTCCAGCTGTCTCCATCTTTTTCGTAAACTTCATAGAAATCTGCATCCTTGTTGCCTTTAAATTGCACGACTGCTTCTGCTTCTTGGGCATTTTTTAGGACTTGTTTGGCTACAGCTACTGTGGTTGGTGCCTGAGGAGCATCTTGATTATTGCTGATGGTCAATTGCCCCAAGTTAAATTGATAACCTTTTAAGTCTTTATCATTTTCAAAATAGAGTTTAATACCGTAAATTGTTTTACCTGCCAAGGCACTCAAATCAAAATCATCGGTAGTCCAGTTATCTGAAACTGTCAATTCTTTACGGGCAGCTTCATCACCGTAGGTATAATCTTTCTTGGTTGCAAATTCTACATAAACCTTGGTCCCTTTGCCTCCTTTGTGGGCAACATGCAATTTGGTGGTATCTGTCACCTTCAAGCGAGTAGAGTACAAGTTCACATCTTGCTTGGTCGCACCTGAAAGATCCCCTGCAAATTTGAGAGAAGTTCCACCATTATAAGCATCTTCAAAATCATAGCTTGCTTTCAACTTATCGCCAGTTGATTTTTGCCACCAGCGCCATGTTGGAAGAACACCTGAAACTGAACGGTAATTCCACTCAGAATCCTTAGAAACCTTACCATCTACGAACCATTTTCTACCATGACCTGTATTAAAAGAAGTAGTAAAAGTATTACCTACTGCTGGCGTACGGTCCGCAACTAGGTTAGCAATCCCATACCAATCTTTATCACCTGGTTTTTGGCCAGTAGGATCACCTTGGTAACCTGTAAAGAAGATATCTTCATTCTTATGATAATCTTCACCAGTTTTTCCTAAACTTGTAATGGTATCTGGGGCGAACAAATCAAGAGAAAGGCGTAATTTCCCATTTTCATCTAAAATGTCATTCCACTTAACCTTGGTCTTGTAGGAACCACCCTGTTGCAATTCCAAACCTGCAAATACATCATAAGGATTACGACCAATCCAGTTGGCAGTTGCAATAGTGTAATCATTTTTAGCCTTATCCCAGTTAAAGTTAGCAAAGAAGTTATCTGCTGGAACCTTATCTCCCTCAGGTTGCATGAATTGGTAGTTGTATTCTCCCAAACCATCTTGGTGGTAACGTCCATAGTTATAGGTCATAGCATCGTACCAAGAATACTTGATTGGATGGTTTACCTTAGCAGCATACTCCTTGGTATAGAGCATAAACTGGCGCATCTTTTCTCCAAGAGGTTCAACCAAATCCCCAGTTGTTTCTTGGTTGATGAAATAGCCATCATAGCCATAATACTTGGCCATATCCACCAATTTACGGGCAATTGGGAAGCTACCATCTGAGTCTTGCTTCAAAGCTTCAGCGAATTTTTCTTGATCTGCAATACTATTAGACCAGTTGAAGAAGAGTGTACCATATACAGGAACCCCGTTACGGTGACCTGCATCAATAACGTCAGGCGTTGGTACGAGACCTTCCCAGAAGACCATTGAATCTAGATATTGCCAATAGTCAAAAGCATAGGCCTTGAACTCTTCTCCACCAACAGAAGCATGGTCTTTTGCTTTAGAATTGGTGTTTGATAGGGCTTGAACTTTTGCTTCCTTGCTAGCTTTTTCATTAACCAAATGACCTGTCCGACGTGAAGCGAGGGCGACAGACCCGCGGTTAATAGCATCATCTTCACGAGCACCTGGTTCCCATTTTAACAATTCTTCCCAAGAATTAAATTTGATTTCCTTTGGTTTTAATGTTTTGTCCGTATTTTTAGGGACATCTGGCTGGACTTCTTTTTCAGTCTTATTAGCTTCTGCTGCTGGCTTAGACTCATCTCCTTGGCTAGTTGCTTCAGGCTTTGCTTCCGTTTCCTTGTCAGACTTTGGTTTTGCTTCTGCAGATGGTGTTTCTGCAGCCACCTCACTTGGTTTTTCCTCTGATTTAGCTACGCTTACTGCCTCTGCAGTTTCAGTAGTTGCAGCTTCATTGCTTGCTGGCGAAGCAGTGTCAGATGCTGTCGCTACTCCTTCTGCCTTTTCTGGCTTATTTTCTCTAGCATGTTCTCCTTCATTCTGCTGATCAACTTCATTGGCCGAATGCTCACTCTCCCCTGAAACAAGCTCTGTATTGACTCCGCTATTTTCAGGAACTGCAGTTTCTTCTGCCAAGGCTGGACCAGCAAATAAAACAGCCCCAATCATCAGCGAGCAGGCTCCTACTGATAACTTACGAATACTGTACCGACAACGTCTTTCAAAAAATGAATTCTTCATTTTCTCCTCCTAAAAGATTGATTTTATTATTTTAAAGAAAGCGCTTAACTTTCTTCGTAAAATTTTTATCCCAATCACAGGGATTAAGATAATTTCTCCCTAATTTTAAAATATTTCTTTTAAATGTCAATATATAAAAGGAAATATCTATATCTAGGTTAGAAATTGGTAAAATTAATATAATTAAGGCCTTTTCTCACGAATTTTCTTTCTAAAATCTTAGCTTAACACTTGTTAGATTTACTTTTATCCTTTAAAATAGAATAGGAGAAATTCCGTTATTATTTTTCGGAGGAAAAAGAAATGTCCATTAATTGGCAGGAAATTTTATTTCACTTTTTAGGTGGTCTGGGACTATTCTTATATAGTATCAAGACCATGGGAGACGGTTTGCAACAAGCTGCTGGAGATCGCCTTCGTTTTTACATTGACAAATATACCAGCAATCCGTTCTTCGGTGTGCTAGTTGGTATCGGTATGACGGCGCTAATTCAGTCAAGTTCTGGTGTCACAGTCATTACAGTGGGGCTAGTCAGTGCAGGACTTTTGACCTTGCGTCAAGCTATCGGTATTGTCATGGGTGCCAATATTGGAACTACCGTTACATCCTTTATCATCGGTTTTAAGCTAGGAGATTACGCCTTACCAATGCTTTTCATCGGAGCGATTTGTCTCTTCTTCACCAAGAATCGCTCTATCAATAACATCGGACGTATCATTTTTGGTGTAGGTGGTATTTTCTTCGCTCTCAATCTTATGAGCGGTGCAATGGCTCCACTCAAAGATTTACAGGTCTTTAAAGACTATATGATTGAGCTAAGTAAGAATCCTGTTTTGGGTGTCTTTGTCGGTACCGGCTTGACCTTACTGATTCAAGCTTCCTCGGCTACCATCGGGATTTTACAAAACCTCTACGCCAGCAATCTCATTGACCTGCAAGGAGCTTTGCCAGTTCTATTTGGTGACAATATCGGGACAACCATTACAGCCATCATTGCCTCTTTAGGTGCTAATATTGCAGCTAAACGGGTAGCAGGAGCTCATGTTGCCTTCAACGTTATCGGAACAGTCGTCTGCGTTATTTTTCTAGTTCCTTTTACAGCCCTGATTCATTGGTTTGAAACCACGCTAAATCTAGCACCGGAAATGACCATCGCCTTTGCTCACGGAACCTTTAATATTACCAATACCATTGTCCAATTTCCATTTATCGGAGCTCTGGCTTACTTTGTAACCAAGATTATTCCTGGAGAGGACGAGGTTGTCAAATACGAACCCTTATATCTTGATGAACACTTCATCAAACAAGCCCCATCTATCGCTCTCGGAAATGCTAAGAAAGAGCTCTTGCACTTAGGAAACTACGCTGCCAAAGCCTTTGACCTTTCCTATCAGTATATCATTGACTTGGATGAAAAAGTTGCTGAAAAAGGGCATAAAACCGAAGAAGCAATTAACACCATCGATGAGCAATTAACACGTTATCTCATTGCCCTTTCAAGCGAAGCTCTCAGCCAAAAAGAAAGTGAAGTGCTCACCAATATCCTTGATTCCTCCCGTGATTTGGAACGGATTGGAGACCACGCGGAGGCTCTACTCAATCTGACTGACTATCTTCAACGGAAAAATGTTGAATTTTCTGATGCCGCCTTGAAAGAATTAGAGGAAGTTTACCGTCAAACTAGTGACTTTATCAAAGATGCTCTGGATAGTGTGGAAAACAATGATATTGAAAAAGCACGCAGTCTTGTAGAACGCCATGAAGCAATCAATAAGATAGAACGTGTTCTCAGAAAAACTCACATCAAACGCCTCAACAAAGGCGAATGTTCAACACAAGCCGGGGTAAACTTTATCGATATCATCTCACACTACACTCGTGTATCAGACCACGCTATGAACCTTGCTGAAAAGGTTTTTGCAGAACAAATCTAAGAACCAAAAAGCTATCCTGAATGGGATGGCTTTTTGCTTTTCCTAAGCAAGACTAGGCTGAATGAAACTGAAAGAGTATTCTGCAGATATAGTGGATTAAGTTAAAAAAGTATAGTGTATTGAATCTATAACAGTACACCTTGACTGCTAAAATATTTCTATAAATTGATTTGGCTTTCCGAATTTAATTTGTTCAGATTTTATTTCATTTCAATATACTGATAAATCCATTCACTAGCACAGGGCAAGAGGGAGTCGCTATTGATTTCAAGGGTAGCAGGTACACACAGAGGACTCCTACATCAGATATACTGCAATATCCATCGTATGTAAAAAAACCTCTGAGATTCTTCTCAAAGGTTCTGATTTTGCTAATTGCTGTTCTCGACTGCTGCAGTAATAAAGGCAGTGTAGAGTTCTTCTGGTCGATTTGGACGGCTTGACAGTTCAGGGTGATACTGACACGCTACAAAGAATTTATTTTCTGGAATTTCCACGATTTCGACTAAACGATTATCTGGAGAAACTCCTGAGAAGACAAAGCCTGCTGCCTCAAACTGCTCACGGAAGGCGTTGTTAAACTCATAGCGGTGACGGTGACGGCGTTGCACCACTTCTTGATTGTGATAAGCAGCTGCTGCCTTAGAGCCACGTTTTAGTTTAGACGGATAAAGTCCCAAGCGAAGGGTTCCTCCCATATCCTCAACATCAATCTGATCACGCATGATATCAATGATAGGGTATTTTGTTTCTGGTGCAAGCTCTGCAGAATTGGCACCTTCAAGACCTAAAACGTGACGAGCAAATTCAATACAAGTTAACTGCATTCCCAAGCAGACACCTAACATTGGAACATCATTTTCACGCGCATAGCGAATGGCTTGGATTTTCCCTTCCGTACCACGTTGACCAAAACCACCTGGTACGATGATTCCATCCGCATCAGACAAAAGCTCTGCCACATTCTCTGCTGTCACATCATTGGCATTGACCCAATTGATTTTAACTTCTGCATCGTTGGCATAACCAGAGTGTTTCAAGGCTTCGACCACTGAGATGTAGGCATCTTGCAACTCCACATACTTACCAACAAGGGAAATTTTGACTTGTTTCTTGAGGTTCATGACCTTATCCACCATGGCTGACCATTCTGTCATATCTGCTACTGGTGCGTCTAATTTCAAATGGTCACAAACAATTTGGTCCATCCCTTGTGCCTGCAAGTTCAGTGGAATTTGGTAAAGGTGTTCAACATCCAACGATTCGATAACGGCTTCTGGTGCCACATCACAGAACTGGGCCAGTTTGTTTTTAATTCCTTGACCAGCTGGCTCTTCTGTACGAATAACCAACATATTTGGTTGGATTCCCAATCCACGCAATTCTTTTACAGAGTGCTGAGTTGGTTTGGTCTTCATTTCACCAGCAGCCTTGAGGTAAGGAAGCAAGGTTGTATGGATGTACATAACATTATCCGCCCCCACATCTGCCTTCATCTGACGAAGGGCCTCTAAGAATGGCAAGGACTCGATATCTCCTACTGTTCCACCAACCTCTGTAATAATGACATCAGAGTCGGTCGTTAGAGCGGCACGCTTAATTTTTTCTTTCAAGGCATCTGTAATATGAGGAATAACCTGAACAGTTGCCCCAAGGTATTCTCCACGGCGTTCTTTACGAAGAACTTCACTGTAAATTTTACCAGTTGTCACGTTGGAATATTTGTTAAGATTGATATCGATGAAACGTTCATAGTGCCCCAAGTCCAAATCTGTCTCAGCTCCGTCATCTGTCACAAAAACTTCCCCGTGCTGGTAAGGACTCATAGTTCCCGGATCTATATTGATATAAGGGTCAAACTTTTGAATGGTTACTTTGAGACCACGATTTTTCAAGAGACGGCCTAGACTCGCTGCCACAATCCCTTTCCCAATAGACGATACGACACCACCAGTTACAAAAATATATTTCGTAGACATAGATTCCTCTTTCTAAAATGCTCAAGACCTTGTTAACTACGAGGGGACATAGAAAACAAGACCCTACTAATAAGAATAATCTGGGACGACTGCACCAGATTCACAACTAAAATACAAGAAGATAACTTCTTGAAAAAACAAAAATAGCTCCCTAAGAACTAGGGAGCCCCGACCTCTAAAAGAGGTGCCCGAACAATATGATACCTAAAAATAGGATAATTGTCAATAGCTAACTTTTATTCCTCGATGTTTTCAGCATCATCATCTGAAAACTCGTCGTCGTCTTCGTTGAGATCCACGTCTTCACCCAAGTCATCAGGAGCGATTTCGTTGATTTCTGCATCGTAAGCTTCCACTTCGTTTTTCTCATCATCTGGATTTTCATCATCGTATGAAAGAGCTGGATCTGCTTCATATGCATCTTCGTCTTCTGGATCATCTGCATTGTAGTCAATAGCATCTGAATCACCATCCATGAAGGCATTGACACGTTTTTTCTTAGCTTTTGGTGCTACTTCATCGTCGTCACTTTCTTCAAGAGCGATAATTTCTTCGTCGATTTCGTCCACACCATACCATGAACGAAGACCCCATTTGTTGTCCCCAAGAGAGATGAAGCTACCGTCAAAGTTCAACTCTGTGTAGAACAAAGGCAAAGCTTCGCGGATATCGCTGTTTGATGTTCCAAGGTAGTTTTGAATTTCGTTTACAAGATCGCTAAAATGCATCTCGTGATCGCGACCACGAAGTTCCAAGATAGCACGCGCTACCTCAATCATAGATAGTTCACTTTTTTCTTGCCCAGCAAATACTTCTAATTCCAAAGCGTTTCTCCTCATTTATACTACTATCGCCAGAGTAAACAGACTCTGACCTCATTTTATCATTTACTCTTTATTTTACGATAATTTTGCAGAATAGTCAAAGATTAAGGGGGAGAAAGTGGCAGGATTAGACTAATTTCAATATAAAACTCATTCCTTTTTCTGTTGTTCCATCTTCCACAAATCCAAGCGACTTGAAACACCTCCTAGAAGCATGATTGTAGGTGTAGATTTCCTTGACTCTCAATTCTTTCCATCCTTTTACTCGAGCCAATTCAATCAAAGCACTCAGAATCTTTTTTCCAAGTCCTCGATGTTGGTAAGCGGAATTCCCAATCACAATGGGGAGATTATCCTGAGTTAGTGTAACATCCCCAATTGGAAACCATTCTCCCTTCTCCTTGACTTCAATCCAAAAAAGTTCACCATGCTGATCCAAATAGGAATACATGGCTTCCAAAGTTTCTTGACTGTAAGGAAGCTTCACCCCATCTACGAGGTAAACCAAGTCCACATTCTGATACCAAGCAAAAGCTTCCTCACAATGATTGACCTTACAATAAGGAACAAGACGTAGTGAATTATCTATTTGTAAAATCCGTTTCATCTGCTTTCCTTTTCAACAAAAGAGTTGCTGCTTGATTAAAACCATCACACCAGTTATACCATTTTGCTTCATACTCATCTTGAGCTAAGATATGATTTTTTAAATCCAGAACAGAGTAAATTTTTCTTTCTTCGCAGGCTTGCGCATAGAGATGATATAGTTCATCACCACCATCTCTATCCCACTCAGCAGAAATCGTATTCCTACCTGCCAATAAAGCCTGATAAGCCCTGTGATGCCCATCTGTAATCAACAAGCAATCTCCAAAGGCAAGAATACTGATTGGATCGACTTGGATTGTTTCTGCCGACTGGTAAAGCATCTGAATATTTTGCAACGTCTTTTCTGATAAGTATAGTTGAGTCGGATGAAGATCTGCTATATTGACTTTCATTTCTTTCTCCTCAAGGGAATTTGATACTCACTTCTGCTTGCCTTTAAATCGCCATTGGAAGCGTAGCTTGTCATAGAAGGGAAATTCGATAAACAAGACTCCCAAGCCCACACAGAGACTGGCAAGGACATCTGATGGATAATGAACTCCCAGATAGACCCTTGATACCAGCACACTGACTAGGTAGAGACCTAGCACAATTTGCATGATTTTTCTCCAGACCGGATTTTTCATCCGTTGACTGAGAATGACAATCAGAGAGCCGACCATCAAGGTTACAGCCAGAGAATGACCACTTGGGAAGGAAAATCCCTTCTCCTCAACCAAGTGTAAAATAGCTGGTCGTGGGCGCTGGTAGATGTTTTTAAAAGTCACGATTAAAAGTCCTGCTAAAGCCAGATTTCCCAGCATGAAGAAACTTTCTATCTTCCATCGCTTACGATAAAAGATAAAGGCTACGATGGCAACCCAAGTGATAATCACTGGAATATCAATCAAGCGTGTGATGGCTCGGAAAAGAATAGTCAAGTAATCTGGTAAGTCTCCTCGAATGGCAGTCTGAATCGATTGATCAAAACCGACCAGCGTTTCAGGGTAAAATTTGACCATGTAGCCAAGAATAACGAAAAGTAAAAGGGCAAAACTGCCCTTCATTAAAAATGTTTGTTTATCTCTCATAATGTTTTAAGGTTGGTTTCAAGAGAACATACAACAACCAGAATGAAACGGAAAAGATTACACCCTCAATCAAGTTAAAAGGTAATACCATGGTCATTAGGTAGTTGGAAAGTCCCAAAATTTTTCCAATATCAAAGTTAGCAAACTTAGCGTACAAAGGAACAGCATAAACATAGTTGAGAACCAGCATAGCCACGGTTAAACCAATAGTCCCAGCTAGAGATCCTAGTAGGAAACGAAGGGTTGTCCGTTCCTTTTTCCAAATCAAAGCAAATACGATGACAAAAACTCCCAAAGCTACGATATTCATTGGCAAACCAATGTAAGTATTCACTCCCTGGCTGTTAAGAAGCAACTTCAAGAGTGAGCGAAGCAAGAGAACTCCTAGAGCAGCAGGCAAATCCATGACCACCAAGCCCACAAGGACTGGCAAGATACTAAATTCGATCTTGAGGAAGGATGCCGCTGGCAAAAGCGGAAAGTCAAAGTACATCAGCACAAATGAGATGGCTGATAGAATTGCAATGGTCGAAAGTCGACGTGTGTTTGTCATAACAGGTTCCTCCAATTTTCTATAAAATCAGAAGAAGTTAGAAAGGATTCCTCTATCTATTCTCACTTTTTATATCCCAAAAGTTCCCTCTCACTCTATTAAAGAAAACAAAAGCAAGCGGTTACAATCTAGCTATAAATCTATCAGAACAGACAAAGCTATTCTTTCGTCTTCTCCCATCCAGACTATACTGTCGGTTGTGGAATCTCACCACATCAGCTTGCGCTCGCGGACTTATTTGGCTAAGATATTTTAGATTTATCTAGGCGTCGCAGTCGAAGATAATACTTAAAGTATATCGAGACAAGACAACGACGAGAAAGCTAAAATAGCTAGTCAAATTTACCGCCGGTCGGGAATCACACCCTGCCCTGAAGACTCTTTTATCATAACAAAAAACGCTTGCAAGCGCAAGCATTTTGTTCATTTTCATTTTCATTTTTTATTTCAATTTATCCACTTCATAGGTATGAACAAGCTCAAGACCTGCAAAATTCTGCTGGCGAAGAGCCTCATAGACAATCATGCAGACGGTATTAGACACATTGAGACTGCGGACATGTTCATCATTCATAGGAATACGGAGAGCTTTCTCAGGATGTTCGCGCATAAAGTCCTCAGGCAAGCCCTTGTCTTCACGTCCAAAGAGAAAATAATGGTCTTCGTTAGTCGATAAATCCGCATCAGAATACACTTTTTCCGCAAATTTAGAAATCAGATAGAGTTTGCCCTGCATCTGAGACATGAAATCTTCTAAACTGTCGTAAAAATAAATCTCTAGCTTATCCCAATAATCCAATCCAGCTCGCTTCATCTTGCGGTCGTCAATAGGAAAGCCCATTGGCTTGATGATGTGGAGGGGAGAATTGGTCGCAGCGCAAGTACGCGCGATATTTCCTGTATTTTGTGGAATTTGTGGTTCAAATAATACAATGTGATTTGTCATGACTTGCTTCCTTTCACCATTGCAAAAAAATAGCCACACTGCCCGGAGTCAAGCTCAGCAAACAGCGTGGTTAAGGCATCGTTAACTTACCTCACAACAGGTTTGAAGTAAATCAGCGAAACTACTTTCTTAGTATAACACTTTCAGAATCATTGTCAATAGAAACGACTTGATTTTTTCAATTTTTTCAAGCTATTTCCAAGGGTTGTAAAATCGTCCCTGATTCTGCAAGATAAGTAGTAAACTAGTTACTAAAAACAAGGCTGCAAAGAACAAGGTAAGATAGTCTCCTTTTCTCAAGGCCTGATAACTATACCAAGTGCGTCTTTTCTCTTTCCCAAAGCGGCGAAGTTCCATGGCAGTCGCGATGGTATCAATGCGTTCTAGCGAGCTAAAAATCAAGGGTGTAATAATGCGCAGATTGCCTTTGATTCGTTGCATAAGAGAAGCTTTCTTGGATAATTCCATCCCACGCGCCTCCTGAGACATCTTGATAGTAAAGAATTCTTCCTGCAAATCTGGAATATAGCGCAAGGTCAGGCTGACAGAATAGGCAATCTTGTAAGACACACCAATTTGATTTAAACTGGAAGCAAACTGACTAGGGTGGGTTGTCATCAAAAAGATAATAGCCAGAGGAATGGTGCAAAGGTACTTAATGGCCAGATTTAGTAGATAAAAGAGCTCTTGACTGGTCAGAGTGTAGGCACCGATTCCCTGCCAAATCACACTTCTTTCTCCGTAAAGTCCAACCCCATACTCGGGAGAAAAGAGATAGACCATCAAAACGTTTAAAACGGCAAATACCATCGCAAAAACAGCTACAAAGGAAACATCTTTAAAGCGGATTTCTGACAAATAGAGGAGAAAAACCGAAAAGATGGCAATCAGAACAAGTAGTCTAGTATCATAGCTAATCATGGCCGCCAATGATACAAGGATGAAAAAGAGGAGTTTACCAGCTCCTGACAGGCGATGAATCACAGTATCTCTATGCTGGTAACCAATTAGTTTAGCTTGCATCCTTCTCTCCTTTCTTTATAAAATGCCGTTAAAGCAAGTGGATCCACGTCGAGTTTCTTTGCCAAGTTGAAGATAGAAGTTTCTTTTAGATTGGCTTTTACTAACAGCTCAGGATTGCTCAACAGACTAGCTGGATCAGTATCAGCAATCAATTCTCCATCAACCATGACAAGGGCTCGGTCTGAATAATCCAGCATCAATTGCATATCATGGGTAATCATGACAATGGTATGTCCTTTTTGATGCAGTTCTTCGAGAAATTCCATAATCTCAGTATAGTTCTTCTGGTCTTGACCTGCTGTCGGTTCATCTAGGAGGATAATTTCAGCTCCTAAGACCAAAATTGAGGCAATAGTGACACGTTTTTTCTGCCCAAATGACAGGGCAGAAATGGGCCAATTACGAAATTCATAAAGACCACAGATTTTCAAGGTTTCATAGACTTTCGTTTCAATTTCCTGCTCGTCCACACCTCGCAAACGAAGTCCTAGAGCCACCTCATCAAAAATCATATTAGTCGAAATCATTTGATTGGGATTTTGCAGCACATAGCCTACTCGTTCCGCCCGCTCTGCAACAGAATCGCCTTTTATATCCTGTCCTTCCCAAAGATAGCGGCCTTCCGTCTGGATAAAGCTACTTAAGGCCTTGGCTAGGGTTGATTTCCCTGCTCCATTTTTTCCGACAATGGCAATTTTTTCACCCTTTTTAATATCTAAATGTAGGGATTTTAAAATTGGTCTATCATCATAAGAAAAAGACACGTCCTCTAATTTAAAGAGTGACTGCAATTCTGGGGTTTCTTTTGCCAGTTCCGTCCGCAACTGAACCTGACCTTTTGAGATAGACAAGTTGTCCAAATTTGCTAATTGTTCTTCCTTAGCTAAATCCACACCTAATTGACGGAGAGTGGTTAGATAAAGGGGTTCCCGAATTCCATTTTGGGTCAATAAATCAGTCGCCAGTAGCTGGTCAGGGCTCCCATTAAAGAGAATACGACCATCATTGATCAAGACAATCCGATCCACAGGGCGATGCAGAACATCCTCCAAACGGTGCTCAATAATAAGAGTCGTCGTCCCCTCTTCCTTATGAATCTGGTCAATCAATTCGATAATATCCTGACCTGACTTGGGATCCAGATTGGCGAGTGGCTCATCAAACAAAAGAATCGGACTCTCATCAATCAGGACACCAGCCAGACTGACCCGCTGCTTTTGTCCACCTGACAAATCTTGAGGACGCTGAGACAGTAAAGGGAGAAGATTCAGTTTTTCAGCCCATTTATGAACACGGCTTTTCATCTCCTCTAAAGCTGTCACATCATTTTCCAGAGCAAAAGCCAAATCCTCTGCCACAGACAGGCCGATAAACTGCCCATCTGTATCCTGCAAAACCGTGCTGATCAGATGAGATTTATCGTAGA
This sequence comes from Streptococcus sp. 4886, assembly GCF_013276485.1. NCBI lineage: Bacteria > Bacillati > Bacillota > Bacilli > Lactobacillales > Streptococcaceae > Streptococcus > Streptococcus sp. 4886. Next base: position 52,920 of record NZ_VMLD01000022.1, on the reverse strand, counting down.
TGCTCATATCAAAGGCTGCTTGCCCCTTGATCAAAAATTCTCCAGACATCTGACCCTTGTAAATATTGGGAATAATTCCATTCAAACACTGACCCAAGGTAGACTTACCTGACCCAGATGGCCCAACAATTAAGACTTTCTCTCCCTTGTAAATGGTCAAGTCTACCCCTTGCAAGGTCGGTTCTTGTTGTGTTTCATACCGGAAAGAGAAATCCTTCCACTCAATTATAGCTTCTTTCATCTTACTCTCTTCATTCGCTTCTTAGACTTCTATTTTATCATAAATCAATCCCTTCTTGCAGTCTCTTCTCTTAAAATCTTAGCGCCAAAAAGATTCCTATCCTAGCTTACTTGCCTAACTAATCTATAAACATCGAAAAAGACTGGTTGCCCAGCCTTCCCCATCATTTTAGTCCTTTTTCAAACTTCCTGCACGAGTTTGAGTTCCTGCATAGGCAAGCAAGAGAAGAGTTCCTGCAATAGCTACAGATACACCATTAGCAATTCCCGCAACAATCCCTTGGGCAAATACTTTTTCTGCCGCTTCTTGATAAATCACAACATCTCCAAGTGGTGCCAAGACACCCCAAACAAGGGCATTTGCAAGTAGTTGAATGAGATTAAAAATAAGAATATCTTTCCAGTCAAAGACACCATTGATCACGCGAACGTACTTTCTAAATAGCCCCACAACTAGACCAAAGAGCCCGCTAGCGATAATCCAAGTCCACCACAGACCATAGCCAGCAATAGAGTCCTTAATTGCATGACCAATCAACCCAACAAACAAACCGATAATCGGTCCAAAAATAATAGAAAGTAGCGCTTGTACCGCATACTGAAGCTGGATGCTTGTATTTGGAACAGGGGTCGGAATGTTGATCATCCCGATGACGACAAAGAGGGCAGCGCCAATTCCGACAGCAACAACTTGTTTAATTGTAAATTTGATTTCCATACTATTTGTTCTCCTATTTTATACTTCTATTTTCTTTATTTCAATGGTCCAAGATGGACCGACACCTACATTATAAGCCTTGGCAAAGGAACCTTGGTTGATAGCCAGACCTAAACGATAGAGAGAGTTGATGTAAAGGATGGGTTGCCCAATTCTCACATCTGCAAATGATTTGCCATAAACAACCTGATTTTGATAGACCAGCATATCTGCATGATAGATAGTCACCTCAAAACGGTCACCGAATGCTGGTTCCAGCTTGTAAAATTCTTCTCGCGTGATCGAGGTCCAAAGCGAACCAAAACGCACATCCAGAATATCAATAGCTCCCTTCACCAGATGATCTTCTATGATGGTCTCTACGACTGGAAGTTCCACAATCTGATCCACACTGAGCTTTGGTCCCACTTCCTCAAAAGTAATGTGACCGCTGGCTAGTTTAGCACCAGTATAAGCATAAACATCACGACCGTGGAAGGTATAAGAATGCTCTGTGTTTTGACGCCTATTAGCTACCTCAGAAATCTCACGAATAGCTACAATGCCAACGTGTTTCTTGATAAAAGAAAGCGTCCCATTGTCTGGCGTGACAATGTATTGATTTTTTGCAGTCTTGGCAACCACACTCTTACGTTTCGAGCCGACACCTGGATCGACCACCGATACAAATGTCGTTCCCTCAGGCCAGTAATCCACCGTCTGAAAGAGACGGTAACTCCCCTCAAAAATATTATAAGGCGTGATATCGTGCGTCAAATGATGAATTTTTAAGGTTGGAGACTCTTCTAAAGCCACTCCAATCATAGCCGATACCGCACCATCAACCAGACCAAAGTCTGATTGTAATACCAGTAAATTATTATTCATTTTATCTCCTTGTATATCCTTTATCATACCATATTTCAGAGAAAGGTGCTAATAGCTATTTCAATTGATTAGGGTATAGTTTTACCTTATAGCAAATTACCTACTAAAAACTCTGGTGATTAGCTAGTAGGTGCATTTTTTCTTGAAAAAAGGTATGATAGTTACATAATGAAGAAGTAGGTTTTATTATGAAAATTATCCTTGTCGGAGGGGGAAAAGTTGGTTCTGCCCTCTGTCGCTCCTTGGTTGCAGAAAAGCACGATGTTTTACTGATTGAGCAAAACGAAGCTGTCCTCAATCATATTGTCAATCGCTTTGATATCATGGGTATCCTTGGTAACGGGGCCGATTTTACCATCCTTGAGCAAACCAGTGTCCAGGATTGTGATATCTTTATCGCCCTGACTGAATACGATGAAGTGAACATGATTGCAGCCGTTCTAGCCAAAAAAATGGGAGCTAAAGAGACCATCGTTCGGGTGCGGAACCCTGAATATTCTAACTCCTATTTCAAAGAAAAGAATATTCTCGGTTTTTCTCTTATCGTTAACCCTGAGCTCTTGGCTGCCCGCGCTATCGCCAACATCATTGACTTCCCCAACGCCCTATCTGTCGAACGTTTCTTTGGTGGACGGGTCAGCTTGATGGAATTCACTGTTAAATCCTCCAGTGGTCTTTGCCAAATGCCCATTTCTGATTTTCGGAAAAAATTTGGCAATGTCATTGTATGTGCGATAGAAAGAGATCATCAAATTATCATCCCAAGTGGTGATATGACTGTACAGGATAAAGATAGAATCTTTGTCACTGGTAACCGTGTTGACATGATGCTCTTCCATAATTATTTCAAGTCTCGTGCCGTGAAGAGTCTTCTTATTGTTGGAGCTGGTAAAATTGCCTATTATCTACTAGGTATCCTCAAAGACAGTCGTATCGATACCAAGGTTATTGAAATCAATCCTGAAATCGCCAGCTTCTTTAGCGAGAAATTCCCAAATCTCTACATCGTTCAAGGAGATGGTACCGCAAAAGATATCCTGCTGGAAGAAAGTGCTCAAAACTATGATGCCGTTGCGACTCTAACAGGAGTCGATGAGGAAAATCTGATTACCTCTATGTTCCTTGACAGGGTAGGTGTACAAAAAAATATCACCAAGGTCAATCGTACCAGTCTCCTCGAGATTATCAATGCGCCTGATTTTTCAAGTATCATCACACCTAAAAGCATCGCTGTAGATACAATCATGCACTTTATTCGTGGTCGGGTTAATGCCCAGTATTCAGACCTTCAAGCCATGCACCATCTAGCCAATGGACAAATCGAAACCCTACAATTCCATATCAAGGAAGCCAATAAAATGACTGCCAAACCTCTTTCTCAACTAAAACTGAAAAAAGGGGTTCTTATTGCGGCCATCATTCGAAAGGGCAAGACTATTTTCCCAACTGGGGAGGATATGCTGGAAGTTGGAGACAAGCTCCTAGTAACAACTTTGTTGCCAAACATCACCAAGATTTATGACTTGATCGCGAGGTAAGAAATGAATAAAAGTATGATTCGTTACCTCCTTTCAAAGCTACTTTTGATTGAAGCTGTTCTCCTCTTGGTTCCTGTAGCTGTCGCTCTCTATTACCGTGAATCGAGCCAAGTCTTTACAGCCCTCTTTACAACGATTGGGATTCTCGTATTACTTGGCGGTTCAGGAATTTTACAAAAGCCAAAAAATCAACGGATTTATGCCAAGGAGGGAGTCTTGATTGTTGCCCTCTGTTGGATCCTTTGGTCCTTCTTTGGTGGTCTCCCCTTTGTCTTTGCTAGACAAATTCCCAGCGTTATCGATGCCTTTTTTGAAATCAGTTCTGGCTTTACAACTACTGGAGCAACTATTCTGAACGACGTTTCGGTTCTCAGCCGTTCCCTCCTCTTCTGGCGAAGTTTTACCCACTTGATTGGAGGGATGGGAGTGCTTGTTTTTGCACTTGCTATTATGGATAATGCCAAGAATAGCCACCTAGAAGTGATGAAGGCTGAGGTTCCTGGCCCTGTTTTTGGCAAGGTTGTATCCAAACTCAAAAATACTGCCCAGATCCTCTATCTCCTTTACCTAGCCCTCTTTTCCCTCTTTGTCATCATCTATTATCTGGCTGGTATGCCCCTATTTGATAGTTTTGTCATTGCCATGGGAACAGCAGGTACAGGAGGTTTTACAGTCTATAACGATGGAATTGCCCACTATGGTAGCTCACTGATTACCTATCTGGTTAGTATCGGAGTTCTGGTTTTTGGGGTCAATTTCAACCTCTACTACTACCTCATGCTCCGTCGCATCAAAGCCTTCTTTGGAGATGAAGAACTTCGTGCTTACTTGGTCATCGTGCTGGTTTCTACAGGCTTGATTAGCCTTAATACCCTCTATCTCTACCCGGGATTTTCAAAAAGTTTTGAAATGGCCTTCTTCCAGGTTTCCAACATCATTACAACAACTGGTTTTGGATATGGAGATATTACTAACTGGCCTCTCTTCTCCCAGTTTATCCTCCTCTTTCTCATGGGAATCGGTGGCTCCGCTGGATCAACCGCAGGTGGACTCAAGGTTATTCGAGGCCTTATCCTTTCAAAAATTGCCAAAAATCAAATTTTGTCAATCCTATCGCCCCACCGTGTTTTGACACTCCATGTTAATAAAACGGTGATTGACAAAGATACCCAGCATAAGATTCTCAAGTACTTTGTCATCTATTCTATGATTTTGCTAGCACTTATCTTTATTGTCAGTCTAGACAGCAATGATTTCCTGGTCGTTACCAGTGCTGTCTTTAGCTGCTTCAATAATATCGGGCCTATCCTAGGAACGACCTCTAGTTTCTCAATCTTTAGTCCTATCTCAAAAATTCTCCTCTCCTTTGCAATGATTGCAGGCCGATTAGAGATTTACCCAATCCTCCTTCTCTTTATGAAGAGAACTTGGTCCAAGAGATAAAACACAAAATCCCTCTTTTTACAATTGTGAAAGAGGGATTTTTATATTAAAAAAGGGGGAACGTTTTTAAATCCAAGCCTGTCTGTAAGTAAAGTTCTTACTCAAATAAAAGATTAAAAAACTGACTACACAGCTTGGTAATGCTCCAATACAAATTGTAAGGCTTTATTTGGATTCTTTGTTAAATGAATATATTCCATTCCTCTGGTAGCAACTATCTGAATACCTAATCTTTCTGCATCCACCTTCATCTCTCTATAATAACTCCGAACTTGTGGAGCCAGAATAATTAAATCATAAACACCCATAATATCATAATGAGCTCCGTACGCTCCTGAATTCGCAATCACTCTAACTTCTGCTAATTGAGCGCCCTCGTTAATTGCATTGGCTAATTGCGCACTTGTTCCAGACCCTGCACAAAGAACCAGTACTTTCAACTCCTTACTTTTTATTTCATCTAACTCACCAGGCATTATTTCACTCGTATCCTCCTCTAAAATAATATCATTTGAGCTTGCAACATCTTCTTTCATCAGCAACTGTCTATCATACGCTCTACAGAATGGCAAATAAATCAATATGTCGACAACTAAAATCAAAGATAAAAATACAAAGGAGATAGGTTGAAAATTCGTTCCAATTAACAATCCTAATGGTCCAGGAAAGGCCCAAGGCAACTGGATATAAAATCCGTTCATTCCAAAGAAATCAATAAAGACCTTTCCTAGAAATACATTCACTGGTGGAGTCATCAAAAAAGGGACAAAAAAATAGGGATTCAAAATAACAGGCATACCAAATAGAAGAGGTTCATTTACCGCAAATAAAACAGGAGTAATTGTAGCTTTACCTACCGATTTTAATTGTTTAGACCGCATAAAGAAAATCAAAATAAATGGTACAACAAAGGTAGCCCCCGTTCCTCCGATAGCAGCGATATAATTCCCGAAATTAGGTGTTAAAGAATGATAAGGGAACTGCCCATTTGCAAGGAGTTGAGCATTCTCTTCCATATTGCTTAGTTGTAAAGCTGTAACAGCAGGTAAGACAATAGATGGTCCATGAATTCCAACAAACCAAAGCAAAGCACACATAAACCAAATCAACATCATAACAGGATATGATTCTGCACCCTTAAAAATAGGGGTCAATAGTTGTTGAAATACTTGGGCAAAAGGAACATCTAAACTAAACCGAGATACAATATCTAACAAACCACTAATAAGTAAAACAAAAGAAAAAGGAAAAATATCTCTAAAAGCTTGTGATATAGCTCCAGGAACTTCCTTAGGTAAATGAATAGTAATGTCTCGCTTAATACAGAATCGGTAAACATTTACAGTAATAAAGGCACTGACAAACGAAGTTATCAATCCTTGAGATCCTAAATAGTTTGTCGACAAACTTGTAGATCCCGTCTTCTCATCAACTACAAGCGTTACAGTTAATACCAGATAACTACATATGGCTGCCAACATTACAGAAGTATCATTTATTACCTTTCCAGGAGGCATTTTTCTATTAACATTTCCAGCCAATGACTTTGCAACTGTCCCTGAAACAATAACACCCAAAACTCCCATGGTTAGCATATACACTTTCCTCATCCAGACAATAGCTGGACTCGGTAACTCTACTCCGAAATTTTTAGGAATCATAATAATAATCATCAAAAAGCTTGAAAACATAATTAAAGGCATAGTAGCAATGAATCCATCTTTAATAGCCATCATATAATTATTAGTAGAAATTTTTTCAAATTTCCCTTGTTGCTTTTCAATGGCAGCGACTAGCTTATCCATAAAACTCCTCCTATAAAAAATTCAACCTCATATTTAAAACATATTAAACATCATTCAAATCGCTAACCTTAATTCCGTTTTAGCCCTTTTACCCAAAGAGCACTTTTCTTAATATATCTCTTCTGTGTCTCATAATCAACAAAGAAAAGACCATATCGCTTATTGTAGCCATTCGCCCAAGAAAATTGATCTTGCAAAGACCATATAAAATAGCCTTGAATATTGACTCCCCTATCTCGAGCCTCTAAAACTTTGTGTAAATGTTGCTCAATATAACGGATTCTCTTACTGTCATCAATAATATCATTCTCGCCCTCTGGCTTAACCTCTTTAAGGGCTGTACCATTTTCAGTTAAATAAATGACCGGATGTTGAGAATATTCTTCTTTGATACGAAGCAACATATCAAATAAGCCTTGAGGATAAATATTCCAATCCCAATCTGTTGTCGGAATACCAGGCTTTTTTACAAATTCACCTAGAGCATTTAATTTAAAAGAAGACTGTCCTTTTATTCCTGTTGAATTAAATTCTTGTCTATTTTCACCTTTGTATTCACGAATAAATTCTGAACGATAATAATTCATCCCAAACATCGTATTAAGAGGTGCAGCTCTTTTCATAATTTCTAAATCACCATCTTCAATAATAAAGCTAGAATTATTAGCTTCCAATATTTGATTTAAGTGAAAAAGCGTGTCATCACTGTAGTAGCCCAAAAAAGTTCCATCTAATAGAAATTTATTATTATAAACATCATACCGTTTAGCTGCCAAAATATTTTCTTTTTGCCCATCAATAGGATAGCCTGGCTTTAAGGCATGAATACAACCTACCTTTCCCTCAATCCCTAATTGATGAAATTCGAGGACTGCAAGAGCATGCGCCAACAACATGTTATGATTCGATTGAATTGCTTCAGATAATTGAAAATGATGATTCGGAGGAAACTGACCTCCTATATATTGACCTGCGGCAAGAGACATCAGTTCATTGATTGTAAACCAATGCTTGACTTCTGTAAATTCTTGGAAACAAAAACGAGCATATCGTATGAAACGATCAATATTCTCTCTATTCAACCAATCCCCTGTTTCTAACATTTTCTGAGGCGAATCAAAATGATGTAAAGAAACAAACGGAATCACATTATGTTTTAAGCAGGACTGAAAGACTCTATGGTAATACTGAACAGCCAATATATTCGGCTCCCCATCTATATCAGGAAATATGCGAACCCAGGAAATAGATAAACGCAAAGCCTGCAAACCATGTTCTGCCGCCAAGGCTATATCTTCTTCGTAACGATAATAAAAATCACTAGCTGGATCTGGTAAGAACGGACTATTTTCTTGCAAATAAACATCCCACATATTTATTCCTTTGCCATCTACCCTAGTTGCACCCTCTACTTGATAAGCAGCGGTAGCAGCTCCTAATAAGAACTCCTTCGGTAAGGCTTTAACCTGTAAATTTTCCATGACTAATCCTCATTGCAAACCAATATGTTCTTCAATCTTTCGAATTCGTTCATATTCATCAATAAAAAACTTTACCTGATCATACAATAGCATCGTTGTCATCAAAGTATCTTGACCATGAATCATGATAAAACTCACTTCAAAATTATCTCCAGATGCCTCCTCCGCTAATAAATTAGTCTGTTCTCGATGGGCAGACACTATTGAGTCGTTTGCAGACTCAACCAATTCTCTTGCCTGTTCAAAATATCCATCTCTCGCAAACGCCAAAGCATCCATCAAATCTGACCTTGCATCTCCTGCGTAAGCGACAATTGTAAAACCAAGCATATTTATTTCTTCTTTTGATTTCATCTTTCTTCCTCCTCAATCTTGATCCATCTTTCACACATCATTATTAAAATGACTTCGCTACGATACAAATAGAAAGTCGACCCTAAATATCTTAAAAATCCTTAAATTTCATAATATTTAGGATCAATCTTCTCTGAATACCTTAGTTCATTTTCTATACTTATGATTTATAAGTGGAAACCAGCATAATTTTTTGCTACTTCAATTACACGATAAACATCCAAATTAGATTGGAATAGCAGTTCGTGCCCACGGATATAATTCAACACATTTCTCCATTCATCTTGAGCTTGCCTTGTTTTTCCGGTTGCTTGAAGATATAAAGCCTTCGCCATCTTAACAACATATTCACGATGATAACTGAGCTGTTTCCATTCATCCTTTTGACTATTTAATAACTTAGAAATATTTTCCTCAATAATTGGTAAAAAATTATCAGCTAGATTGTAAGCTATATAATAATGATTCGCTAAAACATCACTTTGACGGCTGCCAATTGCATTAAAATAATCACAAGAGGAATAAATGGATAATTTTTCTAAATATTCAACAACAGACTGCCAATTTTCCCCATACAAAGCAGAAAAGTATTCTTCAATCAATTCTTCATAATTTCTTGTCTTCTTCCAGAGCATTTGCCCCATGACATAATTAGGAAAATTATGAGGGAATCCGGCACGTAATTCTTGACACGAAATGTACCCGTTCAAATGTAGGTTGGAAAGATAAGATACATCTCTGTAAATAGTTTGACTAATTTTCATATAGCCTAAATCGCCATAATGAGCACGCCCTAAAGGATAGTCATATACGAAACTATCTCCTTTAAATGCTTTTTGCCACTCAAAAAGATAAGATAAATTTTCCTCAAGAGAATTCGGAAGTATAATTTTATTACGCAGATAAGGTTTAGGCGTAGGTATGGAATTGTCAAAATCTACATCTGCATAACTCATTTCAAATGTTCTTGTAATCGGTGCAAACATCATGGTAAAGCGTTCAGGATTATCTAATTTTTCTTTCTGAGGTGCCCATAACAACTCATGATAAAGCAGAAAACAAATCTTTGTATCTAATCCCTCACTCGTTAAAGCCCTATCCAATTGATTGAGAATACGAATATACTGATCCGAAACCAATTCTTGTCTACAGTTTTCGCATTCACAAATATTATTACGAGCATCCGACAACCATACATGTAAGTAGTTAACATCAGGTCTTTTCTTGGCATAATCCTTGATAATTTCTACCATCTTATCAGCTACATCTGGATTTGAAAAATCCAGGCTGGTTAAAATCGGAGCCGTATTAAACAATTCTCGTTTCCCGTTTATTTCAGCGACATAGGGTTTCTTCTCCTCTGAAATACTAAGACCTGATTCCCAGCCAAATTTTGAAGAGTAACCTAAAACTTCACCTGTCCATCCATGACCAACACGATGATGAATAAGACCTCTTTTTTGCAATTCTTTATCCAACCTATCACTCAATTCTTGTACTAATTCATTTGAAAATTGTTCTTTATTTAGATATGGATTAAATTCATGTTCATACCAACGTTTCAAAAAAGAGTAGGGATTTTCAAACTGGATGAAAAAACTGTTCATCCCAATCTTAGGTAGCCAATCAATGAAATCTAGTATATTTTCAAATGAATCCGCTCCCTCTATACATACTCCCCTATGATAGTAACTGGCTGTTTCATCTATAGATAGCTCTTTATCTAAAAAATCTTCAAATCGTAACTCTGGAACAAAGTCATGTCCGCGCCCTGGTCTAGTATACACAACCCCAAATTCATGAAACATTCGGTAAATTCCAATAAGTAAACCTACAATTGTATTAGACTCAATTCTCCCCTTACCCTTGTCTAATGAGATAAGAACATGGTCTTTTCTATCCTCTTTATTGACTAATCCTACAAAAATATCCGCTTCCTTCTCCTCGACAAGTTCTATGTCAGTCTTAAAGACCCGATTCATATAGTAACTTAATTCCTCTAAGGCAAAGCTAGAATAAGCATTTTTCTGCTGATCAAATACTCTGATAACCATCTTATTCCCCTCCAACAGTAGCTTTTTCTTTTTCAAGATTGCGTTTATCTGCAATTTTGAAGAATGGATAATAAATTGCCACAGAAACCAAAATTAAAACAACTTGTAATAGAGCTCCTCGCCAACTAGCCCCTGTCGCAAGGAAGCCTCCTATGATCGGTGGCATTGTCCACGGAAGAATTACACCTGTTGTATAAGGTACTAATCCTACAGCCATTGATACATAGGTAATTAAGGCATTGATTGTAGGAGTAGCAATAAACGGAATCAGCATAATCGGATTTAAAACCGTTGGAAACGTAAATAGAATAGCTGTATTGATATTAAAGATAGACGGTATAATAGCTAGCTTACCTAATGTTTTATTCGCACGACTCTTACTAAATAGGAAGAGACAAATCGCAAGACCAATAGTCGCTCCACCGCCACCAATAAATACAAATAAATCTTTAAACGGTAATGTAATAATGTGTTGTAGGGTTTGTCCTGCAGCCACAGCTTCTTGGTTTTCTGTAGTAAATTGTAACCAAACTGGGTCTACAAAAGCATTTAAAACTTGTCCCCCATTAACTCCACAGAACCAAAAGAATGAGTTTACAATAACACATAGAATCATACCTGGAAGCGTTCCTGCAATTAACTTAAGCGGTGTTCCAATAATTGCACCTAGAAGTCCGTTGAGACCTCCTGCAACTCCTGCTGCTTCCAGACCTTTTAAGACCAGAGCCCACAAAACAAAAGTAGTAAAACCAGGTAAAAGAGCTGAAAATGATTTACTGACCACATCTGGGACACCACTTGGCATTTTTATCGTAATTCCGCGCTGGATAAACATACGATAAATCTCCGCTGTAACCAATCCAATAGTAATCGCCATAAACAACGAAGATGCATTCAGGCTAGAAAATGGTATTGCGCCGCCAAATAACTGCTTGACCTGCTCCCCATTTTTATCATAAACCATACTTGAAAAACGAGGTGCCATCAATACAAAACTGGATAAGGCTATAATCCCTGCAGACGGACCATCTGTACCATATCCTTCCGACAACCTGTAGGCAATACCGAAACAAGCGACCAAGGAAATAATCGCTACTGTTGACTGATTCATAGTTGTCAAGATACTTAGCAATCCAACACTATTCAGCCAATTTGTAAAAGCCTCTTGAGGCCAACTGATTAGAATAAGAAATAAAGAGCCGACTAAAATCAAAGGCATTGCCATCATAAATCCTTCACGAATAGCTTTCAAATGCCGTTGGTTACCAACTTTTTCACCAAACGGAGCGACTTTCGTTTCTAAAAACGTTAAAATATTGTTCATCACCGGAACTCCTTTTTTTATTTTTTATAAATTAAATATACCACTAACAGAAAGCGTTGTCAATATATTTTTTGCTGTTTTTACAATATTTTTTTCTTTGTATATAATAATAATTTTAATTGATTTTTTCTTATGTTTAATATAAAATAAACCAAAGGAGGAAACAAATGATTACAAAACAATCAGCCTTTTTACAAAATAGAGCCACTATACTGGAGTTTCTATATCGAAATCCAGCAACATCCCGTACAGATATTGTTAATGAAACAGGACTTACTCCAGCAACAACGACTAACATCATCAAAGATCTAAGTGAACAATCCCTCATATACGAAACTGGTGATGAATTTAGCGAGTTTTCCGGATCTGGAAGACGTAGAAAAACTATTTCTATCACAGATAATATCCCATATGTTGTTGGAGGTATTGAAATAAACGTCCTAGGTATCTTTCTCAGTCTATGTGACTTACAAGGGAAAACTCTTTTCGAGACAGAAATTTTGAATGAAGATTATCCTATTTCAGAAATCAATTCCACCATTACCAATATGATAAAAACAGCTATAGAGTACGTCCCTTTGGAGACAAAATTACTTGGATTTGGCTTATCAATACCTGGACATTATAACAAAGACTCCGGAAGCATCATTACAAACAATCCCATATGGGAATCATTTAATTTATTAAATGTAATTAAAAAATTCGATTTCCCTTTTATTGTAAAAAATAATATCGATTGTATGGCTATAGGACAATACCTTTTTAACCCACACAATACCCCCGATAACTTTATTTTCCTACACGCTGGATTAGGTATTTACACGTCCTTTTTCACAAAAGAAAAAATAGGAGCCTCTAAAAATCCTTATATCGGAGAAATTGGACACACCATTGTCGAATTGAATGGACAATATTGTGAATGTGGAAAAAAAGGTTGTTTACAAACATATATTTCGGATGCTTGGTTAATCAAACATGCCCAATTATTATTTAAAAATTCTCAACTAACTGTACTAAAAAGCCTTGTAAAGACTGAAAAAGACATTTATTTAGATACCCTTTTAACAGCTTACAACTTAGGTGACTCTGCTTTACGCCAACAAATTGATAAAGGAGTCAATTTATTGGCCACTTCTATTGCAAATCTTCTCCTCATCAATCCTGCTGATAAAATCTATATCAACAGTCACTTGCTTAATTATCAACCTTTCACTCATGAAGTCAGGGATAAAATCCAAGATCAGCTCCACTTCGTTCCCTTTACTCGTAATATAGAAATTGAAATTTTACCTTACAACAAACATCGTGGAAGTATAGGAGCTTGTGCATTAGCTATCGTTGCTTTTTTCATAGAGCATAGCAATGTATTACAAGATATTATTTCACCTTAATATATTAGAAATCTATACACCTATTTAAATCAACTATAACCTGTAGTAAATATCTCGTATTTAGACAATATGAAAACAAGACGACTTCCATATAGGAAACCGCCTTCTCGCTATGTTGAGTGAAACTGTAAAAATAGATGAAATTGATAGCGGTAGTCAAATCAATAGGTATCATAACTCTAAAAAGTCACAATATATAAGTTCATCCTCGGAAAAATATCATTCTAATTCTTGAAATGCCTACATGAAAAGAAACGTTAAATGCTCATAAAACAACGAATACAGGTATCAAAACTGTGACAAAACAAGTCCCTAAATTTACTAAAAACACTGCTCAACTTTACACCTGTAAATGGTTGTTGTATAATAAAGTTACAAAGATGTACGACCACACTGTTGTAAATCATAGTGTTCGCGAATATATTACTGATAGCATTTCTACAAATACAAGTAAAGGGATTGGATGAGATTCAAATGAAATATGTCAGTGTTTTGGCATTCCTAGCCTTCATATCATTTAAAGAATTGTATAGATAAAATTTTTCCCAATACAGACACTCGTAACAACTGCTTCATTTTTCTACCAACATATTTAGGAACAAGATAAGATACAAGAGGATCAATCCATAAATCAGTTCTATACCAATCTAAGACAAATAAGCTAAAAAACGATTGATAATAAGCAAATGGATTCCAAATTTTCTCTATCTGCTCATTTTAATAAACAATACTAGTGTAACTATCCTTCCAGTCAGAAGCTTGTCAAATCACACCGAAAATTCTTCTAAAATTTATCTCGTTAGGCAATCAAGCAAAAACTCGACGATAGTACAAACATTATCATACAGGATTGACTTCCTAAATTATATACTTTAGTAAGGTTTTCGGATAAGAAAAAAGGTTCATTTTACATTTCTAAACACTCTTTTCTAATACGAGCTAAGTAAAAAAACTACATTTTTAAATATAAACTACAATAAGATAAACTAAATTTCATAGGAGGAAGACAATGGATTGGTACGATTATATGATACAGGCATCCAAACAATCACAATTCAACGCAAGTCATTGGTTTCGCTATTTGCGAAAAGTTATTTTTGAAGACTATTCTTATTTAACAAACCAAGATGTAGAAAAGTTGCTAGACTCCAAAGAACTAACTCATTTTCAAAAAATTAGCTTGAAGTATGCCTTTCAAGAGCATACTCCAACTCATAAATATGTGATTTCATTAAATAAACCTGCTAAGTTAACCAATGTTCAAAAATTGATGGAGAAATACAAGCATGGATAAAATGAAACCGGTATTCCAAGCCCTAAATAAGGAATTAATTCAGGAAAATCTGACTTTAACAATTATCTGTGTCGGTGGTTATGTCTTAGAATATCATGGTTTACGTGCCACACAAGATGTTGATGCTTTTTATGACCAAAATCAGAAAATCAATGAAATTATTGCTCGTGTAGGAAAACAGTTTAATCTTAACACCCACGAAGAGTTATGGCTCAACAATCATGTTGCAAATATGAACAAACAACCTCCCTTAAGTTTATGTGAATCCTTGTACTCATTTGAGAATCTGACTGTTTTAGTAGTCCCTATTGAGTATGTGTTAGGAATGAAGATGATGAGTATCAGGGAGCAGGATTTGAAAGATATTGGTGCAATTATTAAATACAAAAACTTTCATTCACCATTCGATACCTTTAAATATTTAAAAGACATGGGATTTGATACTATTGACCTCTCTGTTCTCTTAGAAGGTTTTAGTTATGCTTATGGTATGGCCTGGTTAGAAAAATTTTTTAAAGAAAATCAAGATAAACTTCGCGAATTTTATTAACAGTATCAAACAAGATGATTGTCAATTAGCCAGTCGTCTTGTTTTTATGATGGAATGAAATAAAAACTGAACAAATCGCTTAGAGAATTCCAGTCAATTTCTAGCACTATTTGAGCCGTTTCAGCGGGCTATTTCAGATTCGGTCCACTATTCCTTTCCAAAAACATTGCATATTGCGCCGAAGGAATTGCTCACACGATCCCAAGCACAAAACCCTCAGTCGACTGACCGAGGGTTCCTTTTCATTATTCAAAAACTTGACTAGCTCAACGCATCCAAGGCATCATCCATTGAAAGAACTTCGTGGAAGACACGTTGTGTCAATTCAGTTTTTTGTTCTGGAGTGAGGTATTTAGTGTTTACACAGTATCCAGAGATACGTACGATAACATCTTCACCTGACATGATCTTTTCGTAAACATCGTTCAAGTCCATAACGTTCAAGTTAACGTGTTGTCCACCGTTTTCAAAGTAACCATCAAGGATTGTTACCAAGTTATCAACTTGTTCGTCACGAGTCTTACCAAGAGCGCGAGGTGATACTTGTGTAGTCAATGAGATACCATCAGCTGCATAACTAAAGTCAAGGCTAGAAAGTGAGTTCAAGTTTTGCAACCATCCACCTTTAGCTTTGTTAGATGGGTTAGCACCTGGTGAGAAGAATTCAAGTTTAGACAAGTTCACAGAACCATCTTCGTTGAGGTATACACCTTTGTGGACTGGTGAGTTACCAGTTTGTTTAGAGTAAGCAACGTTAGATGTGATAGTCAAAAGTGAAACTGTAGCTTCTGCGTCTTTGTAAAGTTTGTGGCTACGTAGACGAGTTGTGTAAGCTTCGATCAACCATTCTGCCAATTCGTTTGAACGAGGATCATCTTCACCCCAACGTGGGTATTCTCCGATTGTTTCGTAATCGTAGATGTAGCCATTTTCATCACGGATTGGTTTAACTGTAGCGTACTTAATAGCTGACAATGTGTCAACAGTGTTGGCAAATCCACAGATACCGAATCCCATGTTAGCGCGTTGTTTAGTTGGCAAGAAGGCCATTTGAACAGCTTCGTAGTTGTACTTATCAGTCATGTAGTGGATGATATTCAAAGCATCTACGTAAGTGTCAGTCAACCAGTCAAGAGATTTTTCAAAGTTAGCTTTAACTGATTCAAATTCAAGAACTTCGTCACGGATTGGTTCGATGTCAAATACTTTGTAGTCTTTGTGTACATCGTCGTAACCACCGTTCAAACCAGTAAGAAGGGCTTTCAATACGTTTACACGCGCACCGAAGTACTGGATGTTGTGGCGTTGTTCTTCATTTTCTGGGTCAAGTGGAGACACACAGCATGAGATACAGCTCATTTCACCATATCCGTCTTTAGCCATTGTTGTTACACCTTCGTATTGAATAGAAGAGTGTTTGTGGCTCATGTGCATACAGTAGCGACGGAAGTTGTATGGCAATTTATCAGTCCAAAGAACTGTCAAGTTTGGTTCTGGAGAGTTACCGATGTTGTCAAGTGTGTTCAAGAAACGGTAGTCCATCTTAGTAACACGGTGACGACCGTCGTTACCCATACCAGCCATAGAAGTTGTGATGAATGTTGGGTCACCTGAGTACAATTGGTCATAAGCTTTTGTACGAGCAAATTTAACTGTACGAAGTTTCATAACGAAATCATCAACGAATTCTTGGATTTCTGATTCAGTAAATGTACCACGAGCAAGGTCACGTTCTGCAAAGATGTCCAAAACGATTGGTACACGTCCTAGAGATGTAGCAGCACCGTTGATCACACGGCAGACAGCCATGAAGGCGATGTTAACCCATTGGATTGCTTCTTTAACGTTCATCGCTGGTTTGCGAACATCAACTCCGTAAAGGTCACCCAAGCGAACAACTTGTTGCAACGCTTGATATTGAAGGTTAATTTCTTCACGAAGACGGATTGTTTCTTCATCGATTTCTTCGATTGCATTCCAGTCATTTACTTTTTCTTGCATCAAGTAGTCTGCACCGTAAAGAGCAAGACGTGCGTAAACACCGATGATACGTCCGCGTGAGTATGCATCTGGAAGACCAGTTACAGTGTGTGCGTGACGAGCGCGACGGATATTTGAAGTGTAGGCACGGAAAATACCGTCGTTAACTGTTGTTACGTATTTAGTAAAGATTTCGTGAACAGCTGGATCTGGTTCGTATCCATTTTCTTTCAAAGTAGTTTCAGCCATACGGATACCACCTTTTGGCATGAAGTTCAATTTGAAGAGTTCGTCGTTTTGGATACCGAAGATAACTTCGTTTTCTTTATCGATAAATCCTGCTGGGATATCAGCGATAGATGTTGGACGAGTGTCCATTGGGAAACGAGTTTCTTCGTAGTGTGCTTTAGTTTCTTCTACAATTTTTTTGATGTGAAGTGAACGTTCTGTTGGTCCTGCAAGGAAGCTTTCGTCTCCATCATAAGGTGTGTAGTTAGCTTGTACGAAGCGTGATACACTTGCTTTTTCTTTCCAATCTACGCCTTTGAAGCCTTCCCAAGCTTTGTCAAAAATATCTTGTGCTTCAACAACTGTTTTAACAACCATGTTAATGTCCTCTTTTTTCTTTCTAGTAACAACCATCTGTTACATTCATGAGTCAAGTATACCATACAGTAACCGATTTCAACAAGTGAAAATTCCCTATTTTTACACTTTCTTTTCTAAAACAGTCTACATTTTATTTCAAACTGTATTATATTTTTGAAAAAATAAAGTCCTTTTTTCTTTTTTTCAGAAAAAAGGGTATAATAAAAGAAAATAAGCAGTAAAAAGGGGGCTAGGCATGTTGATTTTTCCTTTGTTAAATGATTTGTCAAGAAAAATCATCCATATTGACATGGATGCCTTTTTTGCTGCGGTAGAAATCAGAGATAATCCTAAACTCAGAGGAAAACCTGTCATTATCGGCAGTGACCCTCGGCAAACAGGTGGACGAGGAGTCGTCTCTACCTGTAGCTATGAGGCGCGAGCTTTTGGTGTCCATTCAGCCATGAGCTCCAAGGAAGCCTACGAACGTTGTCCCCAGGCAGTCTTTATCTCAGGGAATTATGAAAAATACAAGACTGTGGGACTCCAGATTCGAGCTATCTTTAAGCGCTATACAGATTTGATTGAACCTATGAGTATTGACGAAGCCTATTTGGATGTAACAGAAAATAAACTTGGGATTAAGTCAGCGGTCAAAATCGCTCGTCTCATTCAAGAGGATATCTGGCAAGAACTCCATTTAACTGCTTCCGCAGGCGTTTCTTATAACAAATTCTTAGCTAAAATGGCTAGCGATTATCAAAAACCTCATGGTTTGACAGTGATTCTACCTGACCAAGCTGAGGATTTTCTCAAACAAATGGATATTTCCAAATTTCATGGAGTAGGAAAAAAGACAGTCGAACGTCTTCATCACATGGGTGTTTTTACTGGCGCTGACCTACTTGAAGTTCCTGAAGTGACCCTAATAGACCGATTTGGCAGACTGGGCTATGACCTTTATCGAAAGGCTCGTGGCATTCACAACTCTCCAGTTAAATCAAATCGCATCCGTAAATCAATCGGCAAGGAGAAAACCTACGGGAAGATTCTCCATGCCGAGGAAGATATCAAAAAAGAGCTGACTCTTCTATCAGAAAGAGTCGCTCTCAATCTCAGCCAACAAGAAAAATCTGGAAAAATTGTCATTTTGAAAATCCGCTACGAGGACTTTTCAACTCTCACTAAACGAAAAAGTCTAGCTCAAAAAACACAGGACCCTAGTCAGATAAGCCAAATTGCCCTGCAGCTCTATGAAGAATTAAGCGAGAAAGAAAGAGGTGTCCGCCTGCTGGGGATTACCGTGACTGGATTTTAAAGCTCAATGAAAATCAAAGAGCAAACTAGGAAGCTAGCCGCAGGCTGCTCAAAACACTGTTTTGAGGTTGCAGATAGAGCTGACGCGGTTTGAAGAGATTTTCGAAGAGTATAAAACCTTGAAGAGTTGCCCCTTCAAGGTTTTTCTTATACAAATAAACGAACAAAGCTATACAGTAGCAAGACACTACCAAGCAAGATACGGTATTTACCGAAAAGGGTAAAGTCGTGTTTTTTCACATAACTTGTCAAGAAACGAATAGCGATCATGCTGACCGCAAAGGCGACTCCCATCGCAACCAAGAGCAAGAACAATTGTCCAAAGCTCAAGAGCTGTCCTGCTTTCAAAAATTTGAAAATCTTTAAGGCACTGGCTCCAAACATAACAGGAATCCCAAGATAGAAGGTAAATTCTGTCACAACAGAACGACTAGTTCCATTCAACAAACCACCGACAATCGTTGCACCAGAACGACTGGTTCCTGGTAAAAGGGCAAGAACTTGGAAGAGTCCGATATAGAAAGCTGTCGTATAAGGAAGCTTGTCCAACTCTGTTACACTTGGCTCGATAGCACGCGCTTTGTTTCGCTTTTCCAAATAGATAAAGGCAATCCCATAGATAATCAACATGAGAGCAACTGAAACCATGTTATGAAAGTGGGTATCAAACCAATCATCAAATTTAAAGACGGCAAGTAAAGGCAAAGTGGCAACCAAGACCTTCAACCATAGTCTCCAAGTCTTACGAACTTCCTGCTTATCCTTAGTCGGTTTGAAAGGATTGAGCTTGTTAAAGTAAATCACCATAACCGCTAAAATCGCACCCAGCTGAATCACGACATTAAACATGGACACAAAGGCTTCGTTTTGATTTTGGTATTGGATAAATTCCTCTGCTAAAATCAAGTGACCTGTACTGGAAATCGGCAGCCATTCCGTAATTCCTTCAACAATACCGAAGAAGATAGATTTTAAAATTTCAATAAGATACATAGATTACTCCTTTTTTCTATCTTCCATTATAGCATACTTTTTCAGTCTATGACAGTTCTCTTTAAAAGGCACCGATACTGCCACCGCCTCCGCCTCCAGAGAAGCCACTGCCAGAACTTCCACTTCCAGAAGATACGGAGTAGGTACTTGCTGTATTTGCGACACTAGCATAATGGCTCATTTGCGCGCTTGAATGATAAAACATACTGTGCCAGCCATAAGCTACATAGAGATTGATATCTGGATTTTCCACTTGAATCTGATGAACCTTCATCAAATGACTGACCTTGTCCGCATAGCCAAATAGGGTCGCATAGACCAAGAGGCGATTCCAGACCACAATACTTTCCAATTCAGCCTGATCCAATCGTGCAATCTCACGCAACATATTTTCAAAACTGGTCCAGAGATAGTAGACTTCTGCCCCTGCTTCATTTAGGACACCATCACGATTATCTAGACGAAGCTTCCAATAATAGAAAACAGCCAAAACCAAACCTAGAAAACCAAGTATTGGCAAGGGGATATAAAGATAACCATAAACATCCAAACTGTACAAGAACAAACCAAATCCGATAAATAGGGGCAAGATAGTCAAGACCCCCATACCCACTTGCAAGACCTTTTCTCCACCAGTCAAGGGACGATAATAATCCGGAAGTCCCCAGAAGGAAACTCGACTTCTCACTCCTTCTTGCATCTCTTTCAATACTTCTTCAAAAGAAGATTTAAGTTGACGCCCCTTTGCTTGAATCCGTTTTTCATCAGAGACTTTTGCTCTACGATAAAGACTATCAGATACCTTGTAATCCGCAAACAAATTGGAAAGAGTTTCTTCTTTTTTGCCTGAAAAAGCCAGATTTAGACAGTCTTTCTCAAAGCTTGACAAACCATCTTCTTTGACCAGCCTCAAACCAACTGCATCTCCTTCTGAAATAATAGAAACATTCCCACGGTCTATCACATCTAACAAAGTAGCTTGAATAAGTTGGTCAAAGGTGAATTTACCTGCTCCTTTGATTAGAGGACTCACTTCCTCCAAGGAGGTCGAGTAAACCGCCTCTGATAAAACCATAGGCTCTAATTCCATTGGTGGTTCATAAAGACGATGATTTTTGGCATATTTAACTGAAGGAGTGGTCTTTCTTCTATAAATAAAATAGAAGCAGACACTTAATAACAAGGAGATAGAAAGTATCGAAGGGAAGACCCAAGTAAGGAGTTGTTTACTTTGCTCTTTTTCTTTAACAATCGAGTCTTCTATCTTATTAAACTCTTCTAAACGATTTCCTTTCAATCCCTGATCCCTAGCGCTAGCAAAATCAGTTCGAGGCCAATAGGCATGCAATTCAACTCCACGCTTAGCCGGAAGATTGTCTAAACGAATAGTATAATCAAGGCTACTCTTTTCAACCGTTCCCTCTCTAAAAAGTTTCCCGGTATGGAAAAAGAGTTTTTCAGCTCCCTTGTCTCCCCTTACATGAAATTCAAACTTTCCAATAGCCCCTGAACTATCTGTTAAAGGTTGCCAATTTAATTCAGCGATGTCATCATATAGGAAAAGCAAATTCTTTAAGTTCCAGACAAGGTCAACTTCAACTGTGTCGCCTTCCTGGCCTGGATTATAGACTCTCACAGTATAACCATCTGCTCCTTCTGTCACTTCGCTAGTAACGTCTGCTAGTTCAGCACCATTTTTCGCAGCCTGAACCTTTGGATGAGAATCAATCTCAAATCCGCTAGGCATCTTGCCAGCACGTCCAAGTCCCACGATTTGGCCCTTAAAGTCCTCCTCAAACTGATAAACTATCTTCTGTCTAAATTCTGCCGTATTATCTGCATGAATATACAAATCACCTTGATAAGAGTTTATCTTGAAATCAATGGCGAAAACAGAGAGTGGCAGAAGGCAAAACAAGCCAAACATCAGTAAGAAAAAAGTTTTTTTCATCAATTAAGCCCCCTTTTTATCTTTCTTATCATTATAGCATTTTTTCGTAAGTAAAGGCTTACTTATGTTGAAAAATTACGCATTTTTCGATAAAATAGGAGACAGTTATTTTTTAATAGATTAGAAATAGGAGAAATCATGAGAAAAATATACTTATCTATTTTCACAGGTCTCTTGCTGATGCTGGGACTTGTCAATGTTGCTCAAGCCGATGAATATTTACGCATCGGTATGGAAGCAGCATATGCTCCCTTTAACTGGACTCAGGATGATGATAGCAATGGAGCTGTCAAAATCGATGGAACCAACCAGTATGCCAATGGATACGATGTCCAAATTGCCAAGAAAATCGCTAAGGACTTAGGTAAAGAACCTCTTGTCGTTAAAACCAAGTGGGAAGGTCTAGTCCCCGCCCTTACTTCTGGTAAGATTGACATGATTATCGCAGGTATGAGTCCTACTGCCGAGCGTAAACAAGAAATTGCCTTTTCAAGCAGTTACTACACTAGCGAACCAGTTTTGCTTGTCAAAAAAGATTCTGCCTACGCAAATGCTAAGTCTTTGGATGACTTTAACGGTGCAAAAATCACTTCTCAACAAGGTGTTTACCTTTACGATTTGATTGCACAAATCCCAGGCGCTAAAAAAGAAACAGCCATGGGAGACTTCGCTCAAATGCGCCAAGCTCTTGAGGCTGGTGTCATCGATGCCTATGTTTCTGAACGCCCAGAAGCTCTGACCGCTGAAGCTGCTAACTCTAAGTTCAAGATGATTCAAGTAGAGCCAGGTTTCAAAACTGGGGAAGAAGATACAGCTATCGCTATTGGACTTCGTAAAGATGACAATCGTATTAGCCAAATCAATGCCAGCATTGAAACCATTTCAAAAGACGACCAAGTTGCCTTGATGGATCGTATGATTAAGGAACAACCTGCCGAAGCTACAACAACTGAAGAGACTAGCAGTAGTTTCTTTAGCCAAGTCGCTAAAATTCTCTCTGAAAACTGGCAACAACTCTTACGTGGTGCTGGTATCACTCTTTTAATCTCTATTGTCGGAACCATCATAGGTCTCATTATCGGCCTTGCCATTGGTGTCTTCCGTACTGCTCCTCTATCTGAAAATAAAGCCATTTATGGCCTACAAAAACTAGTCGGCTGGATCCTCAATGTCTACATTGAAATTTTCCGTGGTACACCTATGATTGTTCAATCGATGGTTATCTACTATGGAACTGCCCAAGCTTTCGGTATCAACCTTGACCGCACACTGGCTGCTATCTTCATCGTTTCGATTAACACTGGTGCCTACATGACTGAAATCGTCCGTGGTGGTATCCTAGCGGTTGACAAGGGACAATTTGAAGCCGCGACTGCTCTTGGTATGACTCATAACCAAACCATGCGTAAGATTGTCCTACCTCAGGTTGTCCGCAACATCCTACCCGCAACTGGTAATGAATTTGTCATCAATATCAAAGATACATCTGTATTGAACGTTATCTCTGTTGTCGAACTTTATTTCTCAGGAAATACCGTGGCAACACAAACTTATCAATACTTCCAGACATTTACAATCATCGCCGTGATTTACTTTGTCCTCACCTTCACCGTAACACGTATCCTACGCTTCATCGAACGCCGCATGGACATGGATACCTATACTACAGGTGCTAACCAAATGCAAACGGAGGATTTGAAATAATGACACAAGCAATCCTTGAAATTAAACACCTCAAAAAATCCTATGGCCAAAACGAAGTGCTAAAAGACATTTCACTCACTGTCCACAAGGGAGAGGTCATCTCTATCATCGGAAGCTCTGGAAGCGGGAAATCGACCTTCCTACGCTCCATTAACCTACTTGAAACGCCAACTGATGGACAAATCCTTTATCATGGACAAAACGTCCTCGAAAAAGGCTATGACCTCACGCAATACCGTGAAAAGTTGGGAATGGTTTTCCAATCCTTTAACCTCTTTGAAAATCTCAACGTGCTTGAAAACACAATTGTCGCTCAGACAACTGTCCTTAAACGCGAACGTACAGAAGCTGAAAAGATTGCCAAAGAAAACTTGGAAAAGGTCGGCATGGGAGAACGCTACTGGCAAGCGAAACCAAAACAACTCTCAGGAGGTCAAAAACAACGTGTGGCCATCGCTCGTGCCCTCTCCATGAATCCGGACGCCATTCTCTTTGATGAACCAACATCAGCTCTCGATCCAGAAATGGTTGGAGAAGTCCTCAAAATCATGCAGGACCTGGCTCAAGAAGGCTTGACCATGATTGTTGTAACCCACGAAATGGAATTCGCTCGTGATGTCTCTCACCGTGTTATCTTTATGGATAAGGGTGTGATTGCTGAAGAAGGCAAACCAGAAGATCTCTTCACCAATCCTAAAGAAGACCGTACAAAAGAGTTCCTTCAACGCTATCTCAAATAAAAAGAAAAGGCTGCATAACCGTGCAGTCTTTTTGCTGTCCAAAATGAAAAGGCAGATTCTCTATCTCTACTACTTGAGGGTCAAGAATCCGCCGTTATCCAAAGATCAATCTTCAAATTTTTCATGATTTTTTTCATAGAAATCAATTAGGCCTAGGGCTGTTTCAAATGAAATATTTTTTACTTTTGCACGACCCTGCGCCAGAGCAATGATAGACATTTCACGCGCATTCGTTTCTTTAGAGATACGGTAGCCTGTGATTTTCTTATCACGAACCCAGCCAACAACTGATTCTACTTTTTCAAAGTTTGACTTAGCCATGTTCTTCTCCTATTTTCTTCTTTACGTTATATTATTCTATACGTTTTTATGTCTTTTGTCAACAAAAAAACATATATTCAATAAAATAAATGATTCAGAATCTTCTTACTTCCTTTTTAAAGCTTATAATATATAGGTTTTGCTAGCCTCTACACCATAAATATTTGCTAATAAAAATATTGTATTATTACCCTCTTGAGGTGCAAAATTATTCAAGCTTTTAAAAAAATGCTTCCCTATTTCCGTAAGATAGCTTATTTCTTCGATTTAATAACTGAATATGACAATCCTAACCTTTAGAAATCCAAGCATTCACTAGCTCAAAACTCCTATCTTTCTTCCTCAAGAAATCATCTGATAGATAGCCATTCCTTATATTCTTCAAATTCATCACTCATTTGGATATTGAGGTGCTAACCTAAAACCAAACACCCGATTCTCTAAACCATCCTTAATAAAGATGACAAGACAGATAAGCTCAGTCGGTTACTCATATATCCTTTTAATATGGTATATTTGTCAGCAAAAAGAAAGCAAATCACATCTTAAAGACCGTGTGAGTTTACTTTTCAAAATAGATGGGAAATCAAAATGAAGGATGGAAATCTGAGCCAAACATCATAAGTGCTATAATGAACAGAAGTAAGAATTGCACGATAAGCTTCCTAAAACCATAGGAATCGCCCCCTTTCTTCATCTTCATTATAGCACCTATACATCAGTTGTGCAAATAATATGATATTTTTTTATTAGTTCTCAGACAAGCATATTATAAAGGGTTTCATTACCATTTAAATTAATATAAGCCGGATCAAAACCTTCCATTCGACGAATCAATCCTGCATAATCATGCTTATCTGCCAAAGCGATCCCAATCAATACAGGCCCTGTCCCCTTGCTAGCTCGTTTGATATACTCAAAACGTGTGATATCATCATTTGGCCCCAGGATATCATTTACAAATTCACGCAATGCTCCTGGACGCTGTGGAAAATTAACCACAAAGTAATGCTTGATCCCATCATAAATCAAGGCACGCTCTTCCATTTCCGGCATACGGTTGATATCATTATTTCCTCCAGAAATGATACAACAAATGGTTTTCCCCTTGATATATTCAGCTAAAACTTCTAAAGAAGCAATACTAGCCGCTCCAGCAGGTTCTGCAACAATTCCTTGCTTAGAGTAGAGGTCAATCAAGGTTTCAGAAATCAATCCCTCATCAACACCTACTAAGGTTTGAACATGTTGACGAGTTGCTTCATAGGTCAACTGTCCTACCTTTTGCACAGCAATCCCATCCGCAAATTTGTCAATTTCCTTGAGCTTAACAGGTCCACCAGCTTCAAAGGCAGCTTTCATGGAACGTGCCCCATTCGCCTCTACTCCGATGACTTCAATTTCTGGACTTGTTTCCTTGATATAGGTAGAAACCCCGGCAATGAGACCGCCACCACCAACAGGAACCAAGACAGCATCAAAATCAATCGATTCTTTTCGAGCTTCTTCTAAAATCTCATAAGCAACGGTTCCTTGACCTGCCTGAACATGAGCATCATCAAAAGGATCAATAAAGGTACGATTTTCAGAAACTGTAAATTCTTGAGCTGCTTTAGCAGAAGCATCAAAGGTATCTCCAACTAGTTTAATAGTTACAAAATCCCCACCAAAAAAGCGAACCTGACCAATCTTTTGTTGCGGAGTGGTAATGGGCATAAAAATAGTAGCAGGAATTTTCATCTCATTACAAGTATAGGCTACTCCCTGCGCATGATTTCCCGCAGAGGCACAGACTACCCCACGTTCACGCTCTTCCTTGCTGAGCTGAGAAATAGCATAATAGGCACCACGAATTTTAAAGGAACGAACACGTTGGGCATTTTCCTTTTTCAAATAAATCTTAGCACCATACTTCTCCGATAAATAATGGTCATAATCAAGCGGTGTATTAACGACCACACCGTTCAAGACCTTATGAGCCTTGATTATATCTTTTGAACTTAACATATAAAACCTCTTTTTCTATAAAAAACAGTCACTAATGACTGTTTTTTTAGTTATTCATCTCCAAAAACTTCAGCAACACTTTCATGATATTTATGAGCCATACGAATTGAAAACTCTTTAGGAAGTTCATAACGATTTGTGGAAATCCAATCATATAACCATTCTACCAAACTTTCTTCACTATCATTACGATGGAAGATAAAATAGTTTAAAATTTCTTTATATTCTACATCATTCAAATCCAGCGTGTCTACAAATTGACTACGAGGAACAAAATTAGAATCTAATTTTCTTAGTTGATCTGTCAATTCTCCCAATTGTAAATCCAACTGAAAAAATAATTTTTGCAGTTGCCTATCAGTTTCATCACATCCTGTCTTGATAGAAAACAAATTGGTAATATTCATATGATTTCAATCCCTAAATAAGTATATCTAATATCCCACGAATAGCTGAAGCTAAAGTTTTCTCAAAATCCTTTGCTCTCTAATTAGTTATAGATTTTAAATGCATCATCGTCGTTTTTACCAACGAATGGCATTGCTTTACGCAATTCTGCACCAACTTTTTCAATTTCAAGGTTAGCTGCTTGTTCACGGTAAGCAGTCAATTTTGGACGTCCAGCTTTATAGTCATTTACAAAGTCATTTGCAAATTTACCATTTTGGATGTCTGCCAAGACAGCCTTCATATTTTCTTTAACTTGTTCAGTGATTACACGTGGACCTGATACATAGTCACCGTACTCAGCAGTGTTTGAAATTGATTGACGCATTTTCTTGAATCCACCTTCATAGATCAAGTCAACGATCAATTTCATTTCGTGAAGAACTTCAAAGTAAGCCAATTCTGGAGCATATCCTGCTTCTGTCAAGACTTCGAAACCTGCTTCGATAAGGGCAGTCAAACCACCACAAAGTACAGCCTGTTCACCAAACAAATCTTCTTCAGTTTCTTCTTTGTAAGTTGTTTCAAGAAGACCTACACGAGCTGCTCCGACACCTTTACACCAGTCCATAGCAATGTTTTTCGCATTTCCTGTAGCGTCTTGGTATACTGCATAAAGAGCTGGTACACCAAATCCTTCTTCATAAGTACGACGTACCAAGTGTCCTGGTCCTTTAGGAGCACACATGAAGACATCTACATCTGCAGGAACTTTGATAAATTCAAAGTGGATGTTGAAACCATGAGCAAATCCAACTGCGTTTCCAGCTTCCAAGTTTGGAGCGATTTCTGCTTCGTACAATTCTTGTTGGATTTCATCTGGTGCCAAAATCATGATAACGTCAGCCAATTTAGTAGCTTCTGCTACTGTGTAAGTGTCAAATCCGTCTTCTTTTGCTTTGTCAAAAGATTTACCTGGACGTACACCGATAATAACGTCACGACCTGAATCACGCAAGTTTTGAGCATGCGCATGTCCTTGTGAACCATAACCGATAACGGCGATTTTTTTACCGTCAAGTGCTGCTACTTTAACATCTTTTTCGTATTCCATTTGAACTGCCATAGTTTTTCTCTCTTTTCTATTATTTATTGCCTTTTAGGCTGGTTTAACAAATTTAAGTTGGATTTTTAATCGCGGGTAAATCCAGTTGCTCCCGTTCGAGCAATATTGCGAATACCGTATGGTCGAATGACTCGCAATAGGGCTTCACTCTTTTCAGCATTTCCTGTCATCTGAATGGTAATCGAGCTTGGCGCTACGTCTACCACTGTTGCACGGAAAGGTTGAATAATCGCTAGAATCTCAGCTCGCTTCTCAGCTGGTGCTGACATCTTAACCAAAATCACCTCGCGCTCCAAATGAGGCTTGTCTGTAATATCTCGAATGCGAATCACATCAATCTGACGATTGAGTTGCTTGATGATTTGCTCCACTTCATCATGTGAAGCTACATCAATAATAATGGTGATGCGCGATACATTCGGATCTTCTGTTGCTCCAACAGAGATACTTTCGATATTAACCTGACGACGAGACAGGACACCGGTAAAGCGATTGAGGACTCCTGATCGATTTTGTAGTTTTGCTGTTAACATTCTACGCATGGAACTTCACCCCCAACATCTCATGATTACTCTTACCAGCTGGTACCATTGGTAACACCTGTTCCTTACGAGAAATATCTACCTCGATTAGCATAGGAATATCCTCAGTGATCACTTCAAGATCTTGAGCTAAGGTCTCAGGATTGTCAAATTTATAGTTTTTAATACCGTAAGCTTGTGCCATCAATTGGAAATCGGGAAGAGTATCAAAGACTGACTCAGATGTTCTACCTTCATAGAAGGATTCCTGCCATTGGCGAACCATTCCAAGCGAGTGGTTGTTCAGCATAACCACCTTGATTGGCACCTTATAAATGTTCAAAATAGCCAATTCCTGGTTAGTCATTTGGAAACCGCCATCCCCAACAAACAAGACTACTTCCTTATCTGGGTTAGCAATTTTAGCACCGATTGCTGCTGGAATTCCAAATCCCATCGTTCCCAAACCACCTGAAGTCACTAACTGACGTTCATTTTGGTAGGGATAATACTGGGCTGTCCACATTTGGTGTTGACCAACGTCTGTTACCACGATGGCATCTCCGTTAGTTAATTCACCAATTCGTTCAATAACAGCTTGCGGTTGAACTACACGCTCTTTCTTATCATAAGAACGAACGCGGTTCTTGTCTTTAGTGACTTTTTCAATCCATTTCTCAGTATTGTTATGAACTGTTGGTTCGGCCAGCAACATTTGCAAGGCTTTTTTCGCATCTCCAACTACAGGAATATCTGCACTGATAATCTTGCCAATCTCAGCTGGGTCAATATCAATATGGGCAACCTTAGCATTCTTAGCGAAAGTCTTAGGATTCCCCGTCAAGCGGTCATCGAAACGACAACCAATACTAATCATAAAGTCCGCTTCCGTCATGGCAATATTAGCTGCAAATGATCCGTGCATGCCTCCCATTCCAAGGAAGAGCGGATGACTCGTTGCAATCGTACCTTGCCCTAAGAGACTAGTTACCACTGGAATTTGGTAACGTTCTGCAAATTCATTTAATTCTGCCGCAGCCTCAGCATAACTAATTCCACCACCAGCTAACAAGACTGGCTTTTTAGCCTTGGATAATTGCTTCAAGATTTTCTTGATTTGCATATCATTTGGCTCAAGAGTTGGCTGATAGCTTGGTAGGTTCACTTCTGGTGAATAGATGAAGTCCGTTTCTAAAGCAGATACATCTTTAGGTAGGTCAATGACAACTGGCCCTGGTCGACCTGTAGTTGCAATATGGACAGCTTCCGTAATGATACGAGGGATATCAGCTGTCTCACGAACTTGGTAATTGTACTTAGTGATTGGCATGGTAATTCCCACGATGTCTGCCTCCTGAAAGGCATCCTTCCCAATCCCTGCTCGCGCAACCTGTCCTGTAAAGACCAAAAGGGGAACGCTATCGCTCATGGCATCCGCAATCCCTGTAATGGCATTTGTTGCTCCTGGTCCACTAGTGACGACGGCAACACCCAACTTTCCAGTTGATTTGGCATAACCTTCAGCTTCATGCAAACAACCTTGCTCATGGCGCCCTAGAATGTGGCGAATGCCTTTAAAATTATATATCGCATCATAAAAAGGCAAGACTGCACCACCAGGATAACCAAAGATGGTATCAATTCCTAAATCACGAAGTGTTTCCAAAACTAGATCCGACCCCGTCTTAGGAGATTCTAAACTGATTTTCTCCATTGTTCCCCTTTCTTTCCTCTTAAAAATAACTTGTTACTATCATACCATTTTTTCAAAAATTTTCAAGAGAAAAGAAGAAATTTTCTGAATTTTCTATTTTAACGTTTATTTATGAATGTTATTTTTGTTTTTATAAAAAAAGATACCGATTTCATTTACTAAAAAAGAAAAAAGAACTGATTTCTCAGTCCTTTATTAATCTTATTCCACACTAAATAGGTATGGGTAAACAGGTTGTTGGCCTTGGTGAATCTCGACTTCAACGTCTTCGAATTCTTCTGCGATTTCTTGAGCAATTTCATTGGCAAGTTCTTCGCTTCCGTCTTCACCGACATAGAAGGTTACGATTTCACTATCTTCATCCAACATATGTTTCAATGTTTCTGTCAAGGTTTGGTGCATGTCAGGGTTTGACACGAGAATTTTCCCATCAACCATACCAAGATTATCATTTTCATGGATTTCTAAGCCATCAATGGTTGTATCACGCACAGCTGTTGTGACGCTTCCGCTAACGACATCGCTGAGAGCAGCAGTCATACGCTCTTGGTTTTCTTCGATGGACTTGCCTGGATCAAAGGCAAGAAGACTTGTCAAACCTTGAGGAAGAGTACGAGCTTCCACCACTACTGCTGGTTGCTCCAAAACTTCTGCTGCAGATTGAGCTGCCATGAAGATATTCTTGTTATTTGGCAGGAAGATGATGTTACGAGCGTTGACCTGTTCAACAGCCTTGATAAAGTCTTCTGTTGAAGGGTTCATGGTTTGACCGCCTTCGATAACATAATCCACGCCTTGAGAGCGGAAGATATCTGCTAGGCCTTTACCAGCCACTACAGCAATCAAAGCATACTCTTTTTCTTCAGCAGGCTTGCTAACTTGGATAGCTTCTTTCTCAACCTGTGCTTCGTGTTGGTTACGCATATTGTCAACTTTTACCTTGACCAAGCTACCATATTTGAGACCTTCTTGCATAACAAGTCCTGGATCTTCTGTATGGACATGGACTTTAACAATTTCATCATCGTTAACAACGAGGAGAGAGTCTCCAAGCTCATTCAAGTAGTTACGGAATTCGTCGTAGTCAAAATCTTTGGCATAGGTTGGACCTTGCTTAAGAGCTACCATGATTTCAGTACAGTAACCAAAGGTGATGTCCTCAGTCGCTACGTGACCAGCCACAGACTTATGATGCTCTGCATTGATCATCTCACTCATGTTGGCAGGAGTCGCTACAAAGTCCTCAGATGCAATATATTCACCAGTAAGGGCTGAAAGGAAACCTTCGTAGATGAAGACCAATCCTTGACCACCTGAGTCCACAACGCCAACTTCTTTCAAGACTGGAAGCATGTCTGGTGTTTTAGCTAGAGCTGTTTTAGCACCTTCCAAGGCTGCGCGCATGACTTCAACAGCGTCATCTGTTTGCTCAGCCTTTTTCTTAGCACCGATAGCAGCCCCACGAGAAACTGTCAAAATCGTTCCCTCAACTGGCTTCATTACTGCCTTATAGGCAACTTCCACACCTGATTGGAAAGCAAGAGCCAAGTCTTGACCTGTTAACTCATCTTTATCCTTGATGGCTTGTGAAAATCCACGGAAAAGCTGAGACGTAATAACACCTGAGTTCCCACGCGCACCCATCAAAAGCCCTTTAGCAAGAATGCTCGCTACCTCGCCAACTGTAGAAGCTGGCTTGTCTGCAACTTCTTTAGCACCATTTTCAATGGTCATTCCCATGTTTGTTCCAGTATCTCCATCTGGAACGGGGAAGACGTTTAATGAATTGACATATTCAGCTTGCTTATTCAAGCGAGTTGATGCAGCCTGCACCATTTCTTGAAATAAGCTAGTAGTAATTTTTGACACGGTTATTCTCCTACAACTTTGATATTTTGAATGTAGACATTTACAGTCTGAGCAGTAATTCCAAGCTGGTTTTCCAAGCTAAAACGAACACGCTCTTGAATGTTTTTTGACACTTCACTAATCTTTGTTCCGTAGCTCAACACGGTATACACATCAACTGCAATGCTGCCATCTTCGGCTGCCTTTACGACGACACCTTTGGAATAATTTTCCTTACCTAGAAGGGCTTGAAAATTATCTTTGAGGGCATTTTTACTAGCCATACCGACCACACCAAAAATCTCAGTTGTTGCACCGCCTACGACAGTTGCAATCACTTCATCTGTTAGTTCGATTTGACCATCTTTTGTATTGATTTTTACAGTCATCCTTTTTACCTCAACTAGTTGATACTCTATTTTATCATATTTCAGCCCAAGTGTAAAAGCAGAATACTGTATCAGCGGATATTTACTCTGCTTTTAAAATGATTTTTTCACTATGACAAAAGAAAAAGACCCTGAGGTCTCCTTACTTTTATTATTAAACGCGTTCAACTTTACCTGATTTCAAAGCACGAGCTGAAGCCCAAACTTTTTTAGGTTTACCATCGATAAGTACAGTAACTTTTTGAAGGTTTGGTTTTACGGCACGTTTTGTTTGGTTCATCGCGTGTGAACGGTTGTTTCCTGATACAGTCTTACGACCTGTAAAGTAACATACTTTAGCCATTTGTGTTTTCCTCCTATTAGATCTAATATAGCGGATGTGCTAGCACCACATACCGTACTATGTTATCACACTTTCTTCTTTTTTGCAAGGGAATTGGAAGATTTTTTTATTTATTGTGATTCGAATGTGATAATGTCTTTAGTAAATCGAACATGAAAATGTCTCATTTGGTAGAATAGTCATATGAAAAGGATCCAGCTAAATATGAATGAAATGAAAAAATATCTTGTGATAAAAGCTATAGCCCAAGGAAAGAAAACAAAGAAACGGGCCTGTGTCGAACTCAATCTTTCTGAAAGACAAATCAATCGTCTGCTACTAGTCTATCAACAGAAAGGAAAAGAAGCCTTCAGACACGGAAACAGAGAATTGGAAGCTTTTTTATTTGTGTCTTAAATCAGATTTTACGTGACATTTTCTGCTCTTCACATGTCATTGTTGATTAACAAAAAACCAGCATTGAAAATAGGTGTATAAAAATCATCTCTAACTGCTACTAAGGAGATGCCTGTAACGTCTAAGTACCACAGCTCATCTATCGGTTTTCTTACGATAATATCCGAGTCTAAATACAGTACACGAACCTCACTTACATACTTAGGAATAAAATACCTAAAGAAGGTAGCGTAAGAAAGTCCCTCAAAGGGTAGGCGATAATCTTTCAGAATACTACTGTCAATCGGAAGATCATCATTAAAAATATAAAACTTCCGATTATCATGATGAACACAAAGAGATTTTATCGTAGTCTCAACTTTATTCATACTGAGCATTACCTGCGCCTAGGACAATCGCTTTTTTCTCTTCTTTCACTCTTTATCTCATTTCTTTTTTTCCCATCATATGTTTCTACTTAACCATTATTTTCGCCCATTCGTTCGTAAAACCATACCAGTGGAGATTTTAGTTGAAGTCCTATTACGGTTTACAATTTTTACATTACGACACGAAG
The DNA here is from genome assembly GCF_013276485.1 of Streptococcus sp. 4886. Taxonomy (NCBI): domain Bacteria; kingdom Bacillati; phylum Bacillota; class Bacilli; order Lactobacillales; family Streptococcaceae; genus Streptococcus; species Streptococcus sp. 4886. The sequence continues at coordinate 18,980 of NZ_VMLD01000022.1, read as the reverse complement.
TTTGGCAAATCGATTCCATTTGTAAAACTCAGTTAGTGAGGCAGTTAGCTAGTTCGCCAAATAGCGACTAGCGTCCAACAATTAGGAACTTTAGTTCCAATTGTTGGTACTGAGTCACATTTTTTCTTCCAACTCTACGTCTGGATACTTGTCCGCAAACCAACGGAGGGCAAAGTCATTTTCAAAGAGGAAGACTGGTTGGTCAAAACGGTCTTTGGCCAAGATATTGCGACTTGATGACATCCGTTCATCCAAATCCTCAGGCTTGATCCAACGAACGGTCTTTTTACCCATTGGACTCATGACGACTTCCGCATTGTATTCGCCTTCCATACGGTGCTTAAAGACTTCAAACTGGAGCTGACCTACAGCTCCTAGCATGTACTCGCCTGTTTGGTAATTCTTATAAAGCTGAATGGCACCCTCTTGCACCAGTTGCTCAATCCCCTTGTGGAAGGATTTTTGTTTCATGACATTCTTAGCAGAAACTTTCATGAAAATTTCAGGGGTAAAGGTTGGTAGGGGTTCAAATTCAAATTTATTTTTCCCAACTGTCAAGGTATCCCCAACCTGATAAGTACCGGTATCGTAAACCCCGATAATATCACCTGCCACGGCATTGGTCACATTCTCACGACTTTCCGCCATAAACTGAGTCACATTCGAAAGTTTAGCCCCCTTACCAGTACGAGGAAGGTTGACACTCATGCCACGCTCAAATTCACCTGATACGATACGGACAAAGGCAATACGGTCACGGTGACGAGGGTCCATGTTGGCTTGGATTTTAAAGACAAATCCTGAGAAATCCTTATCATGAGGATCCACAATTTCTCCGTCTGTTTTCTTGTGACCATGTGGTTCTGGAGCAAACTTGAGAAAAGTCTCAAGGAAGGTCTGCACACCAAAGTTTGTCAAAGCTGAACCGAAGAAGACAGGTGTCAATTCTCCAGCAAGGATAGCTTCCTCTGAAAACTCATTTCCAGCTTCATTTAAAAGTTCAATATCATCCTTGACTTGCTCGTAGAAAGGATTGCTACCAAAAAGCTTGTCCCCATCTTCTAAACTAGCAAAACGCTCATCCCCCTTGTAGAGCTCCAAGCGTTGATTATAGAGGTCATACAAGCCTTCAAAAGCTTTCCCCATCCCGATAGGCCAGTTCATAGGGTAGCTCGCAATGCCCAAGACTTCTTCCAATTCTTGCAAGAGGTCCAGTGGCTCACGACCATCACGGTCTAGCTTGTTCATAAAGGTAAAGACTGGAATACCACGGTGCTTGACAACCTCAAACAATTTCTTGGTTTGAGCCTCGATACCCTTGGCAGAGTCCACGACCATGACCGCAGCATCCACCGCCATCAAGGTACGATAGGTATCTTCTGAAAAGTCCTCATGCCCTGGTGTGTCGAGGATGTTGACACGCTTACCGTCGTAGTCAAACTGCATAACAGATGAAGTAACCGAAATCCCACGTTGCTTCTCGATATCCATCCAGTCAGACTTGGCAAAAGTCCCTGTTTTCTTTCCTTTTACGGTACCAGCCTCACGAATCTCGCCCCCAAAGTAGAGCAACTGCTCAGTGATGGTCGTTTTCCCCGCGTCCGGGTGGGAGATGATGGCAAAAGTACGACGTTTCTTAATTTCTTCTTGAATATTCATAAGTTCTCTTTCTTTGATTCTCTATTTTTCTTGTTTAAATAGCTAAGAATGATTTTTACATTGGATTTTACCATTCCTTTCAACACTTCATTATATCGGATTTTAGCATTTTTTTCAATTTCTATTTCTTTTCACTTCCCCCTCCCTTATTTATAGGAAAATATGGTAAAATAGAACAGACTAAAAATCATCATTTCACGAAAGGATGCAAGATGAAAATTACGCAAGAAGAGGTAACACACGTTGCCAATCTTTCAAAATTAAGATTCTCTGAAGAAGAAACTGCTGCCTTTGCGACTACCTTGTCTAAGATTGTTGACATGGTTGAACTGCTGGGCGAAGTTGACACAACTGGTGTCACACCTACTACAACCATGGCTGACTGTAAGACCGTACTACGCCCTGATGTGGCTGAAGAAGGAACAGACCGTGATCGCTTGTTTAAAAACGTACCTGAAAAAGACAACTACTATATCAAGGTACCAGCTATCCTAGACGATGGAGGAGATGCCTAATGACTTTCAACAATAAAACCATTGAAGACTTGCACAATCTCCTTGTTTCTAAGGAAATTTCAGCAACAGAATTGACACAAGCTACGCTTGAAGATATCAAGTCTCGCGAGACAGCTATTAACGCTTTTGTTACCATCGCTGAGGAGCAAGCTCTTGCTCAAGCTAAAGCTATTGATGAAGCTGGAATTGACGCTGATAATGTCCTTTCAGGAATTCCACTTGCTGTTAAGGATAACATCTCTACAGACGGCATCCTCACAACTGCTGCCTCAAAAATGCTCTACAACTATGAGCCAATCTTTGATGCGACGGCCGTTGCCAATGCAAAAGCCAAGGGTATGATTGTCGTTGGAAAAACCAACATGGACGAATTTGCCATGGGCGGTTCTGGTGAGACTTCACACTATGGTGCCACTAAAAATGCTTGGGACCACAGCAAGGTTCCTGGTGGTTCATCAAGTGGTTCTGCTGCAGCTGTAGCTTCAGGACAAGTCCGCTTGTCACTTGGTTCTGATACTGGTGGTTCCATCCGCCAACCTGCTGCCTTCAACGGGATCGTTGGTCTCAAACCAACCTACGGAACAGTTTCACGTTTCGGTCTCATTGCCTTTGGTAGCTCATTAGATCAAATCGGACCTTTCGCACCAACTGTTAAGGAAAATGCCCTCTTACTCAACGCTATTGCCAGCGAAGATGCCAAAGACTCTACTTCTGCTCCTGTCCGCATTGCCGACTTTACTTCAAAAATCGGTCAAGACATCAAGGGCATGAAAATCGCTTTGCCTAAAGAATACCTTGGTGAAGGAATTGACCCAGAGGTTAAGGAAACCATTCTGAACGCAGCCAAACACTTTGAAAAACTTGGTGCTATTGTCGAAGAAGTCAGCCTTCCTCACTCAAAATACGGTGTTGCCGTTTACTACATCATCGCTTCATCAGAAGCTTCATCAAACTTGCAACGTTTTGACGGTATCCGTTACGGCTACCGCGCAGAGGATGCGACAAATCTTGATGAAATCTATGTAAACAGCCGTAGCCAAGGTTTTGGTGAAGAGGTGAAACGCCGTATCATGCTAGGTACTTTCAGCCTTTCATCAGGCTACTACGATGCTTACTACAAGAAAGCTGGTCAGGTCCGTACCCTCATCATCCAAGATTTCGAAAAAGTCTTCGCGGATTACGATTTGATTTTGGGACCAACTGCTCCTAGTGTTGCCTATGACTTGGATTCTCTCAACCACGACCCAGTTGCCATGTACTTGGCTGACCTCTTGACCATCCCAGTCAACCTAGCTGGTCTCCCAGGAATTTCGATTCCAGCTGGATTCTCTCAAGGTCTCCCTGTCGGACTCCAATTGATCGGTCCTAAGTATTCTGAGGAAACTATTTACCAAGCTGCTGCTGCTTTTGAGGCGACAACAGACTACCACAAACAACAACCCGTGATTTTTGGAGGTGACAACTAATGAACTTTGAAACAGTCATCGGACTTGAAGTCCACGTAGAGCTCAACACCAATTCAAAAATCTTCTCACCTACTTCTGCCCACTTTGGAAATGACCAAAATGCCAACACTAACGTGATTGACTGGTCCTTCCCAGGAGTCCTGCCAGTTCTCAATAAAGGTGTTGTTGATGCCGGTATCAAGGCTGCTCTTGCTCTCAACATGGACATCCACAAAAAGATGCACTTTGACCGCAAGAACTACTTCTACCCTGATAATCCAAAGGCCTACCAAATTTCTCAGTTTGATGAGCCAATCGGTTATAACGGTTGGATTGAAGTCGAGCTAGAAGACGGTACAACTAAGAAAATCGGTATCGAACGTGCTCACCTAGAGGAAGACGCTGGTAAAAACACCCACGGTACAGACGGCTACTCTTACGTTGACCTTAACCGCCAAGGGGTACCTTTGATTGAGATTGTATCTGAAGCCGATATGCGTTCGCCAGAGGAGGCCTATGCTTATCTGACAACCCTCAAGGAAGTTATCCAGTACGCTGGCATTTCTGACGTTAAGATGGAAGAAGGTTCTATGCGTGTGGATGCCAATATTTCTCTTCGTCCTTATGGTCAAGAGAAATTCGGTACCAAGACTGAGTTGAAGAACCTCAACTCCTTCTCAAACGTTCGCAAAGGTCTTGAATACGAGGTTCAACGTCAAGCTGAAATCCTTCGCTCAGGTGGTCAAATCCGCCAGGAAACACGCCGTTACGATGAAGCCAACAAGGCAACCATCCTCATGCGTGTCAAGGAAGGTGCTGCAGACTACCGCTACTTCCCAGAACCAGACCTACCCCTCTTTGAAATTTCAGACGAGTGGATCGAAGAAATGCGTACAGAGTTACCAGAGTTTCCAAAAGAACGCCGTGCGCGCTATGTTGCTGACCTCGGCTTGTCAGACTATGATGCTAGCCAGTTGACTGCAAATAAAGTCACTTCTGACTTCTTTGAGAAAGCTGTTGCCCTCGGTGGCGATGCTAAACAAGTCTCTAACTGGCTCCAAGGGGAGGTTGCTCAGTTCTTGAATGCCGAAGGCAAGACACTGGAACAAATCGAATTGACACCAGAAAACTTGGTTGAAATGATTGCCATCATCGAAGACGGTACTATCTCTTCTAAGATTGCCAAGAAAGTCTTTGTCCACCTAGCTAAAAATGGCGGTGGCGCGCGTGAATACGTTGAAAAAGCAGGTATGGTTCAAATCTCAGATCCAGCTGTCTTGATTCCAATTATCCACCAAGTCTTTGCGGATAACGAAGCTGCTGTTGCCGACTTCAAGTCAGGCAAACGCAACGCAGACAAGGCCTTCACAGGATTCCTTATGAAAGCAACCAAAGGCCAAGCCAACCCACAAGTCGCCCTTAAACTCCTTGCCCAAGAATTGGCGAAGTTGAAAGAAGAGTAATATGTAAAAACCAGCCCTGAGGTTGGTTTTTTCGCTCCTACCAAATCCCATTAACTATTTTGGCTTTATTTCCAGAAGATTTTATGGTAAAATGAAGAGTAATAATATTTATTAAAGAGGTAAAAACATGATTGAAGCAAGCAAATTGAAAGCTGGTATGACATTTGAAACTGCAGACGGAAAATTGATCCGCGTTTTGGAAGCTAGCCACCACAAACCAGGTAAAGGGAACACAATCATGCGTATGAAATTACGTGATGTCCGTACTGGTTCTACATTTGATACAAGCTACCGTCCAGAAGAAAAATTCGAACAAGCTATTATCGAGACTGTTCCAGCTCAATACTTGTACAAAATGGATGAAACTGCCTACTTCATGAACACTGAAACTTACGACCAATACGAAATCCCAGTCGTAAACGTTGAAAATGAATTGCTTTACATCCTTGAAAACTCTGATGTAAAAATCCAATTCTACGGAACTGAAGTGATCGGTGTAACTGTACCAACTACTGTTGAATTGACAGTTGCTGAAACACAACCATCTATCAAAGGTGCTACTGTTACAGGTTCTGGTAAACCAGCAACTATGGAAACTGGACTTGTTGTCAACGTTCCTGACTTCATCGAAGCTGGACAAAAATTGATCATCAACACTGCAGAAGGAACTTACGTTTCTCGTGCCTAATCTCTAGAAAGAGGTCATTCTATGGGAATTGAAGAACAATTTGGCGAAATCGTTATCGCTCCACGTGTACTTGAAAAAATCATTGCCATCGCAACTGCTAAAGTTGATGGTGTCCACTCATTTTCAAATAAATCCGTATCTGACACCCTATCAAAACTCTCTCTTGGTCGTGGCGTCTACTTAAAAGAAAGCAACGAAGAACTAACTGCTGACATCTATCTCTACCTTGAGTACGGTGTGAAGGTACCAAAAGTTGCTATGGCTATTCAAAAAGCAGTCAAAGATGCTGTCCGTGATATGGCTGATGTGGAACTTGCTGCTGTCAACATCCATGTTGCAGGAATTGTTCCAGATAAAACACCAAAACCTGAGTTGAAAGATCTGTTTGACGAGGACTTCCTCAATGACTAGTCCATTATTAGAATCCAGACGTGAACTTCGTAAATGCGCTTTTCAAGCTCTCATGAGCCTTGAATTCGGAACAGATATGGAAACAGCTTGTCGCTTTGCCTACACGCATGACCGTGAAGATGCAGATGTGCAAATTCCAGCCTTTCTTCTAAACTTGGTTTCTGGTATCCAAGCTCAAAAAGACGAGTTGGATAAACAAATCAACCAGCACCTCAAGTCAGGCTGGACAGTTGAACGCTTAACCTTGGTCGAAAAAAACTTACTACGCTTGGGTATCTTTGAAATCACATCATTTGATACACCTCAGCTGGTAGCAGTCAATGAAGCCATTGAACTTGCTAAGAATTTTTCAGATCAAAAATCAGCCCGTTTTATCAATGGACTGCTTAGTCAATTTGTAACTGAAGAAAATGAATAATCAAAAAGGTGTTTGGTCTTCCAGGCACCTTTTGACTTTCCCCTCTGCACAGAGTAATACTCTTCGAAAATCTCTTCAAACCAATGTCAGCGTCGGCTTGTCGTATAGATGTTACTGACTTCGTCAGTTCTATCTGCAACCTCAAAACAGTGTTTTGAGCAGCCTGCAGCTAGTTTCCTAGTTTGCTCTTTGATTTTCATTGAGTATAAGAAGCACATAAAAACTAGAACTGACTGCCAGTTCTAGTTTTTATATTAGTATTTTCTAAATCGTTGATAGCGTTCTTCCAACAACTCTTCTAGCGGTTTTTGTGAAAGTAGAGCTAGCTCAGCTTGGAGTTCTTTTTTGACACTCTTAATCAGTTCTTTACTAGAAAGTCCTGCTTCAGAAATCACTTTATCCACCACGTCCATTTCTAACAACTCGTGTGAAGTGATTTTCATCAGTTCTGCCGCTTCCATGGCACGACTGCCGTCCTTCCATAGAATGGAAGCAAAGCCTTCTGGACTGAGAATAGCATAGATAGAATTTTCCAGCATCCAGACACGGTCTGCGACTGCTAGAGCCAGAGCCCCACCTGAACCACCTTCACCGATAATGATAGCGATAATAGGAACTCTCAGATCACTCATTTCCATGAGATTGCGAGCAATAGCTTCTCCTTGACCGCGTTCTTCCGCACCGACACCAGGATAGGCACCTGCGGTATTGATAAAGGTCACAACTGGACGGCCAAACTTTTCAGCCTGTTTCATCAAACGTAGGGCCTTGCGGTAGCCTTCTGGATGTGGTTGGCCAAAATTCCGTTTGAGGTTGTCTTGCAAACTCTTGCCTTTTTGGATACCAACCACTGTTACAGCTTGGTCTCCAAGCCAGCCAATACCACCAACAACTGCACCATCATCTCGAAAAGAACGGTCACCATGTAATTGGATAAAATCATCAAAAATGCCTGTCGCAAAATCCAAGCTTGTCAAACGACTCTGCTCACGCGCTTCTCTGACTATTTTTGCAATATTCATCTAGGACTCCCTCCATGCAATCTGACTAGGCTTGCAATCGTATCTGGCAAATCTCTTCTTTTAACGATAGCATCCACAAAGCCATGTTCCAATAGGAATTCTGCCTTTTGGAAATCCTCAGGCAAGCTTTCACGAACCGTATTTTCAATGACACGACGCCCAGCAAAACCGACCAAGCTCTGTGGTTCAGCTAGAATGATATCGCCTTCCATAGCGAAAGAAGCTGTTACTCCACCTGTCGTTGGATCTGTCAAAATGGTCAGATAAAAGAGACCAGCATTTGAATGGCGTTTAACCGCTGCAGAAATCTTGGCCATCTGCATGAGACTCATGATTCCTTCCTGCATACGGGCGCCACCAGAGGCTGTGAAGAGGACAACTGGCAATTGTTCGACAGTCGCATACTCAAACAATCGAGTGATTTTTTCACCTACAACCGTACCCATAGAAGCCATGATAAAGTTGGAATCCATAATCCCAAGAGCCACAGTCTGACCCTTAATAAGAGCAGTTCCTGTCACAACAGCTTCATCCAGCCCTGTTTTTTCACGCATGGTTGCTAGTTTCTTTTGATAACCAGGGAAATGCAAGGGATCCTTGCTTTCAATCCCTGTAAACAATTCCTTGAAGGTTCCCATATCAATCGTCAAAGCCAAGCGTTCTTGGGCAGAAATACGAAAGGTATAGCTACAATGTGGACAGATGCGCTCACTTCCCAGATCCTTCTGATAGATGGTATGCTTACAACCCGGACACTGGGAAAATAATTCATCTGGAACCTCTGGCTTGGCTTGAGGTTTTTCCCTAACCGAACGATTGGGATTGATTCGAATATACTTATCTTTTTTACTAAATAGAGCCATTGATTCCCCTTTTCGGTTTAAACTCTTGAAGTCATTTTATTCTTTTTCTTGATATTTGGGTAAAAAAGTTTCCATCAAGAAGGAAGTATCGTAATCTCCAGCAATGACATTGCGATCTGAAATGAGGTCAAGCTGGAAATCTGCATTGGTCTGCACCCCTTCTATCTCTAATTCATAGAGGGCACGTTGCATTTTCATCAAGGCATCAAAACGGTTTTCACCGTGTACGATGATTTTGGCAATCATACTATCATAATAAGGCGGAATGGTATAACCTGGATAAACTGCTGAATCCACGCGCAAGCCAACTCCTCCACTTGGAAGATAGAGATTGGTAATCTTACCTGGACTTGGAGCAAAGTTAAAGGCTGGGTTTTCTGCATTGATACGACACTCGATGGCATGACCGCGTAGGACAATATCTTCTTGCTTAACAGACAGAGGTTGACCTGCCGCAATGCGAATCTGTTCCTTAACGATATCCACACCTGAAACAAATTCTGTTACTGGATGTTCTACTTGTACACGAGTATTCATTTCCATGAAATAGAAATTGCCACTGGCTTCATCAAGAAGAAACTCAATGGTCCCTGCATTTTCATAGCCAACAGACTCTGCAGCTCGAACAGCTGCAGCACCGATTTCATGGCGCAACGTTTTTCCGATTGCAATCGAAGGACTTTCTTCCAAAACCTTTTGGTTATTCCGTTGAAGAGAACAATCCCGTTCACCTAAATGAATCACATTTCCGTGTTCGTCTCCTAGGATTTGAACCTCGATGTGACGAGCTGGATAGATGACCCGTTCTATGTACATGGCACCATTGCCATAATTTGCCTTGGCTTCACTAGAGGCAGTTTCAAAGGCTGAAACGAGGTCTTCTGGTTTTTCAACCTTACGAATCCCTTTACCACCACCACCTGCTGAAGCCTTGAGCATAACAGGATAGCCAATTTTTTCAGCAATAATCAAAGCTTCCTCAGAGTTATGCACTTCTCCATCCGAACCTGGAATGACAGGCACGCCTGCTTTAATCATCTGAGCACGCGCATTGATTTTATCCCCCATCATATCCATGACATGACCAGATGGACCGATAAACTTGATACCAACTTCTTCACACATGGTAGCAAATTTAGAATTTTCACTGAGAAATCCAAAACCTGGGTGAATGGCTTCTGCCTCAGTCAAGACTGCAGCTGATAGAACCGCATTGATATTGAGATAAGACTCTGTTGCCTTGCCAGGACCGATACAAACTGCTTCATCTGCCAAAAGCGTATGAAGGGCTTCCTTATCAGCAGTTGAATAAACCGCCACCGTTGCAATCCCCAATTCACGCGCCGCACGGATAATACGAACCGCAATTTCACCACGATTGGCAATTAAAATTTTTCGAAACATGGAGAACCTCCTTAGTTCCCTATTGCAAAGGTAAGAGTACCACTGGCCGCAAGCTTGCCATCCACTTCAGCCTTTGCTTCAACCACAGCTATGGTACCACGACGTTTTACAAACGTTGCCGTCATAAGCAATTGGTCGCCTGGTACAACTTGCTTCTTGAATTTGACCTTGTCCATACCAGCGTAAAAGACCAGTTTTCCTTTATTTTCAGGTTTTGACAACTCCAAGACACCAGCTGTTTGCGCCAAGGCTTCCATAATCAGAACACCTGGCATAACTGGGTATTGAGGAAAATGGCCGTTAAAGAAAGGTTCATTGATGGTCACATTTTTGATGGCAACGATGGTATCCTCGCTCACTTCCAAGACACGGTCCACTAGGAGCATAGGATAACGGTGGGGAAGGGCTTCTTTGATTCCTTGAATATCGATCATTTGATACGTACCAATCCTTTACCAAACTCAACCATTTCTTCGTTAGAAACGAGAATTTCTGTTACCACACCATCCTTAGGTGCAGGAATTTCATTCATGACTTTCATGGCTTCGATGATGACCAATGTTTGACCTTTTTTGACACTATCGCCAACTGTAACGAATGCAGGTTTATCAGGACCAGCAGCCAAGTAAGCCACTCCAACAAGTGGACTCTCTACAAGATCTCCCTCAGCATCCACACTTGCTTCAGCTGGCGCCGAAGTTTCTTCCACTATAGTTTCTGCTGGAGCAGATATAGGAGCTACTTGACTCGGTGTTGCTAGAACGGGCGCTGGAGCGACTTGAGCTGCAACTTCAGACACCAGTCTCGCTTCATTCTTGCTAAACTGCAACTCATCCGTCTCATTTTTATAAGAAAATTCTCTCAAACTTGACTGGTCAAATTGAGCCATCAAGTCTTTAATATCGTTTAAATTCATACTTATTTATTCTCCCAACGTTTGAAAGCAAGAACTGCATTGTGGCCACCAAAACCAAAGGTATTTGAAATAGCGTATGGAATTTCTTGCTCCAAGCCTTGTCCATAAACGACATTGGCTTCGATATAATCTGATACTTCACTTGTTCCAGCTGTCATTGGTACAAAGTTATGACGCATGGCTTCGATTGTGACGATAGCTTCTACCGCGCCTGCAGCCCCCAGCAAATGTCCTGTGAAAGACTTGGTTGATGATACAGGTACTTCCTTACCAAGAACAGCTACGATTGCACCACTTTCTCCTTTTTCATTAGCAGGAGTTGACGTTCCGTGAGCATTGACATAGGCTACTTGCTCTGGAGAAATCTCAGCTTCTTCCAAGGCTAGTTTAATGGCTTTGATAGCTCCCTGACCTTCTGGTTGTGGTGAAGTCATGTGGTAGGCATCACAAGTATTTCCGTAACCAACCACTTCAGCAAGGATAGTAGCCCCACGTTTTTCGGCGTGTTCAAGACTTTCAAGAACCAACATCCCAGAACCTTCACCCATAACAAACCCATTGCGATCCTTATCAAATGGAATAGAGGCACGAGTTGGATCCTCTGTAGTTGAGAGAGCAGTTAGGGCTTGGAAACCAGCAATAGCAAAAGGTGTGATAGAGGCTTCTGAACCACCTACCAACATAACATCTTGGAAACCAAACTTAATCGAGCGGAAGGCATCTCCAATCGCGTCATTTGATGAAGCGCAGGCAGTATTGATAGATTTACAAACACCGTTTGCTCCAAAACGCATAGCAACATTTCCTGAAGCCATATTTGGCAAGGCTTTTGGAAGGGTCAATGGTTTCACACGTTTTGGTCCTTTTTCGTTGAGGCGAAGCACTTGATCTTCGATTTCTTTGATTCCACCAATACCAGAGGCAACGATAACACCAAAACGATCTTTATCAAGAGCCTCTACATCCAAATTAGCATGGTTGACAGCTTCTTGGGCTGCATACAAGGCATATAAAGAATAGTTATCGAAACGATTGGTATCTTTCTTTACAAAGTATTTATCAAAAGGAAAATCTTGGATTTCTGCCGCATTATGCACATCAAAGTCACTATGATCAAATTTCGTAATTTGACCAATTCCGATTTTTCCAGTTGTCAAACTATTCCAAAATTCTTCTGGTGTATTTCCGATTGGAGATGTCACTCCATAACCTGTTACTACTACGCGATTTAGTTTCATCTTTTTTACCTCTAGCTTCTGCTACATACTGAGGCCGCCATCAATGGCAACCACTTGACCAGTTAGATAATCTTGGCCTGCTAAAAATACTGTTAAATCTGCAACCTGCTCTGCCTGCCCAAATGCTTTCATAGGAATTTGTGCCAGCATGGCATCTTTTACCTTGTCTGATAGAACCGCTGTCATATCGGACTCAATCATTCCAGGCGCGATAGCGTTAACCCTGATATTGCGATTGGCCACTTCACGCGCCACAGACTTGGTAAAACCAATCAAACCGGCCTTAGAAGCAGCATAGTTAGCTTGGCCAATATTTCCCATCAAACCAACAACACTAGACATATTGATGATAGCACCTTCTCTGGCTTTCATCATCGGTTTCAAGACTGATTGTGTCATGTTAAAGGCACCAGTCAGATTAACCTTGAGCACTTTTTCAAAATCTGCTTCTGTCATCTTGAGCATAAGGGTATCTTGGGTAATCCCTGCATTGTTAACCAAAACATCTACTGAACCCAGCTCTGCAATAGCTTGCTCAACCATACGTTTAGCGTCTGCAAAATCGGATACATCTCCTGAAATGGAAATCACCTTGACACCATAGTCTGCAAACTCAGCGAGTAATTCCTCTGAGATTGCCCCACGGCTGTTTAAGACGATGTTGGCTCCTGCTTGAGCAAACTTATGGGCAACGGCAAGACCAATTCCACGACTCGAACCTGTAATAAAGATATTTTTATTTTTTAGTTGCATTCTTTTCTCCTGTTTCCTCTTGTATTTATGGGAGAAGGGATTACTTGTTTTCTAGCAAAGCTTCCAAACTCGCCTGATCTTCAACATTGGCTAGTTTAGCCGTTTTATCAATTTTTTTGACAAAGCCTGACAAGACTTTCCCCGGTCCAATCTCGATAAAGTTGGTTACTCCTGCTTCTTGCATAGCCCCAATACTTTCATAAAAACGAACTGGTTCCTTGACCTGACGCGTCAAGAGTTGAGCAATATCTTCTTTTTGCATAACTGCAGCTTCTGTATTGCCGACTAGGGGACAAGTGAAATCTGAAAAACTTACTTGAGCTAGAGTTTCAGCTAGTTTCTGGCTAGCATGCTCAAGGAGAGCGGTATGAAAAGGTCCTGAAACCTTGAGAGGAATCAAGCGTTTGGCACCTGCCTCCTGCAAGAGTTCAACAGCTCGATCAACTGCAACCACTTCTCCACCAATCACGATTTGTGCAGGTGTATTATAGTTGGCTGGGGTAACCACTCCAAGTTCAGAAGCTTTTTGACAGGCTTCTTCAATGACCTCTACTGGCGTATTAAGAACTGCCACCATCTTACCAGAGCCAGCAGGAGCTGCTTCTTCCATATAGGCTCCACGCTTAGCAACTAAGGCAACAGCTTCTTCAAAATTCAAGGCACCGCTGGCCACCAAGGCAGAGTATTCTCCAAGGGATAAACCAGCAACCATATCAGGCTGATAGCCTTTTTCTTGTAATAAACGGTAGATAGCAACTGAAGTTGCTAAAATAGCTGGTTGCGTATAGCGGGTCTGATTGAGTTTTTCTTCTTCTGTATCGATGAGATGACGCAAATCATAACCAAGAACCTGACTGGCTTGATCAATCGTTTCTTTGACAATCGGATACTGATCATAGAGATCCCGTCCCATCCCTAGATACTGGGCACCTTGACCAGCAAATAAAAAGGCTGTTTTAGTCATTTCTTACAACTCCTGCCCAACGAGAGGCTTCTTCTTGTATTTTCTTAGCTGCTCCATAGTACAAATCTTTTAGGATTTCTTCAACGGTTTCTTCTTTGGAAACAAGGCCTGCGATTTGACCTGCCATAACAGAGCCACCATCCACATCACCGTGAACAACTGCTTTGGCTAGGGCACCTGCTCCCATTTGTTCAAAAATTTCCAAATCAGGATTTTCTTGTTTAAAGGCATCTTTTTCAGCTTTTTCAAAATCACGAGTCAACTGATTTTTAATTGCACGAACAGCATGTCCAAAGTGTTGAGCTGAAATCGTAGTATCAATATCTCTAGCTTTTAAAATCTTGGCCTTGTAATTTGGATGGGCATTAGACTCTTTTGCAACGACAAAACGAGTTCCAACCTGAACAGCCTCTGCACCTAGCATAAAGCCAGCCGCAGCACCTTCACCATCCGCAATCCCTCCTGCCGCAATAACAGGGATAGATACAGCTGCCGCCACTTGACGCACCAAGGTCATGGTTGTTAATTTACCGATATGTCCCCCAGCTTCCATTCCTTCTGCGATAACAGCGTCCGCACCAATTTTTTCCATTCGTTTAGCTAGGGCAACGCTTGGTACAACAGGAATAACTGTAATCCCAGCTTCATGGAAGCGTTCCATGTATTTTCCAGGATTTCCTGCGCCTGTTGTCACTACCTTAACACCTTCCTCGATAACGAGGTCTACAATATCTTCCACAAAGGGAGACAAGAGCATGATGTTGACACCAAAGGGTTTATCTGTCAATGATTTGATTTTATCAATATTTGCCTTAACAACTTCTTTAGGGGCATTTCCCCCTCCGATAATGCCTAGTCCTCCAGCCTTAGAAACAGCCCCTGCCAAATCACCATCAGCAACCCAGGCCATTCCTCCTTGGAAAATAGGATACTCAATATTCAATAATTCTGTAATACGCGTTTTCATAGTGCCTCCATCGTTTCTTGCTTACGTAATAGTTCGATATCGTCATAATTTGACAATCAAACTATTGCCTAAACAAGAGGGAGCGGGTTTCCCTACTCCTTCTATCTTATATTCTGCTTATACTCTTCGAAAATCAAATTCAAACCACGTCAGCGTCACCTTGCCGTACTCAAGTACAGCCTGCGGCTAGCTTCCTAGTTTGCTCTTTGATTTTCATTGAGTATTATTTTGTTTGCTCTTCAACGTAGGCAACCAAGTCACCAACTGTTTTCAAGTCATCTTCTGCTTCGATTTGGATATCAAAAGCATCTTCGATTTCTGAGATTACTTGGAACAAGTCCAATGAATCTGCATCCAAATCATCAAAAGTTGATTCAAGTGTTACTTCTGATGCATCTTTTCCAAGTTCTTCAACGATAATTTCTTGTACTTTTTCAAATACTGCCATGATAGGACTCCTTTAAAATAAATAGTTTTTTATAACAATGTGTTCACCACATGATTACCTAAATTGTAAGAATGAGCGTGCCCCAGGTCAAGCCTCCACCGAAGCCTGATAGCAGAACAGTCTGGCTACCATCTAAAGGGATGAGTCCCTGTTCTACACACTCTGAAAGTAAAATCGGGATACTGGCTGCACTGGTATTGCCATACTCCATCATATTGGCTGGAAGTTTGTCTCGGTCAACACCAATTTTTCTAGCCATCTTATCCAAAATACGGACATTAGCCTGATGCAGTAGCAGATAATCCAAGTCTGTCACCTCTATAGGAGCTTCATCAATAGTCTGCTTGATAGACTTGGCTACATCTCGAATGGCAAAATCAAAGACTGCGCGCCCATCCATCTTCAAAAATGAATCTGCATTTTCTTTATCTGAAAACGGAGAATCTAGGCCTGAATGTCCATAAGTTAGACACTCGCTTCGTGAACCATCGCTATTGAGACTCTCCGCTAGGAAATGTTGCTTATCGCTAGCTTCTAACAAGACGCCACCAGCACCATCTCCAAACAATACAGCTGTTGATCGGTCCGACCAATCGACTGCCTTAGAGAGGGTTTCACTACCAATCACCAAGCCTTTTTGAAAGCGACCAGAAGCGATAAACTTTTCAGCAGTTGAAAGAGCAAATACAAATCCACTGCAGGCAGCTGTTAGGTCAAAAGCAAAGGCCTTATTAGCACCAATATTAGCTTGGACACGAGCAGCTGTAGAGGGCATCATCGAATCTGGAGTGATGGTAGCTAGGATGATAAAATCCAGCTCCTCTCCTGTGATTCCAGCTTTTTCCATCAGTTTCTTAGCAACCTCTGTAGCCAAATCACTGGTAGATTCTGTTCTTGAAATATGCCTTTGTCGTATTCCCGTCCGACTTGAAATCCACTCATCATTGGTATCCATAATCTGAGCCAAGTCATGATTTGTAACCACTTGCTCTGGCACATAATGAGCAACCTGGCTTATTTTTGCAAAAGCCATTATTTCAAATCCTCCAAAAATTGATAAAGATTGGTCAACCCTTTGCTCATAACATCAATTTCTTCCTTACTCATACCATCAATGATTTTTTCAACCATGGCCTTGTGGAAGCGTTTATGTAACCTATGAACCAAGCGACCCTTCTTTGTCAAATGTAGATGCACCACACGACGATCCTGCTCTGAGCGAATGCGTTCAATGTAACCCTTGCGTTCGAGATTATTCAAACTAGTCGTAACGGTCCCAAGAGTCACCATCAACTCTTTTGACACTTTACTTGGTGTCACGTCTGGGAATTTCCCAATCACATCAATCGTATGCATTTCTTTGATGGAGATATCCTTGAAACGACTACCTCTCAAGCTCACTTCCTCAATGACAAGGACATTGTTAAATATAGATGTTAAATATTCATTAATTCGTTGGTAGTCCAATCTTTCTTTCCCTCCTTCTCAAAAAAACTTTTACAATCAAAACATTTGACAAGAGAATTATATCAAAGTTCAAAGAATGATGCAAGTATTTTTTTATTTTCCTGTAAATTTAGGCCGTCTTCTCTCCGAATGAGCTCGCACTCCTTCTTTGAAATCCTCTGTTTGAGCCAAGGATTCCTGTAAGTTCAGTTCTAAAGTAGCGTAATCCTGCCAGTCTTTAAATTGGCTCTCCCAAACCAACTTCTTAATGGCTGCATAGGAATTACTTGAACCACGTCTTAATTTTTTAAGAAGCTGTTCTCTGGTTTTTTCTAACTTATCAGCTTCAGAAACGCGGTAAACTAGCCCCCATTCTAGGGCTTTTTCTGCGGTTAAAGCCTCACCTGTCATGGCTAATTGAGCAGCACGCGTCACACCGATACTGCGGCTCAAGAGGTGAATCCCCCCTGCATCTGGAGCCAAACCAACGCCAACAAAGGCTTGAATAAACTTCGCCTTATTCGTCGCCAGACAGAAATCTGCCGCAACAGCCATATTCGCTGCGGCACCTGCAACAGCACCGTCAACTTCCATTAAAACAGGTTTGGCTATTTGTTTGATTTTATAGGAAATCGTATTGACCAACTCTGCGATTTTTGTCAATGATGGAATATCATCCTCATCCACTGCCCGCTTCATCTCTACCAAATCTCCCCCAACTGAAAAGACTTTGCCATTGGCATTGATTAATATAAAATGCACAGCTGGATTTTCTTCTGCCAGAGTCAAGGCTTCTAAAATTTCTTCACACATAGGAATATGAAAGCCATTTGCAACCTCAGGACGATTCAAGGTAAGGATTGCCAAGTCCTCTTCAAGCTGATAAATAATGTGTTCCATCTGGACTCCTTTTTATTTTATAAGCGGTTTATACTCTTCGAAAATCTCTTCAAACCACGTCAGCTTCCATCTGCAACCTCAAAACAGTATTTTGAGCTGACTTCGTCAGTTCTATCCACAACCTCAAAGCAGTGCTTTGAGCTGACTACGGCTAGCTTCCTAGTTTGCTCTTTGATTTTCATTGATTGTTAAATCATTTTATTTTCAAAGTATATCTTTTTTAGGAACAGAAAGCAAGGAAAAATCAACTGAAAGTGTCTCAGCCGATTGGAAAGGCTCGCTCTAGAACAGAAAACGCTTACATATACTCCCAAAGAAAGATGGATAGAAAGACGCTTTTCAACTTCTTTCTATCCATTACTTCCTTTAAGAGTCCACACCAGCAATTTTCAGTTCCATTTCATGAACTATCTTACTTGTTTCGTGTTTCTTCTTTATCTTACTCTACCATCAAAGACTTCTACTTGTACTAGAGAAGGAAGTATTCCCATCCAAAAGATGGTGTCCTGTTCCCAGAACCACTTCCCCGCTAGAAACTGGTATATTCCCACTACAGGTTTGCGCCTAACTTTTCCTATAGTTATTATCCAGCAATGTAGTAACTTCTATGGTCGCCTGCGATATTTCAACATGTCGCTTATCTTAACTGAGCAAGAATAGCTTTGAGTTTCTCAATCAACTCATCTTCTGTGTGGTCAGACTCTTTCTCATTGGCTAGGAAGGCAACCGCTTGAGCGAGAGCTTCTCGTGCTTTGTCGAGAACTTTCGCATCTACACTTGTAGAATCCAATTCTGCTTCAAGCTTGCTTAGTTCCTTGACTAATTTCTTGAGTTCTGACTCTTTCTTACGACGAGCGATGAGGAAGAGAAGGAGACCAAGAAGGGCGAGCAAACTTCCGACTATTGCCACATACGGAAGGTCCGTATCTGTCTGACTCTTGTCTTTTACCTGATCTTTGTCTTGGTTTTGCTGGTCTTCTCTCACATCTTTTAAGGAGTCTAACACCTCTTTTACTCTTCTAACAATATCACGCAATTCCGCCTCTGTCAAACTTTCGTCATTAAGAGCTTGTTTAATATCTGCAAGAAGAACTTTAGCAGACTCAACCACTGTACTGTCTACACTATCCAAAGCCTTCAAGCGAGTTTCCAATTCTTCAACCAATCGTGCAAGTTCAGACTTATCAACAGGACGAGTCTCACTAGGAGTCACTGTATTACCTGTATTTCCTGTATTTCCTGAATTGTTTGGAGTCAAAGTAGAAACTGGTGTTTCTTGAGCTGGAATATTACCGCTGTTATCTGGTGTCACACTGTCACTATTATTAGGAGCCGGGTTGGTAGTGCCGCCGTTGTTAGTGTTTCCACCATTGTTAGTGTTAGTACTGTCGTCAGGACGAGGAGCAGGCTGAGAACTGATTTTATCGATTACTTTCTTAACATTGTCCTTAGCACTTGTG
>NZ_VMLD01000021.1:0-3933 GCF_013276485.1 Streptococcus sp. 4886 | reverse complement strand
GTCACTGTATGTGCTGTCGGAGTGATACTTGCACTTGATGCCTGACTGGTTGTGTCACCACTTCCCTTGGTTGCGCTGACACTTACAGCTTGACCAGCTGTGTAGCTTGATGGTTTCAAGCGTAACTTACCGTTATCTAATAGACTCGTATCACCGCTTGTTACCGTCCAGCCTGTCGCTCCTTTGCTGAGCTCAACAGTTTGACTGCTTCCTTGCTTATCTGTATAAGTCAAGCTTGCTTTATCCGCATTGTCTGGTAAGCCGATTTCAACATCACCATTTTGCCATTGTTTAGTTGTCGCTGTTGTCGGTGTTGCTTCTTTAGCTTGGACTGTAACTTCTACATCTTCTGTAGAGTCATCGTCATAAGTGACGGTCACTCCCACAGTTTGACTGGTACCTGCAGCGACCGTTGGAAGAGCTGCTTTAGCTACCGCAGTTTTCTTATGGTCTACAGTTACGGCATTGCTAATAGAATCTGCTGTTGGCTGACTATCTGCTTCTACCGTAATGGTGCTAACAGTTGGCTTCGTATGACTTGGAACAGTTATAGTCGCTTCGCGTGCCGCGCTGACATCTGTACCAGTTCCGGCTGTTGCTTGAGCTGTGATAGACTTACCACTGCTTGCTGTTCCTTGTTTAACAGTTGCCTTGCCAGCTTCAACTGTGATTGGGCTTCCTGCTGGTGCACTCCAGTTGCCATCTGCTCCCTTGGTAAGCTCTACTGTTTTCGTAACCGTATCGCTTTCTGGGTAGTTGATCACGACTTTATCCGCATCAGCTGGTAATGGAATCACAACATCCCCATTTTGTTTACTTTCTGGAGTAAAGGTTGATGGTTGAGCTGTCTTCACTTTGCCAGTGGATGGCTTACTTTCCATATCCTCAGCCTTAGCTTGTACCGTTACCTCAGTTCCGGCTGCCGCTGTCTTGGCTTTCAAGACTGGTTTGCCATCTGTTCCAACTTCAAAGCCTGTTGGTACTGTCCAGTTGTTATCTGTGCCCTTCGTAAGTGTCACTTTAGTTGGCGCTTGAGAACCTGCTGGTGTGTAGGTTACTTCAAGACTTGTCGCGTCACTTGGAGCTTCTATTTGGACGCCACTATCAATTTGTGGAGTCACAACTGGACTGTTCAGTAAGCCCACTGCCTTGTGGTCAGCTGCTTCTGATGAATCTGATAAAGCTGATTTTTGAGTAGCTGTTACGGTGCTGCCTGCCTTGGCGGTATTGGCCTGCATCACAATCTTGTTACCTGTTGTCACGACTGTGCCGATAGCGACATGATCTGTCTTCGTCCAATCCCCATTAGCTTGCTTCGCAAAGGTTAATTTACGAGCAACTCCAGCCGCATCCACATAGTCTACTTCCGCATGAGTTGCCTTGTCATCCAATTCAACTTCAATGCCGTAGTCTGCGTTTTGACTAATCGTTGGGGCTCCTAAGCGTGGTGCTTTGGCATCTGCACTGTCACTTGGCTGACTTGTAAAGTCTTTATTACCAATTGTCGTGATACCTTTGGCTGTGACGCCAGCGCCATCTTTCAACTTGTCCGCTGATACCGTAATCTTGCTGCCGTCTGGGCTAATCGTGATGCCGCTATCTGCTGGAGCTGTCCAGCTACCATCTTGGTTCTTCGTAACCGCTACGGTTGTTGGAGCGTCTTGTCCTTCTGGTGTGTAAATCACTTCAACCTTCGTTGTTTCTTCTGGAACCGTTACATCAACTGTTCCGTCAGTATTTGGAGTCACGACTGGCTTGTCTGGGACAACGGTAATAGTCACCGGTGTTTCTACTTCCTTACCTCGAAGCTCAGCTGGTACATCATCGCCCTGACCATAAGTGGTCACAACGGTCTTCGTCACTTCTCCGACATGGTCGGTACTTGGTTTGTCTCCATTCTTCCATGCATGAGTCGTGCCATTAGGGAAACCTTCTGTGTTTGATGCTGGTTTTACATAGTCAGAAGCGTCTTCTGAAAGTGGGCTACCTTTATGCGCATCAATACTTGGAGTTGGGTTCTCTGCTAGAGCGTATACTTTTGGTGTCACGTATTGGGTCGTAACGTCTGATACCGCTACTCCATTACTTGGGTAAGTAACTTGGATACGTGGAAGAGCTTTGCCGACTTCTACCTTAGCTGGTTGGTTTTCCCAACTTAAGCCATTGTTGCCGTCTGCTGTCACATAGTCGCTCAAGTTATCATTAGTAATATCTTGACCATTGCTTCTCACGACAGCTTTGGCGATTGGTTGCGCTAAAGTAGTGAAGGTGAAGTTGACCTCTTGCTCCTTCGTCTGACCTGCTAGGCGCACTAGAAGGGTTTCTGTTCGAGTGCCTGCATCTGCCGTTTTTCTAGTCGCATCTTGGTTCTTCCAGCGACCTGTTGCGCCTGTGAAGTCCGTAGCTGCGTCTGAACGACGGAGTAACTTAGCCAGAGTTGTTTCATTCAAGTTATCCAACTCAGTAAGAGTGCCTGTTCCCTTCATGGTTTGGATGCTGCCTTTAGCACTTAGAGTGATGAAAGTTGAAGCTTTCGCAGCACTTGCATCTGATTCAACGCGTTCTGTTGCTTCGGTTGGTTTGTAAACGGCTTTGGCTGTGATGGTGGTTGATGTTGGGATGTCTTGGGTCATCGTTAGATCAACTGTCGTTAGATCACTGTAGCGAGTCGTACCAGCTTTCGGCACCTCTACAGAACCAATTTTCGTATCGCCATTGTAGAGCTCAACAGTGGTTCCTGGTGTCGCATTCGCAATACGGATGGTTTTTCTTGTACCGGCGCTTCCTGTCAAGTCAGTCATAATGCTTGGAGTCGCTGGTTTCGTCACAAAGGTGATTTCCTCTGTCTCTTCTGCCAGACTGTCCTCTTTCGGATTACCACCGTCTACTTGTGGGTAGTAAACTTTAACCTTGTTGGTCTTCTTACCAAGCCAGTCATCGTTGACTTTGCCCCAAGTACCTGAACCGTATGCCGCATTACCTGTTTCATCTGTCTGCCATGTGTACTCTGTACCTTGTGGAAGGTCTGGTCCATTTTCTGCTTTCTTCACATAAGCGCTAGCTTCTGTTGAGGCAAAGGTTGAATCAATTGTACGGACTACTTCTGTTGCCTTGGCTACTGCATGATAAGTTGGAAGGGCTACGTCTAAGGTTTCAACCGTCTTACCTGCCGCATTGTCTGATGGGTATTCTACCTCGATATGGCCGACATGGCTTGCGGAAGCTGTTGCGATAGCTGGTGCAGTGCCGCCTTGCCAACGGACGGTTACACCTGCTGGTTTAGCGACTGTTTGGTTGCCATCTTTGAAGACGACATACCTTTCTGCGTCACTTCCATGTGACAAGGTTCCTTGTTTATTGTTATAGCCGTTCGGACTAGCTAGAGCTACCGTTGGATAGACATGCACTGGAATCGTCACTTCTGTGCTACCTGATCCTGGAATGGTTACAGTCGCTTTGTAAGTCGCATCCCCTACACGGCTGTAGTCTGGAATGTTCTTCCATTCTACTGTTGAGCCTGGTGGAAGAGCTGTACCATCCTTGTATTGAAGACGATCTTTCAACTCGCCCGTTGGGTTTTCTCCCTTAATCAAGTGGTAGTCTTTGGCTTTTAGACCCTCTGTTACCTTCAAGCTTGTGCCGTAGTCTGATTCAACTCGTTCAGTCGCTACGGTTGGTTTGTAAATACTACGAACCGCGATCGGCATATCCTTAGACAAGCTCTTACCTGGTGCTAGGTTAATCGCTACTCCATCTTTGAGCGCAAAGTCGCCATCTTTTGGTACATCTGTGCGTCCCAATTCAATTGGGTTAGCTGGATTGGTCATGTCATAGAGGGCTACCGTGGTACCACTATTCACGCCATTCACTGTAACGCTGCCTGCATCTTTCTTACCGACTGCACTTACAAGACTTGGGGTGCTTGGTTTGACA